>JAPPOR010001076.1 GCA_028817905.1 Myxococcales bacterium
CGGCCAACAGGGCACAGGCGGGGAACACCGATTTGTCGCACCAACTTCTCATGACATCGCCTCCACACCCGGCTCGCAGGCGCCTCACGGCACCGCTGAAGCCTCATCCATGATTCAAGCACCCAATCAAAATACCTACTCAACCATACGAAGCGCAGCCCGGACCGGCACGCACTGTGCGCGCTGAAACGTCAGACGAACCCTGACAAGCGAGTCGATCCTTGGCCGCCACATCTCCGAGCGCTCCGCTGACCAGCCTGTGCCCAGAGGGCCCAATGGGCCGGCACTCCGTTTCACCGCCCGGAAGCTGGAAACGACTCTGTTTCAATGGCTTGCGGAGATAGCCTTCCCGTCGCAAGGCATCCCTGACATGCTGCCGCGATGGATGAGTTTGGCCGCATCGCGCGGCTCCGGGAGCGACTGGCCTGGACGGGCCCGTCGGCCGACCCGTCCACCGGTCCGGATGTGCGCATAGGTATCGGCGATGACGCGGCGGTGCTCGCACCCTCGGCGGCCGTGCAGGTTCTAAGCGTCGACACTGCCAACGAACACGTCCATTTCGAATGGTCCTTCGGGTCCGCTGCCCAGCTCGCGCAGCGCGCGGTGGTCGCTGCCCTGAGTGACCTGGCCGCGATGGGCGCCCGACCGCGCGCCTGTCTCATGGCGCTGTCGCTCGCACCGGATGTGGACGATGCCCGCTTCGATGGAATCCTCGACGGCCTGGCCGCGGTGAGTGAAGCGTACCGCGTGCCGATCGTGGGCGGAAATCTGAGTGGCGCGCGCGACACCGCGTTCACGACCACCGTTGTCGGCGAATGCGACGGCCGAACGCTCACCCGGACCGGCGCCCGCGTCGGCGACATCGTGTACGTCACGGGGCCGGTCGGCGGCAGCGCTCTGGGACTGGCCGCCCTGCTCGCCGGCCGCGCCCCCGACTTCGAGGAGTTTGCCGACTGCTGGCGCGCGCCCAGGGCGCGCGTCGACCTGAGCGAACCACTCTCCCGCGTGGCAAGCGCCGCCATCGATATCTCCGACGGACTGGTGCAGGACCTCGGCCATCTCTGCGAGGCCTCGCAGGTGTCGGCCACGGTGGAATTCGAACGGGTGCCGCTGGCGGACGGTCTCGAAGCGGCGTCGCGCAGGCTTGGCGCGGGCCTATTCGACCTGGTACTTGCCGAGGGAGACGTCTATGAACTGCTGTTCACGGCTCCCCCCGATGCAGAGGTCGGCGACTGGGCGACACCGATCGGCCGCATCCTCGCGCACACCGAGACCCCGGTGTGCGTAACCGTCGAGGGCGCTCCGCTCGAGACGTCCTTTTCCGGATTCTCCCATTTCAGCACCTCCAAGCAAGAGTCATAGGAATCGCCGATGGACCCAAACGACCTCAAGGAACTGCTCGGCCGCGTGGCCTCCGGCGACACTTCGGTGGATGCCGCCGTCACACGCCTGAAGGATCTCCCGTTCGCGGACCTGGGATACGCGGCGGTCGACCACCATCGCGCCCTACGTGTCGGCGTGCCGGAGGTCGTGTTTGGCATCGGTAAGACGCCCGAGCAGCTGGTCGGCATCGTGCGCGAGCTCGAGCGCAAGGGCCAGACGGCCCTGGTCACGCGCGTACACCCGGACGGTGCCGATGCCCTGCGCCAGGCGTTTGACGGCATCGAGCTCAATCCCGTTGCCCGCACCGCCCTGCTACGCAAGCAGGCAGCTGCTGAGAACCCAACGACCGGCCGCGGTCCGATCTGCATCGTCACCGCCGGAACGAGCGATATCCCGGTCGCCGAGGAGGCGGCCGTTACGGCGGAAGCCTTCGGCAACGAGGTCGACAAACTCTTCGACGTGGGTGTGGCCGGCGTGCATCGCCTGCTTCGGCGCAGGGAACGCCTGGACGCGGCCGCGGTGGTGATCGTCGTCGCTGGCATGGAAGGAGCACTGGCGAGCGTGGTCGGTGGCCTTGTGGACAAGCCCGTGATCGCCGTGCCGACCTCCGTCGGCTACGGTGCGAGCTTTGGCGGTGTGGCGGCACTGTTGTCGATGCTCAATAGCTGCGCGTCGGGGGTGACGGTCGTCAACATCGACAACGGCTTCGGGGCGGCCTACGCGGCGACCCTGTGCAACCGGGTAGGCGTGTGATGGCGAGTGAAGATGGGCACGGGCATGGGCACGGGCACGGGCATGGGCATGGGCATGTGCATGGGCATGGGC
>JAPPOR010000408.1 GCA_028817905.1 Myxococcales bacterium
GCAGCCCGGAGGCGATGTTCGCGACCCATTTGGGTTTGACAAGCTTGGACATCGCGACTCCATATTCAAGGTTAGCAAATAAGGTTGAATAATGGTCGTGGCCTATTCAAGGCTTCCGGGAGGACGACATGGACGAGCTGGGGAAGACCGAAGTGTGGCCGGGGGGGATGCCGCGGGTGGGTCAGACAGCGGAACGCTCGCGCACGGTAGCGCCGACGGACATCGAGCGCTTCACGGAGATCAGCGGCGACCGCAATCCTCTGCACTATGACGAGGAGGCGGCGAAGCGAACCCGCTTCGGCGAGATCGTGGTGCAGGGCGGGGTGACCAGCGCCATCCTCAACGCCCTGGTCGCCGAGGACCTGCCCGGGCCGGGCACGGTGTTCTTGCAGGTGAGCTGGAGCTTCAAGGCGCCAGTGCGCCCTGGGGATAGAATCACAGGGGCCGCCGAAGTGCTCGAGGTGCGCGCCGACAAGCCTATCACCAAGCTGCGGACCACCGTCACGCGCGACGATGGTACCCTGGTACTCGAGGGCGACGTCGTCTGCTACACGATGCCCATCGCCCCCGGTCCATGACCCTGCGCACGGCGGCCCTGACCGCCTTGGCCATGGCGGCCTTCGCCGCCAATTCGATCCTGTGTCGCGCAGCTCTCGGTGGTCAGCCTGCCATCGACGCTGCCAGCTTCTCGACCCTGCGGCTGGTGTCGGGAGCCCTTTCGCTCCTGCTGGTGGACGCCGTCCGCACCCGTACGCCCACGTTGAGGGGCGGCAGCTGGGGATCGGCGGCGCTGCTGTTCGTCTACGCCGTGCCTTTTTCCTTTGCCTACACCAGCTTGGCGACGGGCACAGGGGCGCTCATCCTGTTTGGGTGCGTGCAGGCGACTATGCTCGCCTCCGGGCTGCGCGCGGGCGAGCGCCCCCGTCCTCGCCAGTGGTTGGGCCTGGTGCTCGCGGTCGCGGGCCTCGTGTACATGGTATCGCCCGGGGTGAGCGCGCCCTCGCCGGTTGGAAGCGCGCTAATGGCAATGGCGGGCGTCGGTTGGGGCCTTTACTCTGTGCGTGGCCGCGGCGCGACCGATCCCCTGGCGCAGACGCGCGCAAGCTTCGTGCGCAGTGTGCCCATGGTGCTGATCGTGAGCGCCTTGTTCGTCAGACACGCCCAGATGACACCGACTGGGGTCGGGTTGGCGGTCGCCTCGGGAGCCGTGGCATCAGGTCTGGGTTACGCGGTCTGGTACACCGCCTTGCCCGGGCTCACCGCCACCGCGGCTGCCACGGTCCAGCTCACCGTACCCGTCATCGCGGCCGTGGGAGGCGTGCTGTTCATGTCCGAGACCGTCACCGCTCGATTGCTGATCGCTTCGGTCCTGATCCTGGGTGGCGTCATGCTGGCGCTGACCCCACATCGAAACGCCCGACTGGACTCAGCATGAACCTGTGGACCGCCTTTCTGGACGCCTGCCCGTGTCACTCTTCCCGCATCTCCGCCCTCTGCGGTAGAAGTGTGGGAGCTGGGAACTCTGATGAGCCACATCGACATCACATTTCCTTCGCCGCGCCTCCAAGGGGTGAGGCGTGCCGGCTCCGGTTTTGAGCGCATCGCGATCGGGTGTCGGCGGGCGCTCGCATGCCTGTTCCTCGTCGCCTGTAGCGCGCAGGATGAAGACCGGGCGGGCATCCAACCGCCGAGGGATGGTGACGGGAGGGCGGATGCCAACATGGCCAGCATGCCCCGGTCAGGTACCAGCGGGGAGGCAGATGCAGCGATTCACCTGAATGCCTCGCGACGCTTCGACGGCAGCATCGCTGCGAATGATGCAGCTGCAGGATCCGACCTGGGCGATGCCACGCTACCCCTCGATGGGAGCGTTGCCGCTACTGTCGAAGCGGGCGTCGAAGCGGGCGCCGAAGCAGGTGCGGGGCCGAACAGCGAGTCCGAGCCCGTGTGTGACAGCGATGCCGGTAGCCGGGGTCCGCTCGGGGCGTGTGGTGCAGCTTGCTGGGCTTGCCCCAATGGCAGCAGCTGTGACACGCACAGCGACTGTCAAAGCGCCCGTTGCATCGACCAGGTATGCAGCGCGCCCGCGGGAAGCCACCCGGACATCGTGCTTGTGGTGGACGTGGTCGGACGCGATCCAGGCTCGGGCTGGTCTGACAGCTACTCGGTCGGATCCCGCTGCTATTGCGAGTCCACCTTCGACCACAACATCGGCGGGATCGAGGTGGCGACGCCCTTCGGCACTCGGACCGTGCGCCAGGTATGCGACGCCCTCGGGCCCGGCCCCGGGTCTGCGGGGCGCCCGGTCTACAACGATATTCAATGTGGCAACGGCCCGCCCAACGACGCTGGCGACGAGCACGATTGCCCGGGTCGCGTGGACATCGGGCGGCAGGGATGCGGTCACCTGGGCCCGCGCTGGCATCTGCACACGTTGACCTCGCTGGACCTCGACGAATAGGCACGGCCTGTCATGGATGGGCGAGGTGTGGGCCCGGTCAAACGCTGAAGGGAAGCGCCCTAGAAGCCGTGCAGCGTTGCGTAGCGGTCGCGATGGAAGGCGGCGTTTCCAAAGGTCGCTTCGAGGGCGCGCGCGCGTTTGAGATAGAGACCGGCGTCGAACTCGTCTGTCATTCCAATGCCTCCGTGCATCTGAATCAGTTCGTTCGACATGTGGTGCACGAAATCGCACGCCTGGGCCTTTGCGAGCGAGCACAGAGCCGGCACGTCGTCCGTGCCGGCGTCGATCGCCTGGAAGGCGGCCTCGACGCACGAGCGGGTGAGCTCCATCGCCGAAAACAGGGCTGCCGCGCGGTGTCCGAGGGCCTGGAACCCTCCGATGACCTGACCGAACTGCACACGCGTCTTCAAGTACTCGAGCGTCATGTCGAACGACTGGGCCGCGACCCCGAGCATCTCAGCCGCGACCCCCGCGCGTGCGCGGTCCAGAATGGCCTCCAGTAGCGGAGCAGCCGCGTCCGGAGCTCCCAGCAACGCCGACTCCGGCACTTGAACGCCTTCGAAGATGAGATCGGCATAGCCGCGACTGTCTGCGGTCGCGCGGCGCTTGCGCGTCAAACCAGGAACCTCGGCGTCAACAAGCAAGAGACTCACGCCTTCGGGGTCGCCGGCCACGCCCGTCGTTCTCGTCGACACTACGAGTGCGTCAGCGGCGAGTCCCTCGAGCACGTGCGTCTTGCGTCCGCGAAGGCAATAGCCATCTGTGCTCCGCTCCGCGGTCACACCCGGATCGAGCGGCGCGTGGCGTGGACCCCCATCAACGGCCAACGTGAGGATCGCCGTGCCGTCCGCGACTCCCGGAAGCCAGCGGCGCAGCTGCTCATCACTACCCCCCTCGATCAGTGCGGTTGCACCGACCAGGCCGGTTGCCAGCAGGGGCGAGGCGGTCAGCTGACGGCCGAGCTCCTCGAGAACCAGACCGAAGGTGAGGTGCCCCATGCTCGCCCCGCCGTATTGTTCTGGGATCACGATGCCTGGCCATCCTAGCTTCGCGATGCTCGACCAGGTGTCCCGATCGAAGCCGAGCTCAGCCCCGCTGTCCCGCATCTCGCGAAAACGCGAAACGGGGGCTTCCTCCTTGGCCCACGCTCGTGCTTGCTCCTTGAGGAGCGCCTGTTCTTCCGTCAGGACCGCCATGTCGTCATCCTTTGCCGCTGTGCCAGGCCGTACGGACCCGCAACCATCCTCTCGTTCAGCCGCGCTGGGTGTTTTCGGGCAGACCGAGAATGTTCTTCGCGATGATGTTGTACTGAATCTCGAACGACCCACCGTAGATCGACATCGCCTTGCCGGACAGCCAGCCACGGACGGCCTGGAGTTCCGCCTCCGAGAACGCGTCCCCGTCCCAGCCGAGCCCTTGGTGACCCATGATCTCAAGCACCAGCTCTGCGCGCTGCTGCGCCACCCGCGATGCGGTGTTCTTCAGAATCGACGCGGACGCGCTGACCTTTGCGTTGCCGCGCGCCTCGGCGAAGACACGCGTCAGGGTGAGCGCGTGGGCCTTCGCGTTCATCATTTGGCTGGCCAGCCGCGCGCGCAGGTCACGGTCAGCAAGCCGGCCATCGGTGTCCAGCCCGACGTAGCGCTTCGCCAGATCCGGCAGAGAAGCTCTCGGACCGCCTCCCCCGAGACCGGAAGTCGCCCCCGTTTGGCTTTGGCGCTCGTGCTGCAGGAGACGCTTGCCAACGGTCCACCCTCCGTTCAAGGGGCCGAGAAGGTCGTGCTTTTCGGCGCGCGCTTGGTTGAAGAACGTCTCGCAGAACGGTGACGCGCCCGCGATCAGGCGAATCGGCCGGGTCTCGATGCCCGGTTGGCGCATGTCGAGCATGAGAAAACTGATGCCCGCTCGCTTGGGGGCTTCCGGGTCGGTGCGGGCAAGGATTCCGCACCACTGGGCGCGATCGGCCCCGGAGGTCCACGTCTTCTGTCCATTGACGATCCAGTGATCGCCCTGGTCCTCGGCGCGCGTCTGAAGCGAAGCGAGATCCGAGCCCGCGTTGGGCTCCGAGTAGCCGAGTGCCCAAAACACCTCACCGCGACAGATCGGCGGGAGGTGTCGCTTCTTCTGATCCTCGGTCCCGTACTCGAGAATGGTGGGTCCCACCATGGTGATACCCATCCCTGCGATTCGAGGGAGCGGGTTGAAGGCTCCGATGCGGTCGAGCTCCTCGTTCAGGACCTTTGCCTCGAGCTGGCTGAGCCCGCCGCCGCCGTACTCGCTCGGCCAGGTCGGGGTGCCCCAGCCCTTCTCCCCCAGCCGGCGCGCCCAAGCCTGAGCCTCCTCGCCACTGGCGCCAGCGCGCCCGGCGAGCGCCCTTGGGAAATTGGCGTCCAGCCAGGTGCGCGCTTCTGCGCGAAAGGCATCCAGTTTTGGCTTCGGGTCGTTCATGCTTGCGTCTCCTGCTCGGGCGCATTGTATCCGGGGAAGGGCTTGGGTCTAAGACCTAGCCCGGATGATTCACGAACCCTGCGCGATCCGACGCAGGGTTCATGGATCATCCGGGCCATGCGCGTCCCTCCACAGGACCGTGCCCAGGTTGGCTGCCAAGCCCCACACCCCTGCGTGCACCCCGAGGGGTCTTTCCGCGAGGGTGCTCGTCAGGGTTGCTGCGAGTGGTACTCCCAGGGTCACGGTAAGTCCGATGACCAAGCCCCAGCCGATGTCGCGCGCGCGAACCTGGGGCAGGTGCAGTCCGATGAAGACGGCCGGCGCCATCTGGACGAGCACCTCCAGCTTCACTTCGGTGATGCGCCATAGGGTCTGGGGCAGGGCGATCGCCAGACCCACCAGGGCCGCCATGAGTGCCCAGGAGAAGCGTTTTCCCAGGCGTGTCAGGGCCTCTTGGGAGTTCCCGGGGCGCAGGCGGGCGTACAGGTCCTGGGTGACCAGCGATGAGATCGCCAGCAGGGCCGAATCCACCGTGGACATGATGGCCGCTAGCAATGCGCACACCAGCAGCGCGACGAGCGGGCCAAGGGCGGTGATCGTCTCGCTCAGCCGTCCGAGCACCACAAAGACCACCTGCTCGCTCTGTGTCTGGGAGAGGTCCGGGAAGTGGGCGGCTCCAATGTAGCCAACTGCGAGCATGGGTAAGGTCGTGATGAACGGCATGAGCAGCATCAGCTGCATGGACCGCAACAGAGCCCTGCGGCTGACAGCTGCGTAAATGCGCTGAACCGCGTGGGGATAGATCGACACGCCGAACATGACGAGCACGAGTGTGCTCAGCCAGCCGGTCTGTTGGGCGCCCGACGGAGCCGCGAAGAAGTCCGGCCGTGCCGTTGCAAGCTGCATCATACTGTCAGACCAGCCGTAGTGGTCGACGATGGTGAAGAAGGCTGCGGCGCACCCGAAGCACAGCACGCCGCCCTGCAGGGTGTCCGTCCAGGCGACCGCGCGCAGGCCGCCCAGGGTTTCGTATGCGGCGATGAGCACGGACAGCCCGATGATGCCGGCGGCCATCCCGATACGCCCGCCACTGGCAGCCTCGATCACATATCCGGCAGCCTTGAGGTTCGACAGGACGTAGGTGGCCAGCGCGAACACGAACACGCCGGTGGTCCACGCGGTGAGCCGCGCACTGCCATAGCGGTGCTGGATGAAGTCTCCGATCGTGATGAAGCCGTGTCGCTCGGACAGGGTCCGTAGGCGCGGCGCGATCATCACGTAGCCGCCGATCACCGAGCATGCGAAGGTGACGCTGACCAGGAACGTGAACCCGGAGCGGTAGGCCTGCCCGGCGAACCCGACCAACGTCAGACCGCTGTACTGGGTCGCGTAGAGTGTCAGGAACAGCACAAGCGTGCCCAGCCCTCGGCCGCCCAGGTAGAAATCTCCGAGCGAGTTCTCGCGGCGCGCGAAGCGGCTAGCGAACCCGATCGCGATGAGCGCGAGCAGGTAGATCGACATGATCGACAGGCCGACGGGGTCGACGACGTTCATCTAGGCTGCATCCCGATCGTCGTTCGGTCCCGCCGGGTCGCCTTCGTCCGCGAAGCGGTCGCCAAGGGCCCAAACAAGGGCCAGGGCGTAGACGGCCGTCGTGGCCAGGCTTAGCGCGGCCCAGCCGGGTACGCCCACCATCCCGGGGCTGGGGGCGCCGGTCGCCCAGGGTACCGTGGCCAGCAGCAGGGCTCCCGGCAGTCCGTAGGCGAGGGCTGGCCCGCGACGATTTCTATTGCGAATCAAGGTCTTCCGCTCCATAGGCCGCCCCACTCACCCGCCCACTCATCCGCTGGTGCGCGACTGTACGACGAAAGGAACGCGGCGCGAGCCCAGGAGTGGGCGGGGTACCCAATCCCCATCTCCTGGCCCGTCGGCCCACGGCGCTTTCCTGACCGTCTGACCAGTGATGGGAAGCGAAGAGTAAACCATTCGACATTTCCCATGGCTCGCGGTACCTGTTATCGCCCCCTCGACGAGAGCTGTTCGGTCGATGACCCATACAGAGACACCAGTGCCCGGGGACACGCGGGGATCCGCGGGTTCCAACTCCACAACCAGCGCCGAAGGGATGGCCAGGGAAGGCTCATCCGGGACCGATGACCGCCGGGATGACCGGCAGGCGGCGCTCGACTACCACGCCCACGGGCGTCCAGGGAAGCTGGCTGTAGTGCCCACCAAGCCGGTGACCACGCAGCGGGATCTTTCGCTGGCCTACAGCCCCGGCGTGGCCGAGCCCTGTCGGGAGATCCACAAGACCCGTGCCAACGTCAACGTGTACACGGGTCGGCGGAACCTGGTGGGTGTGGTCAGCAACGGCACGGCGGTGCTTGGCCTCGGCGACATCGGCCCCTACGCCGCCAAGCCGGTCATGGAGGGCAAGGCGGTGCTGTTCAAGCACTTCGCGGACATCGACGTGTTCGATATTGAGATCGACGCGCGCGATCCCGAGAGGGTGATCGAGACCATCGCCGCGCTCGAGCCCACGTTCGGGGGCATCAACCTGGAGGACATCAAAGCTCCAGAGTGCTTCGTGATCGAGAAGGCCCTGAAGATGCGCATGGGCGTGCCGGTATTCCACGACGATCAGCATGGTACGGCGATCATTTCGGCGGCCGGGCTGCTCAATGCCGCCGAGCTCCAGGAACGGCGTCTTTCCGACCTCAACGTGGTGTGCCTGGGCGCGGGCGCATCGGCGATTAGCTGTATGGAGCTTTGGATCGAGCTCGGGGTCGATCGCGACAAGATCACCATGATCGACTCGCGCGGGATCATCCGTGACGGTCGAGGCGGTGTGAGCAGCTACAAGATGCCGTTTGCGCGGCCGAGCGACGATCCGCGCAGGACGCTGGCGGATGCCCTGGAGGGTGCGGACGTGCTGATCGGGTTGTCGTCCGGTGGCTCGGTCGACAGTGCGCTCCTGCGGACGATGGCGCCCAAGCCGATCCTATTCGTCCTGGCCAACCCCGACCCCGAGGTGCCCTACGAAGAGTGCCTGCGCGTGCGGCCGGACGCGATCGTGGCTACCGGCCGAAGCGATCATCCCAACCAGGTTAACAACGTGTTGGGCTTTCCGTTTATCTTCCGCGGCGCCCTGGACGTGGCCGCGACCTCGATCACCGAGGAGATGAAGCTCGCGGCGGCCCGGGCCCTGGCGGACCTGGCGCGTGAGCCAGTCCCGGAGCAGGTGCGCGCCGCATACGGCGGTGATCCGCTGGCCTTTGGACCATCCTACATCATCCCGAAACCCTTCGATCGGCGTGTGCTTTCATGGGTGTCATCGGCGGTGGCACAGGCGGCGATGACCTCGGGCGTGGCGCAGGACCCGGTGGACATCCAGGCATATCGGGCCCGCCTGGACGCGATGCCGCTCGAGTTCGGTTAGCTAGCTTGGGTGATCCATGGCTTGCGACGTGGCGGTCGTCGGCGGTGGGATCGCCGGCCTGTCGGCGGCGGCCCGGCTTGCGGGTGCTTGCCGGGTGTGCCTGTTCGAACGCGATGCCGTGATCGGCGCCCATGCCTCCGGGCGCAACGCGGCGATCTATCGGCCTCTTGAGGAAGATGAAGTCAGTGCCGCGCTGGCGCGGCGCAGCCAGGAGCTACTGGCGGAGACCAGTGAGCAGACTCTCCTGTCCGCGGTCGGCTTGACGCTCGTCAGCGGCCGCGCCGGGGACGTCGAACGGCAGCGGCGCCGTGCTGCCTCCCAGGGCGTGCCGTATCGCGTGCTCGAGGGTGAGGCGCTGGCGGCGGTGCACCCCGAGCTTGCCGGTGGCGAGATCCAGGCGGGACTGCTGCTCACCGGCGGTGGGGTGCTGGATATTCATGCGATCCTGCGGGGCCTCGAACAACAGGCACGCGCCGCTGGGGCTCGCGTTCAAACCAGAACGGGGGTTCGGCGCGTGCTCCACGGGCGCGGTCACGTCACCGGCCTGGAACTCGACGATGGCACCACCGTGGCAGCGTCCCATGTTGTCATCGCTGCGGGCGCCTGGTCGGCAGGGTTTTCGGCGGGCTTGGGCTTGAACCTGCCCCTGCAGCCCTATCGGCGCCACCTGGTCCAGCTTTCCCCGGAGGCCGGCGCTAGCCTCCCGGGTCCGGTGACCTGGCGTCTCGATGATGAGGTGTACGTCCGCAGGGAAGGCACGGGGCTCCTGGCCAGCCCTTGCGATGAGGTACCCGCCCTGCCCGGGGAGGTAGCCGCCGAGTCCCACGCGCTCGAGCACCTGGCGCGCAAGCTGACGCGCCTTGCCCCTGGCTTGAGCGGTGCGGGTGCACAGACGATCTGGGCGTGCCTGCGGACCTTCGCTCCCGACCGGCAGTTGGTCGTGGGCCCCGACCCGCGGCTTGCGGGTTTGCACTGGCTCACTGGCCTGGGCGGCAAGGGGATGAGCGTCGCGCCAGCCGTCGGGGAGCTCCTGGCGCGCGCGCTGCTCGACATGGACGACCTCGATCGAAGCCTCCACGTCGCCCGATTGATCTGAAGCCGTGGCCAGAAGTCCCTCTGGTCCCGGTCTCTGGTCCCGTTCCCGGTCTCCGGTTCCGTGTTGAGTTGCGGTCCTTTGAACCGAACTGGGGTCATGGACGCGTCGAGCCGGAGGCGTGCGGCCCTTTTCGACCCGTCGTGTCGCGGCTCGCCTTTGGAAGTGCGCAGGGCCGGGGCCTGCTCCCAGAAGGGTTCGCACGGGTGAACCGTCGCCGGGTTGAGCAATCACAATTCGTTAGGCCGTACGCGATCAGTACGGCCACCGTTCAGCCACAACGACGTCCTTGGCACTGGTCCGCGACGAAATACTGCTTAACAGGTTGAGTAGGAGGCTGGTCTGGGCGTTCGTCGCGGGTGCGGGCGAGCAGGGCGGCGATGCATGCGCGGAGGAACAGATGAGACACGCGATCGTCCTGGTGGCCTTGGTGCTGTGCGCTTGCGGGAGCAGCGACGGCGCGAACGATGGAACGACGGAAGCGGCTGCACCAGGCTCCGCGCCAGCACAGATGGGGAACCCTCCGCTGCCAGCCATGGCGGCTTCGCGGGCTGGCGTTACCACCCAGGCGCCGTCGGTCACCGACCAACCGAGTCCCGCCGAACCGCCTGGACAGGCGGCTGCGTCCGACCCGGGTCAGGGCCAGCCGCCGACCGAACAGCCGGCCGCCGCCGGGGCGGGTGCCCCCGGACTGGCCGAACCGGTGGAGCCGGCTTCCGGGGCAATGGGGAACGAAGCGGCCGAGCTGCCGCCGCCGACCGACAACTGTGTCGACCGACGCGTTTCCTACTCGCAGCCGTGTCACAGCGACCCGAACCCGTGTGGCATCGATAGCGGGTTTCCCGGCGACGAGTTCTGCATTCTGCCGCCAGCTGAGGGGGAAGGGTTCCAGATCCACATCGGGCCGGACGACTACGCCGATCCGGCGGAGATCGCGAAGTACACCATCGAGCCCGGGGAGGAGTTCAATAACTCTGTCCTCGGCCATATTCCGGTCGATGAAGATGTGTTCTTCAACCGCATCACCGTTCAACTGCGACCCGGTTCCCACCACTGGATCTCCAGCGTGGTAGAGGGCAGGCCCGAAGAGCGGGTCTACAACGGCACCGACTGTGAGGGTGCGCGGCAAATCGGCTCCGTCGGTGGTGGCCAGAACCTGATCTACGACAACCCCCCAGGGGGCGTTCCGGCACCCGAGAACGAGGGTCTCGGGCGCGAGCTGCGCGGCGATTCAAGCCTGTGCATGAACCTCCATGCGTACAACGTCACCGAGCAAACGCAGCTGCGGGAGATGTGGATCAACGTCTACACGGCCCCCGAGGCCGAGGTCACCCAGCGCGCGGGCAGGATCGGGATCGTGGGTGGCCTGGGTATGGCGGTGCCGCCGGGTGAAAAGGAGACCATTACGTACACGGAGACCTTCGACAGGCCCGGCCGCATCATACAGCTGTACGGACACCGTCACGCATGGACCCCGCGCTTCGCTGTCTGGCTCAACGATGAGCTCATCTACGATTCGTGGGATTGGTACGAGTCCATCGTGTACAACTACGACAGCCTGACGATGAACCCACCGATCAATTCCGAAGCCAAGGTGGACGGTGCGATAAGCGGAATGCTCGAGGTCAAGGCGGGGGATCAGCTGAAGTTCTCCTGCTTCGTCGAGAATGACTCCGACATCACCATGCGCTGGGCCAACTCGCTGTACGGCGGCGAGATGTGCAACCTCTGGGGAACCACGGTGGGCACCCAGCTCGTTGGAAGTCGCTGGTAGCGATCTGCGGGCTAGCCCGGATCATTCACGACCTCGACACCGCCTCGCTTGTCCTTCGACTCCACAGGACTTTCGCCGCCCTAGCGAATACAGGGAGTATGCCCGTCGGTCGTCGAAAGCCC
>JAPPOR010000474.1 GCA_028817905.1 Myxococcales bacterium
GCTAGCCCGGACTATTCATGAACTCTGCGTCGGATCGCGCAGGGATTCGGCTTCACACGACTTTTCGGCGACCGAATGCTTACTTGCTAGGGCGGCGAAAGCTGTGTGAAGTCGAAGAACAAGCGAGGCGGTGCAGAGTTCATGAATCATCCGGGCTAGTCGCCCCGCTCCTGCCAAGGGTCGCGCAGGTCCGTCTCAGCCGACGGCGGCGTCGTGGGGGCCTGCCATGAGGGACGCGCGGGTTCGTGCCCGGCAGCTTGCGTCAGCGCCGGCCCGGATCGAGGCACGTCGTGCCAGGGATTCCACAGCGCGTGACGCCACTCCGTGTGCTGCTGCTGAACACGATCAGGTCGCTGAGCTGCTGCTACCGACGGGTCGACGACGATAGGCCGGCCCTCGAGCACTTCGGGTTCGCGCGCTGACGGCGTTGCGCGCGCACGAGGGGACACGCGCGCGGGCTCCCGAACCCGCCGAGGACGTCGACGGACAACTTGTGACCGTGTGCCTCGACTACTGGCCGTAACCGACGCGGCACCTTCGGTCTTCGGAGCTACCCCACCAGCCCCCATGGCGGGGGCGCTAGCAAAGCAAAGGTCGGTGCCGACGCCGCTCGGTGAGCCAGACACAGGGCGCGATGCGTGCGTGTGGGACGACGTGCGCGTGATAGGGCGTTGCCTGCGACTCGGTCCCCGCTCTGCAGCGAGCCATGCAAGACACACGACGTTCACGGCGCCGCAGCACAGCAGACCCATGACAGCCAGCTTGGAGTTCAGGTGGGAGGGCATCCGATGCTGCACTTGCAGAAACAGTGCCACCCGTTGTCGCCGACGACGCCACGCCTCGACCCCTTACTCTTCGCGCGCCTAGGACCGCTGGCTCATGAAGCGCGGACTGGGGCGCCATCGCGGACGTTGCACGGGTGGAGCATTTGGCCTGCGATCCTGCAAGCGCACCTCCGGCCGGACACGACACGGGCGGCCGGCGACCACAGTGGTCGCCGCCAGCCCCGCCGGGGACCTCGATCATGAGCCTTGCAACGCCCTCGCAACCGACCCGCAACAGCTGCGCCGTTCACCGCAGCTGGCATGCACGGCTTCGGGCAAAGGCAATCGGGAGTTTTAGGAAACGTCGAAATACGTGGCTGCAACTCGGCGGTGGAACCCACAAGAGCGAAACGGGCGGCGAGGTGGCCGCGTCACCTCCGATCCAACTCACCCACCGAGACTACAGCAGCATTCTCGGGTGGCGGTCGGCATCATCGAGGTGTGCCAGCCCCCCCCGGGATCAGGCTGCTGCCAAGCATCAGCGAACACGCATGCGGGACTGCGAGCCGAATTCCCGACATGTCGATGTCAGGTAGCTCGCGGGCCTCCGAGCGGCTACCTCTGCCGCATGCATCGCTTCATCGGCTGACAGCGGCACAAGCAGAGACTATCCTCCGAGCTAGGTGGCCCAGGAAGGTTCGACTGGTCGGATGCAGGGATATGCGTCGCTGCGACCCTATCGGACGGTGGTTGCCGCGTGGCGCACGACCGTACGACGACGAAGGGACTTGGGCCAGGTCGCGGCGGTTCCGCTCTTGCTGAGCGTGGCACTCCACTTCTTTTGGCCGGCTGGCGGTGTGGGCGAGCCCGGGACGGCGGATGGGAACGCTCAGTGGGATTCCTGCGATCCTGTTTGCTGTGCAATGGCATCGCGCGATTCTTCTGCAGGAAGCTGGCACGTGGCGTTCGGTCTTCTCCTGGTCGACACCCCATTCTGTCTTCGTCTCTTGGTCCATCGTCGTCCAAACCGTATGGCTGTTTCCAGGATTGTACGAAGCGTTGTGGTGGTCCTGCGCTTCGCCCTTGGTGCTGCTCGCAGCCGCTTACGCGTTCGCACGCGCCTCATTGCTATTGCCAGCAGCTGCAATCGGAGAGCCTCCTTCGCTTTCATTGGCTTGGGCGCGCTCCTCTGGCAATGGCTGGAGATTGCTAGGCACGTACCTGTTGGCGCTCGTATCCTGTGGGATGTTCTTCAGCCCGATCTGGGTGCCCACGCTCGTGGTCAGCTATCCCCAAATAGTCGCCGCACGAACGATGGGCCCAATCGCTGGCCTACTCTTCGCTCTGCCGTTCTACGCGTCGGAGGCGGTGGTCGTCGCGAGCCTCAGCTTGGCTTTCGCCCGCCTTGCAGGCTCCTCTGGACAGGCCGTCCACGGT
>JAPPOR010001053.1 GCA_028817905.1 Myxococcales bacterium
CGACGACCGGGCCCGAAGGCACCTACGACCTGGCCGTCAACGGGGGCGGCCAGCTCACGCTGTGCTTCGAGAAGGACGGCCTCATGCGCGTGCAGCGCCACCGCGATGTCGAGAATCGGCGCTTCGTACCCTTTCCGAGTGTGGTGATGATGGCGCGCAATCCAGTCGCGGGGGAAGTGGCGCTGGACGAGATGTCGGGCCCGGTCCTCGTGCGCGGCCCCATGGAGCACGATAGCGACGGCCAGCGGGCCCACGCCGTCGTGTTCGAACCGGGCACGCGGGCGATGGCGATGATGCCGTCCGGCGAGGGCATCGAGCTGACAGACTTGAGCGTACGCGTCACGGAGTTCACCGTGGGTGACCAGGGTCCGGAGGCCATGCCCGGGGACCTTCCGGCCAACAGCGGCTACACCTACGCGGTCGATCTGTCGGTGGACGAGGCGGAAGCCATGGGGGCGGCTGACCTGGTGTTCGATCCCCCGCTGGTCAACTACGTCGATAACTTCCTGGGATTTCCGGCCGGCACGGCCGTGCCGCTCGGTTTCTACAAGGAAGAAGAGGACGTCTGGGAGGCCGCCGATAGCGGGGTTGTCATCGACATCGTGGACATCGTGGATGGCAAGGCCGTGCTGGACATCGATGCCGACGGATCGGGAGACCCTCTGTCCACCCTTTCGGAGTACGGCATCGACGAGCAGGAGCTCGGCCTGTTGGCAGTCCGCTACGAAAGAGGCCAGTCCCTGTGGCGCACGCAGACACCGCATTTCTCGTTCCTCGACCTGAACTGGGGCACGACGCTGCCGCGCGACGGCATCGAGCCCAGCGCAGATGCGCGCACCGGTGGTGCGGAGGACTGTCGCACGAGCGAAAGCGGCTCGATCATCGGATGCGAGGACCAGACCCTGGGCGAGGTGGTGCCGCTGTCGGGCGCGCCCTTCAGTCTCCACTACCAGAGCGAGCGCATGCCGGGGCGCCGCGACACCCACGAGGTGGAGGTGGCCCTGTCGGGGGACAGCGTGCCGGAATCTCTGCTGGGCATCGAGCTCGAGGTGACCGTGCTGGGCCAGGTGACACGCCAGCATTTCGAGCCGGCGCCCAACCTCAAGGCCGTTTACCGCTGGGACGGCCGCGACGCCTACGGCCGCGCGTGGCAGGGCCGTCAGCCGGCCATGGTTCGGGTCGGGTTCACGTACCCGGGCCAATATGCGGAGACCGCGCGCTTCAGTGCCAACCCGGGGTTGGCGATCAGCGGTTCAGCGAGTCGCCAGGAGGTCACGCTCTGGAGCCTTTCTGAAGTCCACGTCGGGACCGTGGACGCGACCGCCATGGGCATGGGTGGTTGGAGCTTCAGCGCTCAGCACCTCTACGACCCACTGGGTGGTGTCCTGCACCGCGGGGACGGTCGTCAGCGAACCAGCCAACGCCTGGGTCAGCGCGTCGTGCGCCTGAGTGGCCAGGGGGACGAGACCCACACCGGCGACGGAGGCGCCGCGATCGACGCCAGCTTCGTTAGCGGAGCGGACGTGGTGGTGGCATCCGATGGCACCCTCTTCTTCTCAGACAGCGACGGGCACCGCGTCCGGCGCATCCAGCCGGACGGCGCCATCGACACCTATGCGGGGATAGGCCAGCCAGGTATCAGCGGTGACGGCGGCCCCGCCGACCAGGCAGCCGTGGGCAGTCCCGAGGGGCTTGCGCTGGCACCCGATGGTACCCTCTACATCGTGCAACGGGCGGACAAGGTGGTGCGCGCGGTCGCACCCAGCGGCACGATCACCACCGTCGCGGGAGGTGGGACCCCCGAGGACGGCGTCGGGGACGGCGGACCGGCGATCCAGGCGGAGTTGGTGTCTCCCTACGGCCTGGCGCTGGACGCGACCGGTACGTTGTACGTGTCCGACCTGGCCGAGTTCACCCAAGACCTGCGCTACGCCAGCCGGGTGCGCGCGATCGATCCGGACGGCACGATCCGGACGGTGGCCGGTGGCGGAGAGTTACGCCTGGTGAGCTACGAGGGCGGTGCCCTGGGCATCCTGGCGGGTGAGCAGAAGCCCGAAGAAGGAATTGTCGCCACCGAAGCCGACCTGGTCACGCCGACAAGCATCGTGGTCGATGAGGAGGGCTCGCTGGACATCGCCGAGACTGATGCGCACCGGATCCGCAAGGTGAAACCGGACGGTCGCATCCGCCGGTT
>JAPPOR010000045.1 GCA_028817905.1 Myxococcales bacterium
CCCTCTTTGCTTTCCCACTACGTGTCGAGTTGGGTCAGAAGACGAATCCTCTGCGAAAGCCATCCGGGTGCTTCGCTGGTGGCCCGCCAGGTTCCACGGACCGCAGCTGTCAAGGCTCTCGGGGCTCCTGGCGGCCCCCTGAAGTGAGAAAATGTCCTACTCCTAGGATAAACCGAGGGATTTCGCCATATTCACCTGCTCACGGAATCGAGACCAATTGCACCCGGGGCCACCGGATTGGCCGGATCGGACAGGGATCATTGTGTTCATCTTCGTACACTGTCGGACGTGAGTGGGCTGTCGGGTTCTACGGTTGGGAGTTTTGTCGTGCGTGGATTCCTATCCGCGTTTGACAAGCTGGGTGTGGACCAGGAGCGGATACTCCAGGACGCGGGGCTAACCGCGCAAGAGCTGGAGGGCCCTCCTCGCCTCGTGTCCGTATCTGTGGCCGAACGGGTATGCAAGAGCGCCATTCAGCAGACTGGCGATGACCGAATGCCCCTGAAAGCTGCAATGGCGGTCGAGCCCGAGTGCTTCGACCTGCTCGGGTACTTGATGAGGGCATCCGACGACCTCAACCAAGCGCTCACCCTAATGATTCAGTACGAGCGGATGCTTGGCAGCGGTGCCCAGTTTTCGCTCCACCCGGGCGGGACCTATACGTCGCTGCGGATCGACATCAATGGGCCCGCGCACGTGGGTCCTATACCCGTGCAAGTACTGGTCGTTGCGCTGGTGTCACTCGGCAAGCGCGTAAGCGACCCCCACGGACAGCCCGCGGAAGTGTGCTTCCGGCAGCGCCGCCCGGACGGGGCGGAGGCGCTCAGCCACGCGCTTGGGTGCCGGATGCGGTTTGACTGCCCCAACGACCTGATCCTCTATGGGCGCAACACGCTGGCACAACCACTGCCCCGTCGTGACCCGCGGCTTCGGCAGATCCTGGAACGGCAGGCGCAGCGTATGCTGGAACAGCTTCCCGAAGAGCAGGACCTGGTTCAATCGCTTCGCCGGTTGATCATGAGCGAGCTGCCCGCGGGCACCGCATCTGCCGATCGAATCGCCCGGCGGGCAGGCATGAGCGTGCGCACCATGGCGCGACACCTGCGCGCCATGGGAACGAGCTACCAGCGCGTCCTCGATCAGGTGCGCTACGAACGGGCGTGCGATTTCCTGCGGGGCCCGGAGGTCGAAGTCAGCGACGTAGCGTTCCGCATGGGGTTCTCCGACGCTAGCTCGTTCAACCGGGCGTTCAAGCGGTGGTCGGGCGTATCGCCGTCGACCTACCGCAAAGAGTCGATGAGCTAGCGACCTTGAGTCAGCGTTTCGTGGGCGTTTGCGTCAAGTCTGATCGCGTTGCCTCGAATGGATGCGTCTGGACAAGGTCGCTAGCTTAGCTAGCTCGCTTCATCCACCGGAGTACTGCGCAGGGTCTCGAGCACCTGCTCGACCTCGCGTAGGCTGCGATCGCGCTGCTGCAGCTCACGCGTGAGTTGCTCGACGCGGGCCGTCGCAATGGCCAAGTCTTCGCCCAGCTCGCGAATCCGGGCATCCCCGTTGCCCCGCACGGCAGGTCCTTGCATCACTTCCCGAATGCCGTCCGCCAAGTCCTGGGTCAGGTACTCCAGCAGGTCGCGGGCACTGTCTACACTGGTGTCCACAAAGCCCAACTCGATGACAGCAAGCGTTCCGTCCTGGCCGCTGATGGGAAACAGCAAAAGGGCGCGCGGTACGATCTCCACCACACCCGTGGTTAGCCGTACGTTGTGCTCGTCCAGCCCGCGCAGGATCGTCGCTTCACCGGTCTTGGCCGCCTTGCCCACCAAACCCTGTCCGAGTTTCACGGGGTCCCGCTCGTCGGGGCTCTCCGGACCGCCGAGGTTGGCGATCATACGCACTCGGTCTCCGTCCTGGACCACGTGCAGTGCGGCGGTAGCCGCACCAGTAGCAGCCGCCGTGCGCGCCAGCGCCATGTCGGCGAAGCCGGCGAGATCTTCCGCCACGCGCCGCGTCTCGAGGAGCGCGCTGCGCGAGGCCCCAAACCACTCCCGCTTCAACCGCACACCCACGCGAAACATGGCCATGTCCAAGGCTCCGGCCCCGGTCTCGATCTCGGGAAACTCATTGCTCGCGAGGCCATCGAGAATGCCCCGGATACGGTCTGCCTTGGCTACCGCCGCGAGCATGTTGGCGCGGGCCTCGGAAAACGCACCGTGCGCGTCGCCCTCGAAAGCAAGCGCCTCCTCCCCGGGCTCGGCCAGATAGGCGGCCCCATCACACAGCGCTTGCAGCTCCCGAGAAAACGTGGCCAACATCTCGTTGGTGGCCTCGATCGCGCGACGCATGTCGCCCGCAGCGTCGCCCAGACGCACCTGTCCCCCGAGCCGCCCATCTTGGCCGAGCTCCGTAGAGACTCGCGATAGCTCGACGCACAGGTCGTGAACCCGTTCGCCGGTGCGGTTGAGCGCTTGCTTGAGGTCATGCATGTCACCACGACTGACCACCGAAGCCCGCGCCTCGAGATTGCCACGCGAAAACTCCCGGGCGGTATCCGTTAGATCGAGGACCTGTTCCGACAGGGAAGCCGTCATTGCGTTGAGGCTGCCCACCAGCAGGCCCCAGCTACCCATGGCATCGGGAATCTTTACCTGGCCGTTGAGTTTTCCGTCGAGGCCGACACCCGCAACCACGGATGTCATCTCATTGACCACGGTGTCCAGGTGGCGGATCAATCCATTGACCTCTTCGGCGGTCTTGAGCAGCTCGGCACCGCGATGAATGCTGTCCTCGCCCATCGACATTCCGCGCTTGAAATCGCCACCGACAAGGGCCTTCGCGACCCGGCGCAGCTCCGCACAGTGGCGCGAGAACAGCGCGACGATGGCGTTGGCCTCACGTAGCTGATCGTTCCAGCCACCGTCACAGTCCTGAAGCGTCGCTCGATCGTGCAAGTCGCCGCGCGCCACCGCTTCATGCAACCTCTTGAGTTCGGCAACCACCCGCTCCTGCATCTCGAGCAGACTGTTGAGATCGTCGGCCACCTCCCGCGTGACCCCGTGCCCCGTCGCGGGCATACGCACGGAAAAGTCCCCGCGCTTGGCCAGCGCCAGCGTGGACATCAGCTTCTCGAGCGCGGCCGGTGCCAGCCGCTGTTCCGCGAATTCGTCGCCCACGGGCCCTCCCCTTTGTTACCTCGACGCGGCGGAGCAAAACCTTGACGGCAGCGGAGCAAGGGATCTCGAACCGCGACCGCTTTTGCGCGTACCACGACCCACCTTCGCGTACCCGACCGCCCTAGCCCGAATCATTCGCGACCACTTCGCGGTCGCGAATGCCCGTGCTAGGCCTTGGATTCTAACGCGGCCGGCGCGTCCAGCGGGGCATCGTCAACCATCAGCTCGTCAGCGGAACTATCGCCATCAAAAGCCGGTGACGATGGAGCGTGCACTACTTCGTCACCATGGTTCGATGCCTGAGCATCCCCAGGAGGCACCTGGCCATAGTCGCGCGGGTGTGGCGCAGGCTGCACCAGGTACGCGGGATCCAGCGCGGGACGTGGCGGGGAAGCCGGCGTGGGCAGCGCGTCAGGCCCGTATTGAAAGAGACCGCTCATCGGTTCTGGCGACGGCCGACGGGGCGGCTCGGGACGCCAGTGGGTCGCAATCGCCGGTCGCTGGAGCACCCCCGTGGCGATCGGCTCAGGGGGATGCACCGAAGGCGCGACGGGCGCGGTGTCGGGCTGGGCTTCGGCTGCCCCCTCGGCCGGGTGATGCTCGTACGCTGGCGCCACTTCCTGATAGGCCGGCTCGGCATAGCCCTGGGCCGACTCCATCGCCTCCACTGGCTGCTCAACCGACTGCAAGGGCGGTGTGTCTTGGTAGCCTTCCTGATAGGCGCTCGGGTCCGCGTCCACGTCGTATGCATCCGGATGCGCATAGGGGTCCGCTGTCGGTTCTGCCTGCGGCTCACTTTCGTGCCCCTCGAGCACGACCGTGGCCGCTGGCTCTGGCCTACCGTGGGTCGCCAGGTCCATGTCGGGAACGTCGTCGTAGGCGATCGCATCACCCGACGTCCCAGGCTGCACCGCATCGTAGGCCTCTGCCTCCCCGGGCTGCGCCCCGTAGGGCTCCGCGGTTTCGGGATCCGACTCGTAGGCGTCCGCAGTTCCGGGCTGATCCGCCCCATAGGGCTCCGCGGCTGCGGGTTCTGCCTCGTAGGAGTCCGCGATTCCGTCCGCGGACAAAGGTTCGTCCGCCTGGTAGGCGCCGCCCGCGGGCCCATGACCGTACTCCTCGTCGCCCACGGCCAGCGTCGGCTCGGCTTCTTCGCCGTCGTCACCTGTCACCACTGGGGACTGGGCCACCTCTGCGTAGAGCTCTGAGTCCTGCGAGCGAAACTCTTCGGCAGCGTCGACCTCCTCGGTGGAGACATCGTGATAGGCGCCGGAGGTCGGCTGGTCCTGCCCCTCAAACGCGGCGGTCGCTTCGACCTCATCGGCGACTCCCCCGGCAGCGTGCTCCTCGGCGCCGGCTTCCTCGGCCACCTCCAACGTCGCTGCACGGACCGCCACGATGTAGTCATAAACCGGCTGCGAGCGCTCATCGAACCTCAGAGAATCGAGCAGCGCCTCAAAACGGATCGCCGGATCGACCGCCACCCCTTGATCGGCCACCTGAACGCAGCGCCCCGCCCCCGCGAACGCGGGTGTTCCATCTGCTAGGTGGATCACGAAGCGCAGTTCCTGACCCTCGCTCGCCGGAGAGGCAAGCGGAACCCAAAGCCGCTCTCCATCGGCCCTCTGCATGTAACCCTGCCCGAGCTCCGCAACGTCTGCGTAGGGGGTCATCACGCTTAGCACATCGTCACTCATCGAATGCGGACTCCTTGTCCATGGAACGCGTGCGTACGCCCTCGGCATCCTGCAACAAGATCTCGATGCGCCGTTCGGCCTCGTCGAGGTGCTGGCTGCCTAGGCGCGAAAGACCGACCCCTTCCTCAAAGGTGGCAAGCGCTTCAGCAAGGGGCGCATCACCCTTTTCTAGCTTCTCCACGACGCCCTCGAGTCGCTCGAGGATCTGTTCGAAGGATAGGGATTCCAACTTCTTGGAAGCTCTGGCCATTAGGTTAGCGCCTCGGCCGTAACATTGCACGACCACAGGGTGTTGTGACAAGGGGGCTGTCAGACCGACGGGGGCCGGCGAGGGGCCGCCAGCCACACCGGTGACCCCGAAGGCCACCGGGTTAGATAGTACTCTTGCTCACCGCAAGGGTGTCATGCTCATGGTACCACCTTGCGTATCTCCAGATCCGTCAAGGGCGCCTCTAGGAGGACGAGTTCACCGTGGGGAAAGGTGCGCATTCTGCGCCAGTACCCACCTGGTCCCAGTAACTCCACGGTCTGTGGACCCGGGATCTCGGTGCCGAGCCGTATCCACAGCGGACCCCGAGCGGGCGCACGAACCGATTCCACAATGGGCCCCGCGACAGCCGCACGGCTCGCACGCTGGGCGGAAAGCCGCACCGACGACCGCGACGCAAGGCGTCCATGCTCTTCCAGCAGACCCCTAAACCCGAGCTTTGCAAGCGCGTCCACTGCGGCCAACGCAACACGATCAGAGCCATCTTCCAGTGCCAGCAAAAGACGTGGCCGCGCGCGTCGATCCCCACACACACCCAGAGACGCAACCGCCGCCGCCCGCCGGCGAGGCCCTGCCCCATGGTCACCCCGGGCAAGGGCGCGCAGCGCTTCGCGGTAGCCGCGGTGCGCGCACGCCTGTGGGTCCCCGGCCAGCCAGCGCATGAGCTCCGGTCCACAGCCGCGAGCCCGCACACGCGTGAGTCTCGACGGCGCCAGTTGCGGGCCCACCGGCGCGGCAATAGCGAGCGCCAGCTCGGCCATCCTGCGACACGCCTCCGGATCCGATTCCTTGGCGATCCGCTCGGGTAACCGCAAACGAACCCGGTCGGCCACCGCCTCACGGAGCCACAGCGCAGCCAGGGCTGCGGCGGCCCGCAGGCCAGGGTCGGGCGCCGCAAGGGCTTCCACGACCTGCCCGGCGACCTCGGAGTCGCGCGCCAAGGCGCGCAGGACAAGCGCACGAGAACCGCGCCGTTCAGCCCCAGAAAGGGCAGCGCGCAGGGCGCCCAGGGCGTCCGAACCACCCACAGCACGATCGTCGTTGCGCCGCCGCAGGGCCAGCGCAAGAGCGGGGGCGAGCACCTGCCCGCGCCGCGCCGTCACCGCTCTCACAAGGAGCGGCAGTCCTGAAGGCAACCTTGCCAACGCCCCAGCGGCGGCTTCAGGCCGAGGGTTGCGGGCAAGCTCCTCGGCTAGCAGCGAGGCGTGGGCAGGCACGGTCGAGGCATGGAGCAGCCTGCGGGCAGCGGCGCGCACCCGGCGGGCTGGATCCGCAAGGCTCCGGCGCAGGACCTTGTCTGAACGGTCGGGAACATGCCGTACCCAAGCCCGCAGCGCCGCCGCCCGAACCTCGGGAGCACGCGCGATGAGCAGCGGCTCCACCGCGGAAGCGAGGCGTCGCCGGGCAGCCACCGACTTCCCCGGGACGCGTCCGGAACCCCTGTCCGCCGGAAGCCGTGTGATGCCACCCAGTGCAGCCGCCGCCACCCGAGCCTCGACCGAGCCGGACTCGGCCCGTTCGGCGCGCACTGTGACCGCTCCAAGGGCCGACAGGAAAGGTGCCGGATCGACAAACCCGTCGCGAGACACGGTGCGAGCGAGCGCCCCAAGAACTCGCGCGCGCGCCTGCGGCTCGGCAAGCGTGGTGAGATGGGCGGCGAGTGCCTGCCCAACGCGCCGAGCCATGGTAGGGCCCTGAGGCCCGTGCGGCGCGGCCTTTTCCGCTTCTGCCAGCGCGATCAGGAGTCCCTCGGCGTCACGCGCATGGGCGGTCTTGAGCGCGTCGACCAAGGAGTCGAAGGCCCGCTCCCCTGCGTGGGCCAGGGCGCGCGTCACCGGGGCGCCGTGAACCGACCAGCGCTCCACGAGAGCCGAAAGCGCCTTCGGATCGCCGATCGACGCAAGCGCTACGAGAGCCGCCTCGGGGGGGGGTCTGAGCCTGTCCACGAGGTCTACCAGCGGCCGCACCGACTCCGCCTTCCCGAGCCGGGCCGTGGCGGCGATCGCCGCCGACAGCGCAGGTCCTCGGGGCTCTCGGGCAAGGACCCCGTGCAGCAGTGGCAACGCCGCAGCGGGGGCGTGGCCCGCG
Source organism: Myxococcales bacterium (assembly GCA_028817905.1). Lineage (GTDB taxonomy): Bacteria > Myxococcota_A > Polyangia > Polyangiales > JAFGIB01 > JAPPOR01. Next base: position 7,224 of record JAPPOR010000045.1, read on the forward strand.
AGCGCCTCGATGCCGGCCACCCGCCTGCCGACCGGCAGCTCCCGGTCAAGTACATGAACCGGTCGGACCGCAAGCCCCCCCAGACGGTCCAGAATATCCGGCTCCGCATCCGCCCGCGCCCCCGGACCGAGTCCCACCAGGGGTGCGAGCAACAGGGCCCGAATCCCAGCCCTGGCCCACGCACGCATTGACCGGAGGCCCCCGCTCGCCATAATCCCTGGCATCATTCCGATGCAGGGCAACCGCGGTCAAGTTCAGTCTGATCCGGTGCCGACGGTGCTCGCCCCTGGAAACTACGATGGCGTCCACCGGGGGCACCAGGCACTTCTCGCGCGCGCACGCGCGCACGCGGCTACGTTCGAGCCGGCCGCGCGCACATGTGTGCTCACGTTCGACCCCCATCCGCTGGCAGTGCTCGCCGCGGAGCGGGCTCCCATACCGCTGACGACCCCGAAAAGGCGGCGGGAGCTCCTGCTCGGTCACGGTATCGACGAGGTCGTCATCCAACCCTTCGACCAGGGCTACGCGGCACAATCACCGGAGGAATTCGTCCGCACGCTCCTCACCTTTGGCACGCGGGCGTTTGTGGTTGGACACGACTTCCGCTTTGGCAAGCGAGCTGCCGGAGACGCCGCGACCCTGGAACAACTGGGACAGGCCCTGGGATTTTCCGTGTTGGTCGAGGGACCGGTTGCGTTCGAGGGTGCCCGGGTGTCCTCGAGCGCGGTGCGCCAGGCCCTCAGCGCCGGCGACGTGACCCGGGCAGCAGCGCTACAAGACCGCTATCACGACGTCAGCGGAACCGTTGTCCAAGGCGACCAACGGGGTCGGCAACTGGGATTTCCGACAGCAAACCTCGTGCCCGACCCCGTCTTGACACCAGCCGACGGGGTGTATGCCGTCATGGTCAGGGTGCTCCCTGACCCGACGGAACCATCGGACGGCCCGCAGCACGCCCTTGCAGGCGTTGCCAATCTCGGCACGCGACCGACCTTCGCAGCTGGGCGCTCGATCGAGGTACACTTGTTCGACGTGGACCGAGATCTTTATGGCAAGCGACTACGGGTCGCGTTCGTCACCCGCCTGAGAGCCGAGTGCGCGTTCCCCAACACGACAGCGCTCAAACAGCAGATCACGGCCGACTGTACCCAGGCGCGCCATCACCTTGCACAGCTTGACCCGGGAAGGCTCGCATGGATCTAAGCCGCATCGACCTGTGGACGCACAAAGCCCTGGAAGCGGAAGCCATGCGCCGTGGAATTCGTGATCCCCACCTGCGCACTCGAACTGAGCTTGTGAGGCTGATCCTGAGAAGCCAGTACAAGCCACACGTCGCACGCTCGCGCAAGCACGTGATGGCAGGCCTGGAAGCTCTCGGGCAGGCGCGGGAACTGCTCACGGCGGCAGCGGAGGTATTGCCCAAGCCCCTTGGAAAAATGGTGCAGCTCGGTGTGCAACTGTCCTTGCCTTTCAGACGCACCTCTCCGGGCACAATCCATGCCCCAGAGCGGTCGGTGGGCGCCGACGACCGGCCCAGCCGAGAGCCCGCGACAGACCCGCTGGCTCGAGCAACCCCGGTTGCGACCGCCCCGAGCACCCACAAGGACAGGCAGACAGGTGAGGAAACACCCGCTCCCCAGGCCACGGTCGAGCGGTTCGTGGCGGAACCGATCCGAACCCATTCGATGGCTCGGCTGCTCGCACGCCAAGGCCATCGACAACGGGCACTCGCTATCTATGAAGAACTGCTCGCGCGCAGCGACGATGATCCCACCCTGGTCGACGAGGCCGACATCCTTCGCGCCGGTGGCGAAGTGGAAGGCATTGGCGACGAGCTGCCAGCGCCACCAAACAATGCGGCCCTACCACCATCCGCGGACCGAATCGAGTGCCACGCCGCAGGTGAGGGCGCAATCGGCGTGACTTGGCAAGTAACCCCGCAGGGCACGGCGCGGGCAGCGGCAGTGCTGGGCCAGCGGGGTGAACTTGCCGTGCGCCTGGTGACCATCAGCCCCGACCCTGAGCGGGTCGTCAAGTCCGAGATCACGGAGTACGGACCAGTCACCGAAGCGGGCACTTGGCGTACGGGCGCACTCGAGCAAGCATCCCGCGGGTTCGTCGCGATTGGTTTGCGCTCCGACCGTCGATTTGTCTCGATCGCCCACACTGCCAGCCCTGACTAGGGCAGGTCTAGAGGTCACCCGAAAGATTCCCTTCGGCCGTCGGAAGCCCTGTGAGCCGGACCTCTGCGCGATCCGACGCGCAAGTCATGACTCATCCGGGCCCGACCGGAAGTTCGTAATGGGTTCCGGACGCGGATGAGGGATGGCTGCCAATAGCTGCGCAATCGGCGCTGCCGTTGGTCGATAGCCGCAACATGCAGCGCAAACCTTGCCTGGGCAGGCTTGAAACCCTACTGATGGCTCTTCCCCTCGCGATGACCGGCTGCAGCCCCGCGAGCTGGGTGCCAGCGCTCGACCTGTGGACGCGCGTTCGGCTCCACTCAGGGCGCGAGCGCCCCAGCGCAGGGCTGGCCTGGGTGGCCGGCGCCGCGGCCACCTGGCAAAGCCGAAAACGAGGCGAGGAGGAGTCACGCTGGATCTACCGGGGTGCGCCCGAACCAGGCGATCTGCAGACCGGCGATTCGAGCGCACCGGGGGTTTGGTGGGTGGCTGGCCAGACGGGACCCGATCCGGACACGAATGACGGGCAAAGTGCCAGCAGCACTGAAGAATTGCGCGAGGCCACACCGTGACGCGCGCAGCTGCGAGATGGTCCCAAGCTGCAAGGGCGGCGACCTTGGCCACGGTTGTCGCAGGCGTATTCGTCCACTCGGTCGCGGGGCCGCTCACCGCACAGAACGCGCTGGAATCGAGGGCCGCGACGACGCAACCGCGGAAGCCAAGGCAAGCCCCAAAGCAAGCCCCGAAGCAAGCCCCAAAGCAGGCGCCCAAGGGGCGGGTCGGTACCGGAAGAGCCTCTCCAGACGGACAGACCGACGGGCCGCCGCAGACCGAAGAGCAGCGTCAGGCCGCGCGACACGGACGTGCCAGACGAGCCTCGGCTGGCATCCTTGAAGAAGAGCAAGCTCGCGAAGCCGCCGCCACGCACGCCAGGAAAGAGGAGATGCCCATCGCGGAAGTCGTCGCGGCGGCTCGGCATGCCCACGCCGAGCGGCTCGAAAGGCTCGAGCGCCTGTCCGAACGAGCGCGCACGCGCGGCTGGATCCCGACGCTCGACCTCAGCGCCAGACGCGGACAGGCGGTGGACCTGGCAAGCACCAGCAGTCTCAGTACCGACTCGCTGCGTCTATCGACAGACAACGACCTGACCTTGCAGGCGACCTTGCGCTTCGATCTACCGCGCCTCCTGTTTGCCCGCGAGGAGGTATCGATCGCCCGCGAGCGGCGTGCACGGCTCGAAGCCAACAGGAAGACCATCGATGCGGTCATCACGCTGTACTTCGAGCGAAGGGCCCTGTTGCTCTCACTGGCAAACGCCATCGATGAGAGCGAGATCGCACAGCTGCGTCTGCAATTGGCAGAGGTCGAAGCGCGCCTTTCAGTCTTTACCAACGGCCGGTTTCCGCCGAGAATCAGATCGAGTGATGGTAAACCGACGGACACATCAACGGTATCAGGCAGCGATCGCCGCTGAGGTCGCCATCGGTGGGGCAGTGTATGACGCGCAGACGCAGAACATCTCCGAAGGAGGCGTCAGCGCCCTGCTCGAAGAAAGCTTGGAAGAAGGGTCGGTGGTCACCCTGACCTTGATCCTGACCCAGGACGGAATCGAAGACCCGAACCACGAGCCCTTCGAGCTGGAAGCCAACGTAATGTGGACCGCGCCCAGCGACGAGGGTCACAACGTCACCGGCTTGCGGTTCCAGAACGTCAGCACCGAGCAGCAGGAACGTCTTGCAAGGTTCCTGAGCGCCCTGTCGGAGTAGCCCGGATTGTTCATGAACTCTGCGTCGGATCGCGCAGGGATTCGGCTTCACACGGCT
>JAPPOR010000356.1 GCA_028817905.1 Myxococcales bacterium
AGCACGCCCGCTGCCGATTGTCCCGAGATGTCGAGACGAAGCCTGAGGAACTCACGGACAGTTCCTGCAGACCATCCGACAGCGCATCCATCTAGGGGATGTGGTGTGGTCGCAGGTTTGTGAGCGGGCGTCGGTAGGACACGTCGTCCTTGGTCCGTGAAGCGCAACCGTTGAGGCCGATGCCCGGGACCTCCGCGAATGGGATCGGCATGGTGGGTACCATGCCGGACCACTCGATGGCATTCGTCCGTAGCGCGATCTTCCAGACGCCTGCCCGTCGCTCTAGCCGGTCGATGTAGCGGCCTCCGGCGATCCAGTTGGAGTCATCCCGGTTGCGCCCAACAAACAGATAGTAGAGTTCGCTGTGGGCGACGTCGCCCTCAATTTCACAGGTGTGGTTGAGCAAGATTGCGGTTGGCCCGCTCGGTGAAGGTCAGGCCCTGCCACAGCGATATCGAGGCCACGTTGTAGGGCTTGAGCTCTACGGCCATGTCGCGCGCCATGCGGTCGACCGCAGCCTTGCACGTGCCGAACACTGCGCCGTAGGTAAAGGTAACGCCTACGTATCCGGAGATGGCGACGATCAGCCCGGCTCGCTGGCGCGTCATGACCCGTGCGGCATGCCAGGCGGCGACGAAGTTGGAACGGACGCCCACGTTGAGGGCTGTCCGTGTGGGCGTACTTCGGTCTTCACTTCTCCAGGACGAGGCCGTGTAGGTCCCCGGCGTCACGCCATTCCTTGAGGAGGTGCTGGAAGGCATCCCATCCGTGTCCCCAGGAACGAAACAGGGCCCAGCGAGGGTTCTTGTCACCCTCGTTGTTGAAGTAGCTGGGCGGGCAAGTCGCTTGGAACTCCGAGAGGTCCACCTGCAGCTCGTTGAAACGCTTGACATAGGCGTCCTGGGCCTGCTGACTCGGCTCCACGACTTTCGCACCACGCTGAAGCGTCGCCTGGATGATGTGCGCGATGTGGTGGGTCTGCGCGCTGAGCTGCTCGGTCACCGTCGCGTTGAGGCCCCCTTGGATGTATCCGGTGTAGAACTGGTTGGGGAAACCGTGCGTCATGGTGCCGTGCAGGGTCACGGGGCCATCGGCCCAGTGATCATAGATGGATTTTCCGTTGCGCCCAGTGACCTTGTCGATGCCCCAGCGCCGGTGAAGGTCACTGGTGACCTCGAAGCCGCTGGCAAGGATCAGGCAGTCGATCTCGTGTTCGGTGCCGTGGGCGACGAAGCCCGTTTTTGTCATGCGCTCGACGCCGCGGGTGTCTGACACATCGATGAGGTGCACGTTGGGACGATTGAAGCTCGGGTAGAACTCATCGCTGGACAGCGGGCGCTTGCACAGGAAGCGGTAGTAGGGCTTGAGGGACTCCGCAGTCGCCTTGTCCTCGACGACCGCGTCGACCCGCGCTCGCAGACGCTCCATGACCTGGTAGTCCACCACCTCGCGGCGCGCCATGAACTTCTCCGGCGCCACGTGTGGGAACTCGTCTTCCTGGAGTACGGTCGCGAGGTTTCGGCTGATCTCGGTCCAGATATCGCAGACGAGGTCGGGTTCACCCGGCGCCAGGAACTCCATCGCAGCCCGGTGAAAGTTGGCCTTGCGAGCCTTCTGCCAGCCCGGCGTGAGGGACTTGACCCATGCTGGGTCGGTGGGCGGGTTGGGGCGTTCGTCCACACTTGAAGGGGTTCGTTGGAGGACGTACAGCTGGTCGGCGTATCTTGCGACGTGCGGAACGGTTTGGATGGCGCTTGCACCCGTGCCAAGGATCGCGACACGCTTGCCGCCCAGCTTGTCGAGCTCGGGTCGCCTCCAGTCGCCGCCGGTGTACCCGTAGTCCCAGCGAGCGGTGTGAAAGATCTTGCCTTCGAAGCCATCGATGCCCGGTACACCGGGGAGTTTGGGCATATTGAGGACGCCCCCCGCCATGACCACGAAGCGCGCGCGGATCAGGTCGCCGCGGTTGGTCGTGATCCGCCACCGCTTGTCCGCTTCATGCCACCTGAGGCCCGTGACCAATGTATGGAACAAGGCCTTGTCGCTGAAGCGGAACCTGTCAGCGAGTTGCCTGGCGTACGCCTGGATCTCCCAGCCGTCTGAGAACTTCTTGCTGGGGATGTAGCCGGTCTCTTCGAGCAGGGGCAAGTAACAGTAGGCGTCGTTGTCACATTGAATGCCGGGATAGCGATTCCAGTACCAAACGCCCCCAAAGTCGCCGGCATGGTCCAGGTTGCGGAAACTGTCGATACCGGCTTTTGTGAGGTGATAAGCAGCCAGGATGCCGCCCCAGCCGGCCCCCAGGATGGCGACCTCGATGGCCTCGTCCACCGGGTCGCGCGGCAGGATGGGCTGGTACGGGTCCGTGGCATAGGTGTCGGCGAACTCCCCGATAGGCCTTCGGTACTGCCGCTGGCCCTCCGGGTGCATGCGTTTGTCACGCTCTCGAATGTACTTCGCCTTGAGCGCTGGAACGTCGACCGTGCTGGCCGGTGGGGTGTCTGTCGGATCGCAGGTCATGGAGCGTTGTCGGGGTGCCTTCCGTGTGGGACGGATGATTTTCCAGATGGCCGCCCGGTCAGGCGACCTCTCAGCCAGGTTCGCACCCGGGCCTCAACCGGGGGCTACCGCGCTCCCAAGGCGGGACGTCGGGACCGCGTCGTGAACCTTGGTGGCACACGCTCATGCTGGTGACTTGACACAGCGTGACAAACGACCACTCCTGGTGCGGCCCCGGAGGCACGTTGAAACCCGGACGCTTTCGGGATACCTAACTTGGCCCTATGATTGGTGGCGCTGAACGGGCCCTGTTGGCCGTGCTCTTGCTCGTGCTGATGACAGGCATGGGTGCGACTTTGCGCCTCGCCAGCTTTCGGGACATCATGAAGGCGCCTCGCGGTGTGTTGATCGGCCTGGCTTCCCAGTTTGGCTGGATGCCGCTGCTGGCGTTCAACCTGGCCAAGGCCATGGGGCTGCCCAATGAGATGGCGGTCGGGCTGATCATCGTCGGGTGCACGCCGGGCGGCACAACGTCCAACATGTTTACTTACTACGGACGGGCGGACCTGGCGCTCTCCATTTCGATGACCGTGGTGTCAACAGTGGTCGCCCTGGCGGCCATGCCGGCGCTCCTGTGGCTCTACGCTACACCCTTTACGGATGAGCACCTCCGCATTCCCTTCGGTAGCATTGGCACCACCCTGGCCCTCGTTCTTCTGCCCGTTGGGTTGGGGATGTTCATCCGCACCCGCAGCGAGACGCTTGCACGGAGGGCCGAGCGCCTGGGTTCCCTTGCCGGCTTGCTGGTACTCGTGCTGCTGGTAGGGACCAGTCTGTGGCGCAATGCCGACAGCCTTGCCAAGGTGCCCATGCTGGGATACGTGGCCAGCATCGGTCTAGGCACGTTCGGCATGGCGTTGGGGTACCTGGTGGCGCGCTTGCTTGGACTGTCGGTGCCGGCTCGCCGGGCCATCTCGCTGGAAACGGGCATCCAGAACAGTCCGCTAGCCTTCGCCATCATCATCGGCAGCTTTCCCGATGCCCTCCACGAACGCATGCTCTGGCTACCCATGGCCTATGCTCTGTTCGTGCTGATGTCGGCGTCCTGCGCGACCTGGTACTTTCGCCGCAAGCCCGTCGCCGTCAGTTCTCTAGAGCACGCATCGGTCGGCTATCGCCAGGCGGCGGGCGGAGAGTAGGGCGACTGCCTTCAATCGGGCGACTTCTCTTGATAGAGGCCCAAGGTGTATGTCTCCCCGTAGTATTCGCGCAGCTTCTCTATACTCGTGTCTTTGGGGTTGAGCGCGTAGGAGATCTCAGCATGTGGCGGCAGCTGTTCCGGCTGCCAGGTCTGTGGCTTCCAGAGTTCCGAGCGCAGAAATGCTTTCGAGCAATGAAAGAAGATCTCTTCGATGTCGATGAGCAACGCCAGCTTCGGGCGGTGACCGTTCGCGATCATGCGATCGAAGAACGGGGCCTCGCGAAGGATGCGCGCGCGACCGTTGACGCGTAGGGTGTCGGTGCGTCCGGGGAGCAGGTAGATGAGACCCACGTGGGGGTTTTCGAGGATGTTGTGAAACCCATCGGCGCGGCGGTTGCCGGGCCGCTCGGGGATTGCGAGGGTGGTGTCGTCGAGCACGAGCGTGAACCCGGGGGCATCGCCCTTTGGGGATACATCGCAGCGTCCATTGGCGGCCGCCGTGGCCACCAGGCAGAAGGGGGATGCCTCGATCCAGCGCTTCTGGAGGGGGTGGAGCGCGGCTCGCTCCTTGTCTTTTGTCCGGGGCGAAATCTTTCCCAGAACCTCGCGCAGGCTGTGCGCGTCCACAACCTCTTGGTATCCGCCGTCTTCCATAGCCCTCCTTCCGCTCTCAAAGCCTCGCTGTAGCACGTGTCGGAGTCGGCGCAATCGCCGCCTACCCTCCGTGCCCGTGCCCGATGCCCGTGCTCACGGTCGTCGTGGTAGTCGTTGCCTGCGGTCGCCACTGGGTCACTCTTCCCCCGCGTTCCCGTTGCCGGACCCTCGTTTGTGTGTTGTGGCATCGATGCGCACCACCCGGTCGATGCCTTTGACAAGGCTTTGGACCCCGGGCCCGCAGTTGTAGCGATCGTCCCGGAGCGTCCACTCCGATGTGGTGGGAACCCGGTCGATCGCCGCCGGGAACACCTCGAGTGTGCCGCGACTGTCGACGCGCATCCGCAGGAAGTTCTTGAAGTGTGGTACCGCCTGGCATGCGAGCACGTCGCCCGCGTGACCACCGAAGAGGTTCGCCAGACGCAGATAGAGCCCCAGCCATAGGGTACCCACCAGGCCGGACAACACGATGACCTGCTCGAACAGCAGGGGAGTCAGGAGTTGCCCATCTAAGAACAGGGTTCCGAGCAGAAGCAGCCCCTGAAACAGCGCAGCCGCTACGAACGCTGGGGTGGGGAGTCGGTATCGGCGCGCGGCTTCGAATAGACCCACGATGAAGGCGATGTCCAGTGTGCGGAGGATCGCCGGCTCCAGCGCGTCGGCCCCATGGCGGCCCGCGGCCAGGAACCAGACCGAAAGCAAGCTCAGTGCGATGTGGACCGCCCCGTGGATCATGCCGCCCGTGAATGCGAACGGGCCGCGAAAGCGATTGCGTCTGGCACCGTCCGCCGGTGCCGCGGCCGCCTGGGACCAGGCAGCGAGCGAGATCAGGAGCAGCGTACCGGTGGCAAGCTTCGAAAGGGCGTAGGGCGCGCTCCAGATCGTGGCGAGCGACTCAAGCGCGGAGGCCCAAGTGAGACGCGCGTCTTGCCAGACGGACCAACCGACCGTTGGGCCCGTCGCTCCGCCGGTCGCTCGGAACACGTAGTTGAACAGAAGGTAGAGCGGGCCCATCAGCAAGAGGGCCAGGGCCGTGTTCGTCAGGGGCAACTTGAGTACGCCCCAGGCGATCGCGTTCGTGACCTCCGGTGGCGGGTGCACGGCGCATGCCCGCAGCTCCACGCTCCCATGGTTGGGCGCGTCGGGATCCTCGGGGCTGGTGAACGCCAGTCCGCGGGAGCCGTCGACGCCGCGGGTGTCGACGAGCGGCAGACCATGGGTCGAAGACAGGGATGCCCCGCCCCCGCCGGCCATGATCAGTTGCCGGGCACCCTCGCCCTTGCCCCGGCGGAGCTCGTAGCGCGCGTAGCAGTGCAGATCGCCTGTGATCACCAGGGGTACGGTATGGGCCCCGTCGCGCTCCACGGCGTCGATGAAGCCCTCCAACTCATGGTAAGCTGCGTGCTTTCCATAGAAGTACTGCACCCAGGCGGGATTGGCGACGAGCAGCATGATCCGCGACGGGGTCTGGATGGCGCGCAGCCGGCTGTGCAGATACTCGCGCTGGGTCAGATCGAGCGTACCTCCGACATGCCAGTCGAGACCCACACAGAGCCAGTTCCCGGGCAGTTTGATGACCCAGTAGCTGCGTCGCTGGGGCGTGCGAATGGTGCGAAACGCGCTGGTCGGATCCGAGCGACAAAAGAACTCCAGAAACTTCTCCAGTCCGTCGTACCAGTCGTGGTTTCCCGGAATTGCGAAGGCGTCCGGGGCGCTTTCGCGCGTTCGGTGCCGGAAGGCCGCGTCGTAGGGCCCGAAGAGTCGCTGCTCGTACCCTCGATGGTGAGCATCCGGGTACACCTGGTCGCCTCCGAACAGCAGGATGGAGCCGGGCCTCGTGTCCTGCCCGTGGATCGTCAGGCGCTCGTTTGCGATCGCTCGCGCGATGGCAAACGTCGGCTCGAAACCATCCCCGCAGTCCGCGACGTAGTCCAGCCAGAGCTCGTCTCGCTCGGAGTAGTCGTGGTCGGCCGTCTCGATCGCGCCCTGGAAGTCGCGTCGGTCGGCGTACCGTCCGATGGTCTCGGTGAGCACCGCCCGAAGGGCGGCCCTCCACAGGGTTCCCGGGGAAAACCATGAGACCATGGACTGGGGAACGAACTCCCATGCAGACCTCTTCGACCCGAACATGCGGCGAAGCCTGTCGCGCAGACCGTTCCTATCCACGTCGCTCTCCCACCATGACACCCCCTCCGACGATCTTCGCCCGTCACGCCACCGCTGGCTAGCCCGGATCAATCGCGATTTCGACGCCAAGCCCTTCTGTCACGTCCCCAGGCCGAGACAAGCTTCATCGGATCTGTGGGCTCGTTAGCTAGAGCAGCATGCCGGCTACGCAGGCTGTCATCATTGCGGCGAGCGTCCCACCTAGCATCGCACGCAGGCCCAGGGTTGCCAGGTCGCCGCGGCGCTCCGGGGCGATGCCAGAGATGCCGCCGATCTGGATCGCGATCGAGCCGAAATTCGCGAACCCACACAGGGCGTAGCTCGCCAGCACGATCGAGCGGGGATCGCTGAGCCGCTCGGCCGCCATCGCCTTCTGGAGACTGAGGAAGGCTACGAACTCATTGAGTACGAGCTTCTCTCCGAGCAGTTCAGCGACGACCGTACAATCGGCGGGGGCGATGCCGATGAGTAGGGCCATGGGCCACATCAGCCAGCCCAGGATGTGCTGCATCGACCATGGTTCCCACGCGCTCGCCACATCGACGCTGACTCCGGCCGCCGGTCCCACCTGGCGCACGCAGGCGGCGAGCTCGGCGGCCCGGTCGGGCGCCTCGCACCCCTTTGGCAGGGTGCCGCCGGCTCCAATGAGTGCCTCGCGCACCAGCGCCCAGCTCTCCTGATTGTGCAGCAAGGCCGGTAGGGCCATCAGGTAGTTGAGCAACGCGACCAGACCAAGGAACGCGACCAGCATTGCTGCGACGTTCAGGGCCAGCATGAGCCCGTCGCGTGCGCCAACGGCGGCAGCGTCGAGCACGTTTGCGGATCGATTGGACTCCTGTGGCTGCACGGGCTCGCCCGCGTCGGTGCGCTCGGTCTCTGGAAGCATGACCTTGGAAACGACGAGGGCAGCGGGCGCGCTCATGACGCTGGCGGCGATCAGGTGGCCGGCGATGTCGGGGAAGGCCCCGCGCAACATGCCGACGTAGGCCGCCATGACGCCCCCGGCTACCGTGGCAAAGCCTCCCACCATGATCGCGTTGAGTTCGGAGCGCGATAGGCTGCGGATGAACGGTCGGATGACGAGAGGCGCCTCGACCTGACCGACGAAGATGTTGGCGGCTGCCGACAGGCTCTCGGGCCCGGAGCAGCCCATTGTGCGTTGCATGACGCGAGCCATGGCCGCGACCAGGGGCTGCATGACACGCAGGTGATACAGCACAGCCATCAGGGAAGAGAAGAAGACGATCGTCGGCAGTACATTTAGCGCGAGGGAGAATTCCTTGTCCAGGTATGGGCCGAACACGAAGCGCGCCCCCTCGTCCGTGAACCCGAGCAAGGTGACCATGACCACGTTGAGCAGCTCAAACAGCCACAGGCCCGGGGTGGTCTTCAGGACGAGCACACCGAAGATGATTTGCAGCCCGAGCCCCCAGCCGATGACTCTCCAGGGAACCCGGTCGCGGCGGCTGGACATCAGCCAGGCGATCCCCACCATCGATAGCAGACCCAGGGCAGAGGTGCCCCGTTGCCATAGCGCCGTTTCCATCGGGCCGGAGGCTATCCTTTGCCCGGATAAATCACCAACTCCGAACTCGAAGCCCCATGCGACGCGCCCGCGAGCCGGTGAAGTACCCGGGGTCCTAGCGAGGCAGGATCCGGTCGCTGCCCACCCCTCTTGGGTGATCACCTACTGGGCGCGCGTTAGGGCCTTCACAACTTCGCGTTCGTCCTGTTCCCCCCGCGTGATGGACTCGATCAACTCCCGGTAGGAGCCAGCCTTGAAGGGCCAGGTGAATGGTTGCGAGAGCTGGACGCCGCTGCGTCCGGATAGCGCGTCCTCGATGCGACGCCGGTGCAAGTAGATGAGATCTTCGGGCAAGGCGTTCGGTGCGAAGTAGCGCAGTTCCTTGGCTTCTCCGTCGGCCGGGTGCAGTCTTCCGCCGGTCGGGCGGGCCGCAAACAGGGCCACGCGATCGCCCCTTGGGGGCCACTGGGGTCGTTCGTAGCTGCCGACCCGTCGCAGCAGCTCGACTTGCAGGCCGGTTTCCTCCGCTGCCTCCCGCACGGCCGCCTGCTCCGCGCTCTCCCCTGCTTCAATACGACCGCCCGGTAGACACCACACGGGCAGCTCGCTGCGCAGCATGAGGAGGACCCTTCCCTTCGAGACAATGGCGATGTGGACGCCGTTCTCCGGCAACGGTTCGACGCGCGTCACGGCTTGTCCTCCTTCGGGGAACGCTTCCGTGTAGCGCTTTTCGAGCACCAGCGCCATGGCTTGCAGCGGCAGCTCGCCGACCAAGCGTCTCAGCTGCGCGAACCCTGCCAGGAAGGCCGGGGACATCGGCGAGCGCACTGCGCGGGCTGGGAGCGGGCGCAGGGCGCGGGCGCCGCTGATCAGCGGACGTGCAGGTCGGGTTGGGGAGGGGCAGGCATGTCGGCTCCCAGGACAAAGCCGGGGTGGGGCGGTTGGTTGTAGGCGGTCTGTTCTGCGCTGACCTGCATGCGGTACTGGGGGTCGTGCATCAAGGTATAGATTCGCCGGTCCGTTACATCCGTGGTGGTGTATACCCGTAGGGCAGAACTGTCCGGCGTGCGCCAGATGGTTTCCTCGCGCCAATCACCGAACAAGTCTGCCGTCAGGGTGGGCGTGGCCTTGGTGTGGTTGTTGGACTGGCAGGCATCGCAACGCAGCAGCTCGCGCCCGTCACCCTTGGTAATCCGCGTGGCGTCCTGAAGCTCGCGAAGCTCGTCCGCATCCCAGTAGATCAAGAAGTTGATCGGCCTGGGGCGGCTCCCGACGGCGTTTCCCGACGCCGCGCTTCGCAGGGCGTCATCCGCTGAGGACCACATTTCCGCGCCGGGCGAAGCTGCCACGATATCGGCCGCCACGCCCCGGCCATTGTCGGAGCCCGTCACGCGCGAGCGGTGGATGATCTCGCAGGTTTCCGCGTCTCGAATGTCCCACGTGTCCTTGGACGCGTCCTCATGCGGCATGAAGACTTCCAGGCCAGGGCGCGATGGGATCAGGTCTCCCACGTGTAGAGCGTCACCGTGCCCCAGCCCCGTGCTGCAGCCGAACGAGCCGTCGCTATCGATCATGGCCGCGCCATAGATGATCTCCTGGGCGCCATCGTGGTCCACATCGGCGACGGACATGCTGTGGGCGCCCTGCCCGGCGAGTGCCCTGGAGTCGGGGCGATCGCTGTCTGCGGTCCAGATACGGTCGAGCTTCCCGTCGCGGTAGGTCCAGGCGGTCACGGTTGCGCGCGTATAGTAGCCTCGCGCCATCAGGATGGCTGGCTTGCCCGAACCGGTCCCGGACCCGCCCTCATCGCTTACGAAGGCGACGCTTGCGAGGAAGCGGTCTACTCGATTGCCATAGTCATCGCCCCAAGCGGCAACGCGTCCGCGGGCGATCTGGAAGTCAACGGTGGCCAGCTCTCTGCCGGTTTCGCCTTCGAACACGGTCAGGTATTCCGGCCCCGACAGCACATAGCCATCTCCGTTGCGATAGTCTGCGCTATCGTCGTCGTCCGCTGCTGGTCCGAGACGCAGAAACTCGCCCGTGCCGTCCCGCGTTCCCGGAGCTGTGCGCACCGCGACCTCGGCCCGGCCGTCTCCGTCCAAATCGTAGACCAGGAACTGCGTATAGTGGGCGCCCGCGCGAATGTTCTGACCCAGATTGAGTCGCCAGCGGCGCGTGCCGTCGAGCTCGTAGCAGTCCATGTAGACCGGCCCGGTATGACCCGGTCGCGAGTTGTCCTGGGCGTTGGATGGTTCCCAGATCACAACGAGCTCGTATTGGCCATCGCCGTCCACGTCCCCGGGGCTGCCGTCGTTGATGGCCCCGTTGGAGCGCAGTTCCGTCCCCGTGTCGTACGCGTAGCGGCCACTGCGGGTGGTCCCGCCCTGGGGAGGGTCGAGGGGGATCTCCAGGTACGGGCGCGCCCAGGGCGTAGTGGCTTCTGAGCGCGCGCATTCCATGTCGTCGATGACGGCGCTTACGCGATAGGTGGCGTCTGCCGGCGCTCCCTGATCGAAGTAGTTGGTGCTGTCCGTCAGGGTGGCGATCAGCTCGTCGCCCCGGTACAAGCGATAGGCGACCCGCTCCGGGGCCTGCTGGTCGTACTCATAGCCGAGCATGCGAAATCCGATGTAGTTGCCCCCGTCCCGTCTGACCGCGACCAGGCCACGGTCCAGGTCTTCGAGCTGAAAGTGCCCGTCGGCGGGGACCGCTGCGCACGCTTCACCTGACGCGCCCGGCGCTTGGCCGTCCGGTTCGCTGGAGGTATTTGGGACTGCCGGCATCGTGGTGCTGTCGGGGCCACGGGAAGCCGTTTCGCCCATCGGCGCCTGGTTCATGTTCGGCCTGGTTGGGCTCTCGGGTGGGTCGGCAGCCGGGGCTCCAGTGGATGCGGGTGGCTGGGCGGCTGGGTCCGCTACCTGCCGATCGGGCCCCAAGACGCTGGCACCGTTTCCGCCGGGCTGCCCGGATTGCTCGGGGGCGGTGTTGGCGGCGTGCCCCGCTTGGACACCCTGGCCTGCATGTTCATCAGGCGGGAGCGAGTCCTGCTGCTCGCTGCAGCCCAGGAGCAGTCCGCATGCCAGCAGGCCGGCCCGACGAACCATCCAGGCCTGCCTCTCCCACCGCTTGAACTCCCACTGCCTCATGTGTTCGCCATACAATGTTCTCAGGGTTGG
>JAPPOR010000792.1 GCA_028817905.1 Myxococcales bacterium
TCCCCGATGCCCTCGCGGTAGCGCTGCGCGGTTTCGCTTGCCCACAGGCGCAGGAGCTCCCGGCCCAGCGGGTCGGCGAAGGCGTTCTGACGGCGCTCGGTCTGCAGCGGGCGGAGCGCGGCGAGGAGATCGTCCGCCAGCAGCAGGGCCACGCGGGCCGCCACCTCGCGCACACCCTCTATCCAGGCGACCAGGTCGAGATCGCCAGCCCTCGCGAGCGCGCCCGTGGCCTCGTCGACCTTTTTGCGGGCGAGCCACGGAATCGCCTTGGATACGGCTCGTTCCGCGGCCTCGAGCTCCTGCTCATCCAGGCGCCCCCCGATGCCCCCGAGGTACTCGGGGTGCTGGCGCCGAACCGCTGCCGTGAGCGCCAAGGCCAATGTGTCGGGGTCGAGTGCCCAGATGGGCGAAAGCCCGCGGCCGATCGCGAGCAAAGGCGGGGTCATGTGAAAGACCAGCGCGGACTTGTGCAGACCGGCAATGGCCTTCGGCACCACCAGGATGGGAGGCTCGGACAGCAGCAGCTCAACGCGATGCCCGTCCGTGCCTCCGTCATCACTTTGGACATGGATCTCATACTCGGCGGCGCCCACACTGCGCGCAACGCGGTCGGCCACCAATCGGACAGGATGGCCCGAGTCGTCGGGAACCCGCTGATCGGGGCCGCAGCCGAAGGCGTCGGGATCCTGTACGTGCAGACGCGTCAGTGGAACTGTGAGGCGTGAGGTCAGTAGGGCGGCGGGGTTGTCCAGGAGCCCCGCTGGATCGAGCTCGGCGAGCAATCTTTCGGGAAACGGTCCGGACGCGGCCACCGGTCGCGCCTGGCGGACGCGCAGCGTCACCAGGTCATCGCCCTCGGCAGCGTCGAGCAGGAGCAGCGGCTGACCGGCCGCATGGGCTTCCGCGGACCGGCCGGCGGCCAGATGGGCTTTCGATAGGCCCGACCACAATGCCGGCCTGTTCGGGTGGGCGCGCAGCTGACGCCGGTACAGTTCGATCGCCTGCTCGTGGGCCCCTTGAGCCACATGCAACCTGCCGATCGCATCCCAGAGGTCGGGATCGTCGGGCTCGCGAGCGCTTGCTTCCTCGAGCGTCCGCATCGCCGCCGCTGGGTCCTCCTGGGCCTCGAACTGGACGCTGGCGATCGCACGCGCGGTCGGAGCGAGGCGGCCGCCCGAGCGCTTGCGTTCCTGCATGTTCGCTCGCAAGGCTTCAACGTAGGAGCCCCAGCCAAACTGCTCCCCCAGATTGCGACGGTAGGCTTCGTCCGCCGCGCCACCTGGCCCCTCGATGACGAGCGCCTCGCGGTAGGCGCGCTCGGCTTCCACCACGCTGCCCTGAGCCTGTTGCCCCAGGGCGAGCGCCAGCAGCGCTTCGGCGCGATCGGCCGGCTCGCTCGCGGTCTCCACCAGGCGCTCTGCTATCGCCAGGGCCGCCTCCGTACGCCCCGCGCGATGATGGACCGTCCGCATGAGCTCGAGTGCCCGTCGATGGTCCGGCTCGGCGCGCAGCACTTCCTTCAGCGCGCGCTCCGCGCGGGGCACGTCGTCCAGGCGCTCCATCGCAAGGGTGGCGAGGTCAAGCCGAGCGCGAAGACGGGCTTCGTGGTCATGGGTCGCCTTGATGTGAGCGTCGTGCATCTCGGCCGCGCGAGCCCACACGCCGCCCGCCGACAGCAGCTTTGCTAGCAGGGCGAGCGCCGGCGCATGCCCGGCCTCGTGCCCGAGTGCGCGCTCCGCGGCCGTGATGCCAGCGGTGACGTCGCCCAGACTCTCCGCGCGCAGCCGGGCCACCTCGGTATACAGCTCGGCGGCTCGCCGGGCGTCTCCACAAGCGTCGGCGGACCTCGCCAACACGTCACACAGTCGCGGGATCGCGCCGCTAGCCTGCAGTAGGCGCGCGAGCTGCCCCGCAACTGGCGCGCAGGTTGGCTCGAGCGCAAGCGCGCGCTCCAGATCCTGGGCCGCTTCGGATGTGGCGCCGCGCGCCTGGTGCAGCGCGGCCGCCCGCTGAAATAGCGCCACCGCCGTGCTGGGATCGGTGCCGATCCGGCTCGCGCGCTGTGCGGCCTCCGATAAAGCTGCTGCGTCGCCAGCCCCGATGGCCGCGCGCGCCAGCCCGCGCACCGAGAGCGGACTGTCGGGGTCGCGCGCGAGCGCCATCCGGTAGGACGCCACCGCGCGCTCGGCATCTGTGACCTCGGCTTGCTCGCCGAACTCGCGATAGTAGCGCGCGGCTTCGCTGGGGTGGGCCGCGCTCTTTGCCAGCGCGACGGCGTGCGCCATGACCTCGGCCGCTCGACCCCCGCTGCGGGCATCGGCCAGCAGCACCTCCAACGCTTCCTGATCATCGGAATGCAGCGCCAGGAGCTGGCGGAACGCCCCGACAGCAGCCGCCGAGGACCCTTCGCCGGCGCTAGACGTCATGAGTAGATGTGCGAGGTCCCGCAGCAGCGCCGCCCCGTAGCTCGTCACCTGACTCTGTTCGAGTTGCAGCTCGTAGAGCTCACGCAAACCATCGCGGTCACCCAGTGTGTGGCGCAACCACTCCAGCGCGAGCTGCGCAGGCCGTTGCCCCGGCGCGCGCGCCAACGCCTCACCGTAGGTCGCCTCCGCGGCGCGCTCGTCCCCGAGCATGTCGGACTGCACGGCCGCGGCGTGCATGAGGGCCTCGAGTGCGCGCCACTTTGACGCGGTCTCGTCCGCCTCAGCCGTCAAGGCGCTCACGAGAGCCCGGTGATCGCCGAGCCCCGATAGCAGTCGGTCGCGCGCCTCGAGCGCAGGTCGAAAACCCGGAACCGCTTTGAGCGCGCTGGCGTAAGCGTCGCTGGCGCGCCGCGGGTCCTCGAGTGGCTGTTCGCACAGCGCTCCGAGCTCAACCGCGAGGTGAGCACGCCGTCGCGGATCCGAGATTGCGTCGATGCGCGCTTCGAGGCCATCGGCCAGTGCGGCGGGATCTTGGGCCGCGCGTAAGGCGGACAACAGTGCGGCGTGGGCCGCACCGTGGGCGGGGTCGATGTCCAGGGCCCGGCGATAGTGTTCGATCGCATCGTCGATGCGTCCCAGCTGCAGTTCGGACACCTGCCCCATCTCCAGGCTGAGCGCCACCCGTTCGTCGTCTCCGCCGGCCACGGTCAGCCGTCGCGCCTGAAGCGCCAACAGGTCCTCCCAGCGCTGCTGTTGCCGGAGGAGCTCCGCGAGCCGGCGTTGCGCCATGCCGTGATCCTCCTCGACGTCGAGCAGCCGCCTCAGCCGACCGATCGCGAGCTCGGGCCGATCCAGGGCGTCGATCGCGAGCGATGCGCCGCGGTACATCAGATCCACCCAGCGGGGCCCCTCCGAGACCAGTTCGGCCTCGGCATCCAACGCTTCGAGCAGCGTCTCGTGCTCACCGGCGCGGGCGGCGGCACGCTGCAGGGCGTGTAGGGCCAACAGATCCGTCTGGTCACGTTCGAGGGCCCGGCGGTACGCGTGTATGGCGGCCGCGAGATTGCCCAGACGATCCTCGTGGAGCGCCCCGAGCCGCAGCAGGTAGTTTCGGGCCTGGGCATCGTCCGGAGCGTGGTCGACCACCCGCTCGTAGACCTGCGCAAGCTCATCGAAGCGGCCCAGCGCCGGCAAGACGCGGTCGAGCGCCCGTAGCGAAAGCGCGTGATCGGCGATCAAGGCAAGTGCCGCCTGGTAGCGAACGATGGCGCCGTCCTGATCTTTCAGGCCAAATTCGTGCACCTCGCCGAGACGCGCCAGCAGGTCCGCCCGTGCCTCGGCGGCCGTCTCCTCGGCGAGCTCGAGCTCGTAGACCCGCACCAAACCCAGAGGTTGTCCGGTCCGCCCGTGGAGCGCGCACAACGCCTCCCTGGACGGCGCATGCTTCGGGGCATCCCGCAGCGCCGCCGTGTAGGCGCGCTCCGCCATCCCGTGGTCCTGTAGCTCTCGCTCCGCCAGCGCCCCAATGCGATGACTGATCTCAGCACGCTGGACCGGTTCCCTTGTGACCCCATGCAGGCGCTCCAGGACCGGCACCACCTCCGCGTGCCGGCCGGCTCTGGACAGGAGCTCTGCCAGGCGTTCCAACCAGACGGGATCGTCGGGCAACAGGGTCACGGCCGCCTGCAGGGCCGCGATGCCCTGCTCCAGCTCCCCGAGCCGATCGACCAGCACCTCGGCGCGACGGGCATGGGCCGCGGCCGCGACTTCGGGCTGACCGGCCCGGGTCGCCTGATGCTCCAAGGCTTGTAGCAACTGCTGCCAGTTGCCCTGCGACTGGGCCAGGCGCACGACCGCGTCCGCGGCTCCCGCGACGTCAGGGTCGATTTCCAGCGCCCGCACATACAACTCCAGCGCCTGAGCAGGGGCCCCGAGACGTAGCTCGGCCAGGCGTGCACGCTCGGCGATCAGCCCTGCGCGCAGCAGCGGGTCTTCGTCGATCGCAAGCGCCATCTGCTCGAGCGTTCGGTCCAGCGCAGGGAAGCGTTCGAGCTTGCGCGCGAGTCGGGCGGCAGCGCGCAGCAGGTCGAGGTTGTCACCTTCGAGCAGTATGGCCTGTTCGTAGGCCGCGAGCGCATCCGGATGGCGCTTGAGCTGGGTCTCGAGCAAGCGTCCTTTTTGATAGAGCAAGCGCCCACGCTGAGCCTTCGCGCCGCACTGCGCCAGCTCGGCGTCGAACAGCGAAAGCGCGTCGAGGTACTTGCCCTGGGCCAGCAGTGCCTGGCGAGCGCCAACGATGGCGGAGACCCGGTCGGGCGCCAGTTCGTGCGCCGCCATGAAGTGTTTGGCGGCGCGCCGCGCATCCCCGACCATGCGCTGGTAGAGCTCGCCCAACGCATGGTGCAGGTGCGCCGTACGCTCGGTATCGGTTTCCCGAGCGAGGGCGGCTTCCAGGGTCTTGGGCAGCGATGCTGGATCGAGGGCCGCCAGTGCAGGGGCGGTCTCGGGCTCCGGTACCAGGGTCGAACCTGCCGGCGCCGCAGCTTGCTGCGCGGAATGTTCGGCGGGCTTCGATCGGGCCGAAGAACCGGAAGCCTTCGCACGTCTGGGTAGGGTCGGGGGCGCCGACGGTCGCGGGGGGATAGACACCCTTGGGTGTGGGGGTGCTGACAGCTTGGGCCGCGGGGGCGCCGATGCTGCGGGAGGCGGCGGCGCAGACACCGCCGGGCGACCAGACACTGGCAACGAAGGTGATTTTCGCACACCCGCCGCCGCGCGTGGCGGCGCAGACATCCGCGGAGCATCCGATGCGCGCGAAGCATCCTGTTGAAAGTCCCGCTGGGTGGCATGCACTGGCGGCGGCCGCGAGCGCCTCCGCCTGCGTGCTTCGGGCGGAGGTGGTGGCGGAGGCGCAGGCGCCGGGGGCGGCTCCGTCGGAATGGGGTCGAGCATGATCGTGGGTTCGTTGTCCAGATCCTCCGCCATCGCTCCATAGTAGCGACCAGCAGATGTGTCGGAAACGCGTGCGACTAAAGCCGCGGTGTAGGTCTTTGGGCGCATCTGCAGGCGGCGGCAAGTGCCCGAGGGGCGGATCTCAGGATCATTCATGACTCCGACGTCGCCTCGCTTGTCCTGCGACTCCGCAGCGCTTTGTCCGCCCTGGAAGATACGGGCAGTATTCCCGTCGGCCGTCGAAACCACTGAGAACCCGAATCCCTGCCCGATCCGACGCCGAAAGCCATCAACGATCCGGGCTAGGCTGACCGTCGCCCACAACGTGCCGATGAGGAGGTGAAACCGATGATGGAGAACGACAAGACACCGGCTGCGACTCGCACCGAGATGACCCAGCTGGTTATGCCAACTCACAGCAATAGCCACCACGGCGTCATGTTTGGTGGCGTTGTGATGCAGTGGATCGATATATGCGCCGGCATCGCCGCCATGAGACATGCAAAGAGCGATTGCGTGACGGCATCGATCGACCGCATGGACTTCCTACAGCCGATCTTGGTTGGGGATATCGTGCGGCTGCGCGCGCAGGTCAATGCCACGTTCGGGACGAGCATGGAGGTGGGGTGCCGTGTCGAGTCGCTGCACCGACACACAGACCTGGTCAGATACACGACCAAGGCCTACCTGACGTTCGTCTCCGTAGATGGCGAAGGACGACCCCAGCCGGTGCCGCCGCTGGCGCTCGCATCCGACAACGACCGACGAAGGCAGAACGCCGCCACCGAGCGCCGCCAGATACGGCTCGAAGAGCGCGAACGTGCCCGCGGGCGAATGGCACCGAAGCTGGAGTAGACCCTACCAGGAGCGCCCGTTGAAAAAGCATGCCGCGTCAGGTAGCAATGCCCAGTGACCAACCCAAAGCCACTCGCCGGCATGCGTGTCTTGGACCTGTCGCGCGTGCTGGCCGGGCCGTACGTCGGCCGCATGCTCGCGGATCTAGGCTCGGAGGTGGTGAAGGTAGAGCCTCCAGACGGGGACCTGACGCGCCAGTGGGGACGGTCGGTCGCTGGATTGTCCGGCTACTATACGCAACAGAATGCCGGCAAGCACGGCCTGTGCGTGGACCTACAGGCCGACGGCGGGCCCGAACTGATCCGGGAGCTCGCCGCGGTGACGGATATCCTGGTCGAGAACTTCAGGCCGGGCGTGATGCAGCGCTTTGGACTCGACTACCAACAGCTGCAGGAGCTCAACCCGCGGCTCGTGATGCTATCGATCAGCGGCTTCGGCCAGACCGGGCCCCACGCGACCCGGCCCGCCTACGCGTCGGTGGTACACGCGGAGTCGGGTGTGCTGCACCGCCAGGCGGTCGGCGAGGACCGCGAGCCGCGCGACCTATGGCTGTCAGCCGCGGATATGAACGCAGGCCTGCACGGCCTGGTCGGTCTGCTGGCGGCCGTGGTCATGCGACAGCAGACGGGCCGCGGGCAACACGTCGATATCTCGATGCTCGATGCCATGCTCGCCACCGACGACTACATCAACCTGGCGACCGACCGCGTTCGGATGCCGCATGGGACACCCAACGGCGTGTGGCAGATCCGTGGTGGCGGCGCGGTGGTGATCGCCGGCGATTTCCGCTGGGTCTGGCGGCGGCTCCAAGCCACCCACGGGCTCGCGGACCCGACGCCACCGGGCGCCGAGCTGGCGACCAAGATCGAGTGCCGCCAGCGGGCCGTACGCGACTACCTGATGTCGTTGCCGGACCAGAACGCGGTGCATCGCGCCCTGGACGAGGCGGGCTTGCCCTGGGGCGACGTGCTGACGAGCGCTCAGGCACTGGCATCACCGGGGGCCGTTCACCGTGGGGTAGTCGCCCAGGTCGACGACCGGGCAGGCGGAAAACGCTCCGTCGTCCAGTCCCCCTATCGCTTCTCCCACGCCGACAGCGGCGTGGAGCCGAGCGGAGCCCCCCGTCGGGGGGAGCACAACGCGGACGTGTTGACCCGCTGGCTGGGCAAGGACGCCGGTGAGCTCGAGGCGCTGCGCGAACGCGGCGTCTTGCTCGCCGAGTGAGTTCACGTCGATGTGGCCGGCTGCTGCGCCGACTGCTCCGGTGACTGCTTCGGATCGCGGTCGGCGCCCTCTTGGCGGCGTGTGTGCTCTCTGGAAGTGCCCTCCTTGAGCCGCTCGAGCGCGCTCTTCGAATAGAACTCCATCAGGTCGTAGGCCTGTTCGGAGAGCAGACCGGCCGCGAACGCCAAGATGTAGAGCGGCTCGGGACGAACCTGGGCCACATCCGCCGCGGACAGCACGGAATGGGCGAGGATGTCGATCACGAACATCGCTATAGCGAGGAGCATGCCGAGGACGGGCCGGAACACGAACACCGATGCGCTGGTCTGGCACTCCGCGTCCACGTTGAGGTAGTCGCGGGTGAGAAAGATCAAGCTGCCCAGCGCACCAAGCACGATGAGAATCAAGAAGAGATCGAAGAACTCCCCGCTCTGCCGCTCCTGATGCATCCGGTCGCGCTCGACCGCGACCCATGGGCCCACCCCGGGTGCCATGACGAGTAGGTCGATGTCACCCACCGTGTCGCCTCGAAACAAGCTCGGCAACGCCCCCTCGTTCAGAATCAGTGACTCGAGTTGCTCGTCACTATCGTGAACAGCCACCTCGAGTCTGTCAGCAAGCGCCCGAAACAACTCTCTGTAATGCATCCTGAGCTCGTCGTCTGAAGCGCGCCGCGAAGACTTTGCCACTGATGACTCGGATGCCTTCCAGATGGCGGCTGGGCCGGAAGCTTTGTCACGTTGGGATCCCGGGACGCTGCGGAGAGAAAGTCGTGCACGGTACGTCTCGTGCTCAGGCCAATCGACGACCACTGCGTTGAGTACGGCGCGCAGTGGCGGCGGATGCTGGGCGTAGTGCTCGAGGACAAACCGGTCGAGGTACCGCATGGGGGAAAATTCGCCGCCAGCTTCGGTGGAGCCCCGGACGTTGTTGATCCCAGGCAGAAGCGAGATCACGCTGGCCCCGCTATTCGTAAGCGTCGCAATGGCCAGGCATACCAAGGTCACAAGCCATGCGAGAAGAATGATGCCTTTGAGCGCGCGCAGCGCGTAGCTGCGGCGAGACCTGCTCTGATGGCCCTGGCCACCCTCCACGGCCGCTGCAACCGAGCCGGCAATGCTGGGCTCGCTCCGTGTCGTCATGAACCCTCCCCTGTGCGTAGTCTATTGGGCAACGCCGGAGATGGCTGTGAGCACCTTCACACCGCCAGCCAAATACTCCAGTAAGCTCGCGGCATCGTTGTCGCGGGGGCTTCGCGGCCCCTCGGCCAGCAGGGTCGGGGTCCGCGTCGCGCTTCGTGACTGGTGGTCCGAGGGCGCTCGAGTTCGTGAATGATCCGGACTTTGGGTAGGTCGCTGCGATGCAGCCGGCCCGAGCCTCGGGCCCCTCTACCACTTCGCGTCGCAGCAGCATCCCCAGTGCGGGCGGCGGGCCGCGATACCGTCAGCCGCACACCCCGTTCTGGCAAGTCTGCCCCTCGGGGCAAGGCTTGTCGCAGCCGCCGCAGTGTTCAGGGTCCGTATTCGGATTGACGCATTGGTCGCCACACCTGGTGCCGGAGTTGCAGTCACACCTCGAGTCGATGCATGACAGGTCGCCCGTGCAGGCCGGCGAGCCGCCCTGCGAACAGCCACCGCAGTGAGTCTTGTCGCTGCGGGTGTCGACACAATCCCCACCGCAGCACTCCATGCCCGCACCCATGCAGGCACAGCCGCCACCACATACGGGTGCAACGCACTGCCCGCCACACAGGATTTGGCTGCCGGGGCACACGCAATCGCCACCTCGACAGACTCGGCCATCCCGGCACACGTTGCCGCAATCGCCACAGTTGTTGTTGGCGGTATTCGTGTCCACGCAGGCACCGCCACAACGGGTGGACCCGCTTGGGCACGCGCAAGCACCTCGGCTGCAGACCTCACCGCCGCTGCACCGGCGGCCGCACTGACCACAGTTGCGTGGATCATTGTTCGTATTGCTGCACACGCCGTTGCAGCAGTCCTGACTTCCGAAGCACCGAATGAAACACGAGCCACACGTGTTGCGGTTGGACAGGAGATTGAAGGTCTCGTCCGTGCGACCATCACAATCGTCGTCGAGCACGTTGCACGCCTCGCTGCGCGGCTGATTGTTCGGCACGCACTCGGTGCCGTCACCACGACACTGCTGCGTCCCAAACGCACACAAACCGGGGCGCCCGGTCAAGCAAACGCCCCCCTCGCGGACCTCGTTGGCATCGCCGTCGCAATCATTGTCCTCGCCTCGATTGGCACACGTCTCGGGCGCGGGCACCACCTGGTCGTTGCAGGTCGCGAACGTTCCGAGCAGGCAAGCCTGCGTACCACTCTTGCAGGTGCCCACGCCCTCGGTCCCCTCAGGGCCGGTGTAGCAAGCCTGCATGTCGTTGGGCGAGCACGGGCAACCCTCGTCCACGGTCCCATCGCAGTCGTCATCGACGGCCGGCGACGGACCGCAACGCTCGCCCAGCAAGCTCGGGCCCACCTGACCGACACACAGGCCGGTGAGCTGGCCATTGTCGCAGGATCTCTCACCAGGCTGGCAGATCCCCTCGCATTGCCACTCCCCATTGACTTGCTCGCATCCGGTTTCGCCCGAGTAGCAGCTGGTGTCGGCTTCCTCGTCCACCTCACCATCGCAGTCGTCATCCTCGCCATTGCATGCCTCGGGAACCTGGTCGTTGGTCGGCTCGCAAACCTCCATCCCGGCGGCGCATACCAGACGCCCGGTGCCACAGCCGCCGTCCTCCGGCATACAGCTTCCCAGGGTCAGCTGCTCATCGACCATGCCGTCGCAGTCTTCGTCGGTCCCGTCGCACGTCTCGTCGCGCGCGACGACCTGCCCTTCGCACCCACCCCATGTGCCGCCCTGACAGGTCTGCGTGCCGACCTGGCACATCCCCACCCCCGCGGTG
This sequence comes from Myxococcales bacterium, assembly GCA_028817905.1. Taxonomy (GTDB): domain Bacteria; phylum Myxococcota_A; class Polyangia; order Polyangiales; family JAFGIB01; genus JAPPOR01. The sequence continues at coordinate 10,390 of JAPPOR010000792.1, forward strand.
TCCGCCGGGCCCTCGTAGCACTCATCGGTCGCGCCGTCGGGACTGCACTCACCCTCCATCGGAGGATCGCTGGGCTCGACGACCTCACCACCGTCCACGGGCGCGGGCGCTGTCGCCACCTCTGTTCCCCCGTCCGTGCCACTCTCGACGGCAGCGTCAGGCGTGCCGGTGGGGCTGGCGAGCCTGGGTGGACCCGAGTCTGCTTGCAGCGGAGCGGCAGGATCGTCTCCCGGGTCCTTGGCCGGGTCGTTCACGGAGGTGAGGCCAGCGTCATCCTTCGTCCCCGCATCCACCAAGATCGGGAAATAGTGATCGCTACAAGCGACCATGAGTCCAAGAAGCGCCAAGCCTGCGATCCAGCGGCTCATCACCGACCACGTGTTCATCGTCTGCCTCCCCGCAGATGCCCCCCTGCCTAGTCCATTTCAGCGAGCGTGACCAGGGCCGAGTCCACGAAGGAAACGCCTGTGCGAACAACGGCCTTTGAATGACCCCAGGGTTTTTGGCCAATTCAAGCTATGACAACTCACACGGGGCGGACCTCGCCACCGGGTGTGGTCGATGCCATGCATGCCGCGGCTTGCGCGCCGACAACCACATCGCGCGTGGATCTGCTACACCCACCCACACACACGGAGACGAGCGCGATAGGGCCTACGGTGAAGCGGGCATTTCGGCCAACAGGGTCCTTGCGGCTGAGAGGAGGGCGGCGGGGGGCAGCAGCCTGGGGCGGCGAGCGCTTGGGTGATGGAAAGGGCTTG
>JAPPOR010000080.1:0-9575 GCA_028817905.1 Myxococcales bacterium
GACCGGGTGCCGAGGCGCGCGACGCCCCTGCACCGGGGGTCTTGCCATGACACGCAACGCAAAGGCCCAGCACGAGCGCAAGCGAGGCGTAGCGCAGCACGCACGTCACGCGACTGAGGTCACCCGCGGGTGTTGTCGTCGACATAATCGATTCCGGGTCCGCACCAAAGTCAGTCCAGACGCTCCGCCAACATACGAACAGCGTCCGTGCTGGTGAAAATGCCCACGACCTTGTTGCCTTCCATCACGACTGCCGATCCGAGGTTGGCCGAAACCATCTGCCTGAGAACTTCAGACAGCAGTGCATCGCCGGTCACCGTGTAGGGTTCAGGAGACATGGCCTGCTCCACGTCGATCTCGTCCCGCAGCATGTCCCCCAGGTTCTCCAGAAGGACCACGTCGCGGTCGCTCAAGATGCCGACCAGCTCACCACCATGCAAGACCGGTAGGTGACGAACCCGGTGCGTGCGCATGAACTCCATGGCCTTGAGGAGCGGCTGCTCCGATCCGACGGAGTGGGGACAAGGCGTCATGTACTGTGCAATCGTGTCAGGCATCTCAGGAAGCCTCTCGTACTATCTCTCTCAGAAGGTCGTGCTCGGTTACGATGCCGAGAAGTTTGCCGTCCGCGGCTACGACCGGCAAACAGCCGATCTTTCGGTCCACCATGATGCGAGCCGCTTCGGACACAGGGCTGTCCGGGCCGATGGTGAGCACCTCTGTCTGCATAACCGCGGCAACGAACGTCTCGGCTGTCTGGCGGTCGATGGACGCATGTACCGGGTCGGCCGATAGCCTGCTCGTAGCAAGCCGCAGTACATCCCGATGGCTGATCAGGCCGACCAGTTTGTCACCGTCCAGCACGGGCAAATGGCGCAGTCCGAAGGCCTCCATTTCGGGCTCCAGGGCAGCCAGGTTGTCCTCCTCCTGCAGGACGATCAGTTCGGTCGTCATGATGTCGGCAACGGTCTTACCCATGTCGTCCCCTCGGCGGTACCAGCGGTTTGCGCACAGTAGCAAGTGGGCCACGGGAACGGCAATTCCAGCGTTGACGACGATGACCCGCGAGCGGCATCCGGGACCGCTCCCAGATATTTTGTATCTTTACATACACTTGCACCAATCTCCGGTTGAAGGCGCCAGAATGTCCAACTTGTGCGGTTGGGCCCTGGGTTCTGCTAGACTGCCGGAAAATGCCGTGCTTGAAGTGGATCTCACCTGACGGACCCCCACAGATCTTCCCGATCTACAAGAAAATCGTGTCGATCGGCGCAGCGGGAGGCAACGACGTCTGCATCGGTGGGGACGGAATCGCCGACTACCACGCTCAGCTGGTGTTCGACGGAAAGGACTTCAACCTCAGTGAAGTCGACCCGGACGGACCGCTTCTGATTAACGGCAAGAAGAAACGCCGTGGGCGCGTGCTTCACAACGACCGGATCACGGTCGGCAAAACCGACCTGGTCTTCTCGCTATATGACGAAGCGCAATCCGATGCGGGCAGCCAGACCACCACGGAGCTGAGCGGCCTGCGCAAGCTCTATGAGTTCAGCCAGCGCTTGATGGATCTCAAGACCGTGGACGAGTTGCTAGAAGCCCTGATGGACGCGGTCATCGAGGTGACCAACGCGGACAAGGGTTTCCTGGTGCTCGTACGCGAGGAGTCGCCGCGCATTGCTGTGGCTCGCAACCTCAACCGCGAGCGCCTGCCTGACGACGGCCGCCACCTGTCGGACAGCATCCTCGAGCGCGTCATGGCCACGCGCAGGCCCCTGATCGTCAGCGACGCGCTCAACGACACGCACTTCAAGTCTAGCCAGAGCGTGATGAGCTTGAAGCTGTGCTCCGTCATGTGCGCGCCGCTGATCGCGCAAGGGGAACTGTTGGGGGTCATCTATCTGGGGAATGACAATGTGGTCAACCTGTTCGAAGAAAAGAGCTTGGACGTATTGACGGTGTTTGCGGGGCAAGCCTCGCTGATTCTCCAGAATGCGTTGCTGCTCGACAGCCTAAAAACGGGCTTCGATGCGCTCAAAAAGCAAGTCGATAGCGATCGTTTCGGCAACATCATCGGCTCGTGCGCAACCATGGTCGAGGTGTTCCGCACGGTCGAGAAGGTCGCCAGCACCGACATCGGCGTGCTTGTGACGGGCGAGACCGGCACCGGCAAGGAACTGATCGCCAACGCCATCCACCAGCGCAGTGCGCGCAAGAACAAGTCGTTTGTGGTCGTCAACTGCGGTGCGATTCCCGAGAATCTGATGGAATCGGAGCTGTTCGGCCACGTACGCGGCGCCTTCACCGGCGCCGTGGCCACCCGTCAGGGTAAGTTTCAGCAGGCCGACGGCGGCACGCTATTCCTGGATGAGATCGGTGAGATGCCGCTATCGCTGCAGGTCAAGCTGCTGCGTGCCCTCCAGGAGAAGGTGGTCATCAAGGTGGGCGACACGAAGCCCGAGCGCGTGGACATCCGGGTGGTGGCCGCCACCAACCGCAACCTGGAAGAAGAGATGCGACGCGGCACCTTCCGGGAAGACCTCTTCTACCGACTGAACGTGATCAACATTCACCTACCCGCATTGCGGGAACGTGGTGATGACATTCTGGTACTGGCGAAGTACTTGCTGGCCAAACATAGCGCCGAGTACAGCAGCAAAGTGAAGGGCTTCACGCCCAACGCACTCATCGCGATCCGAAAGTACGACTGGCCGGGCAACGTTCGGCAGCTGGAAAACCGCATCAAGAAGGCGATCGTGATGTGCGACAAGACGCTGGTCGGTTGCGAGGATCTTGACATGCTCCCCGAGTCGGTCGCCGAGATCAAAACGCTTTCGCAGGCCAGGGAGGACTTTCAGCGGCGCTACGTGCTCGAGGTACTCGAGCGCAACAACGGCAACCGCACCAAGACGGCACGCGATCTCGGGGTGGACCCGAGGACCATCTTTCGTTACCTGGAACGCGAGACCGAAGCCAAGGCTCCTGCCGAGGGCTGACATCCGCGTCCCGATCGTCCCACAAATATGACAGCAATGTCGCACGGCGGTCCCGATCGGTCTCCCGATGGAGCTAGTAAGTTCTAGTAAAATCAACCACTTATATGAAGCTAGCGGTGCTGGCCCGAGGCTTGCTTGGCTACTTTGGGTGGTATGTGCGCCGTTCCTCCCAAGTTGTTGGGTAACCACCGATATCGACTTTCCGGTCGAGGAGCAGATCCCGCCGACGATCACAGACTACCCGGGCGCCCAGTACAAGATTTCGGACATCCTGGTCATGACCGCCCAGGACTTCGCTGTACAGGACTTCCCGCTCCCCCCTCTGCAGTTCCGAGTGATCGTGAGGGACCCCAATGTAGACGAAGTGCTGTTCGCCCGTTGGCGGCTGACCGGCATAGGCGGCGATGGTACGAGAGGCGAGATGCTGTCTGGTTGCGAGGTCACGCCCCCGGACCGTCGCGGCAGGGACACGCGGGTCGTCGATCCCGGCCCGGAGCCCACGCCCGAGCAGCGCACCGAGGACTTCACCCTGGATACCAGTCGTCTCCCCACAACGCAGGGCTGCTACCGACTCGAGCTGGTTGTCAGCGGGAGTTTCACGAATCGTTGCACGCTGGTGCAGACGTTGGCGGGTTCCGACGTCTTCGGAGAAACGGACCCGCTCGACAACAAGGCCGAGGCGAGCTGGTTGCTACTCGTAGACGACGAAACAGTCGAAGGGAAGCCGGACGTATCCGGGTGCCGGCCCAAGACGGTGGAACGAGATGATCCTGTCCTCCCAGCGTTGTAGCCGCGCGCTGCCGAGTGGCGCGAGCCTCTCGAGGGCCGGGCTCCTTGTGGGACTGCTGGGCGGGTGCGCCTCCCTGCCGCAGGAGGAGCCCGCAGCCAACCAACTGCAAGAAAACACCTGTGTGGTCGACGCCGATTGTGGCGAAGACCGCTGCAGGGACGGCATGTGCGTGGCGCGGCCCGGCGAAGAGCAGGACATTACGCTGCGCATCACGCCAGGCCTCGCTCTCAACGGAAGCGACCCGCTACCCGTCCAGCTCACCTTGAGCCGCGTGGACGGTCCCACGGAACGCGACCTGGCGCTACCGCAGCCGGTGGGAGTGCACGTACGGGTCCGCGATGGCAACGGCGCCGTTCCGGCCGAGGTGCGCTTCCAGAATAGCGAAACCATACCTGGAATGCCCAGCTCATCGTTCACCCGCAGCTCACCGGAGTATGGCGCGGACGAAGACGACGGCATGACCGTGCTGCTCAACGAGGGCGAAGAGTATACCGTCCGCGCCGAGCCGATCGACACGTCGCTACCCCCGCTCAGACTCCCGTTCACGGCCCGTCAGGAACATACGCTGGAGTTTGACTACGATGTTGAGTTCGAGACGCGCGAGTATCGCATTACCGGAATTCCGACGGGCGAGCGCCTGATTGTGCAGGCCGTCGATCCGGCGACCGGCCGCCGAGTTTCGTCAATCGCCGAGACCTCGGAAGGCATGGTCAGACTGGCATTCGCGCCAGGTCACGAAAGCTACTCCCTTGATCTGACCGTGATGGCGAACGCCGAGACGGCCAGCGCACAAGGCGAGTGCAACACCGGAAGACCGCTGCCGCGGTACTCCTTCACCCATGTCGAGCTTGGGGTAGGCCAGCCTCGCCAGCAGAGCGGACCGATCCTTGTGTCCCTGCCCGCGGTCATGGACCCGATCGACTACGAAGGTACGGTCGAGCTGTGCGGCGCGGACCACCTGCCCGTCACGCCCGCGCAGGTGGAGCGCTTGAAGGTCTCGCTTCGATCCACCGCCCTGCTGACGACCGACTCCACCCAGGACGCGCGCGTGAGCTTCCACAGCGAGGCCGAAGCGGTCTACGACAAAGACACCGGCACGCTCCGGTTTTGCGCACGAGCACTGCCGGGCCAATATGACGTGGTCGTCAGCCCGCCGCCGGTTTCAGGCGCCTGCGAGCGCTCGCAGGACCGCTCAAGCTGCGGTTGCGGCATCTTCGCAGAATCGCGCCTGGTCAAGGCTCCGGCCGACCGCCGGGACCAAACGGGCGTGATCCTGACACTGCCTACGATGCCCTCGCTCAGCGGAGTCCTGATGACGCAGGGACGTGACCCCATGCCGGGCGCTACGATCGACGCCGTCGCACGGGGCGCGTCCACCGGCATTGAGCTGATCGAAGGTGACCGCGGTGTCACGCGCTACAACCGCTCCCGGCAGGGCACTAGCGCGGAGGATGGCAGCTTCCGGGTGCCGCTCGACGTGGGCGCCTACGACGTTACGATCAAGCCACCTAGCGAATCTGGCTTTGCCTGGCTGGTCTCGCGGGATGTACTCATCGCTCACCGCATGGAAGAGTTCGTGGGCGCGTTCACCATGACCGCACCAGTGGCGGTCAGCGGGGTCCTCCGTTACGTCGACGGCGACGACAGCCATCAGGCCGCCCTCACCGGGGCGGTGATCCGGGCGTTTAGCATCGTCGGCGAGAGCGACGAGCGGCGTGCGATCGAAATCGGCCAGGCCACCGCCGACGACGGCGGCGCCTTCATGCTCCTGGTCTCCAGGCCCGAGCTGCAGCGGGAAGGCTGGTACTGACCTGAAACTTCCCTTCAGGAAGCTAAGGGCGCGTGCCCTTTCCTGGATGGACACTCGCTAACCGCGACGGGCGACCAGGGCCTTCTTGACCTTGTCGATCAAGTCGGCAGCCTTGAAGGGCTTGGTGACGTAGTGACGCGCGCCGGCGTTGATGCCCGTGATCATGTCCATGGGACCGCTCTTGGCGGTCAACATGACGAGCGGAATGTTGCCTATGTTGGGGTCGTTCTTGAGCGACTTCGCCAGGGTGAGTCCGTCCATCCGGGGCATCATTAGGTCCGTGACGATCACGTCCGGCCGAAACCCACCCTTCAGCAGGTCAAGGGCCTCCTGGCCATCATTGGCCAGGGTGACCTCGCCGATCGTGCGAAGCATGGTCTTGATCATGTGCAACAAATCCGCGTCGTCCTCGACCACGAGGATCTTCGGAAGCACATGACCAGTCATGGGATCGATCGCCATTCAGAACCCCTGTCATTCGATACAAGCTCCCACTAGCTTAACATGATTTACCGGCAGCTTGGAAAGCTGCGCGGATATGTGCGTGGGCGCATACAATGCGCCAATCGTGCGCATGCACCCCACGCAATCAAGCCCAGGTCACCCAGACACCTACGGGTATCGACCCATGCAGAAGTGTGCCGGGCCGGTTGCTCATCACCGTCGGCGGCGGGACGCCGTCGCCCACTACCTCGCCTCTACGAACACCTCACGGCGACCTCCCGCCTTGCCACTGGGAGGACCGACCACGCCGTCCTTTTCCATTCGTTCGACCAGCTTGGCAGCCTTGTTGTAGCCGATGGAGAGGTTGCGCTGGATGTGGCTGATGGAGCAATATCCGGCCTGCGCCACCACCGCAACGGCCCGGTCGTAGAGGGGATCGTCGGACGTCGAACCCGCACCCGTACTCCCGTTATCATCCTCGTCCCGGGGCTTGAGGATGTCGTTGTCGTAGACAGGCTCACCCTGGGCACGCAGGAAGTCGCAGACTTCCTTGACCTCGTCCTCACTGATGTATGCACTGTGCACACGGCGGAGATCATTGGTGCCTGGCATGAGCGTCAGCATGTCTCCGAGCCCAAGCAGATGTTCTGCACCGATCCGCCCGAGAATCGTCTTCGAGTCCTCGCGCTGGGACACCTTGAAGGCGATGCGAGAGGGAAAGTTCGCTTTGATCATACCCGTGATCACATCCACGCTCGGCCGCTGGGTAGCCAGGATGACGTGCAACCCCGCTGCGCGCGCTTTCTGAGCCAGGCGCGCGATCGCAGCCTCCACGTCCTTGGCCGCAACCATCATCAGATCAGCGAACTCGTCGACTACCAGCACGACCGATGGCAGCTTCTCCGGCTTCCACAGATCGGCATCGGGCGTCTCACCATCGACCGGGTCGAGCAGCACCTCTTCGCCATCCGGACCACGGGCGCTCACCTTACCCGCCCGCTTGGGCGAAAACGCCTCGACCGACATATCTCCGGCAAGCACGCGCTCGACGCGGGCGTTGTAGGTCGTGATGTTGCGCGCACCCACGTCAGCGAACAACTGGTAGCGGCGTTCCATCTCGTCGACAGCCCACCGAAGAGCCAGCGACGCCTTCTTCATGTCGGTCACGACCGGCAGCAGCATGTGTGGAATGCGGTCAAACACCGCCAGCTCCACCACCTTTGGATCGATCATCAATAGGCGCACCTGCTCGGGCGTCTTCTTCATGAGCAGCGACGTCAGCATGACGTTGAGGCCGACGCTCTTGCCGGATCCCGTCGCGCCGGCCACCAGCACGTGTGGCATTTTGGAGAGGTCCCCATAGACGGGCTGGCCCGCGATATCCTTGCCGAGAGCAACCGGCAAGGCACTGTTGAGCTTCGCCCAGCGATCGTCCTCGAGGATGTCGCGCAAGAAGACGGTCTGTCGGTCCTCGTTGGGTAGCTCGAAACCGACGCGCGCCTTGCCGGGTATGGGCGCTACGATGCGCACCTTCTGGGCGGCGAGCGCCATCGCCAAGTCATCCGACAGGCCGGCGATCTTCGAGATCTTGGTACCGCTCTGCGGCTCGAACTCGTACATCGTCACGACGGGCCCGGGGTGAATCTCGTCCACCCGCCCCTTGACGCCGTAGGCCTCCAACTTTTCGACCAACCGGGCTGCGTTGCGCTTGAGGGTCTCGGCGTCGATCGAGATGGTGCCACTGCCTGCGCTAGAGAGCAGCTCACAGCCGGGCAGAACGAAGGGTCCCTGGGGCGCGCGCTTGTCGTCGAGGGAAAGCTGGATCGGCCGGGGAGCTGTGTTCTTCGGCGCGACGATCACCGGGCCGCGCTCGCGCCGACGCTGTGCTCCTTCTCGGGCGGCACTCGGCGTTTTGGCCCGCGCCCCGCTCGCCGTCGTCAGGGCCTTGCGCTCGCCCGCCGATGACTCCGCCGGATCGTCCGCATCCTCGACCGAGTCGCCCTCATCGGCGTCTGCCTCGACCCATTCCTCCTCCGCCTCTCCCTCCTCGTACGCCTCGTGCTCGTATTCGTCGTCGTCCTCTTCTTCGCCAGTCTCGTCATCGCTGGCCTCGGCGATCTGTCCGGGTTCGAGCTCACGCTGCGCCCGCTCGACCTCGCGCGCCTCCCGCCAGGCCTCGGCCACCGCCGAAAGACTATCGCGAGATTTGGCCACCGCGTCTGCCAGCGACGTGTTGGCCGAAGTTCCCACGCGCGCGACGATATCCACAAACGAAATGGTGGTACGCAAGATGACGATGATCAGGATCGCGGCCACACACACGACATAGGCCCCCGCCAGGCCCAAGAGTGAGCGCAGCACCTCACCGGTGACTTCGCCGAGCAGCCCCCCCGGGAGGTGCCCCCCGAAGACCGTCGTACCCCGCAGCAACAGATGCAGGAACGCGCAGCCGAGAAACAAGCTCACCACCACCGCTGCCGCGTGGGTGAGTGCGTGCGGACTTTCGCGTAGGCGAAAGAGAACAGCGCTGACGAGCAAGAGCTCCAGTGGCAGCAGGCAGGCGGCCAGCCCAAAGGCGTCGATCAGGGTTCCGGCCACGGAGGCACCGACCGGGCCAACCCAGTTTTCGCCACCGCGCAAGTCATAGGACCACAGCGCCAGTCCTGAGAGAATCGCACAGGCCAACGCCAGAATGCCCAGCGCCTCGTGCCGCCGCGTGGCGCCCGAACCAGACCCGCGGAGGCTCACAGTGTTTGAAGCAGATGTGCGCACGTGTGCCCGATGCAGCCTAGTCGCGCGTAGCGCCCTCAGTCAAAAAAACGGGTGCAGCACATGTAGGACGGCGTACGCGCGGGTCGGTCACGACCCCGACGTCCTCTGACGTAGGCGCTCACAGGCCGAAACCTTTGTCGCATAAACCTTGAGTGTTGTTCCGATTTCTCTACTATTTTGAGCCTCGCTTATGGGTCACTGGGATCCCGTCGAGGATCCCCATCGCGGACGCCCGGGCGTAACCGTGGGGAGGGTAAATGCTGCCTCAGCAGAAGCTAAGTGCCATGTTCGGACTGCGGGTTCGAGTATCTGGACTACCGGCCACCGCGCTGTTGGCCCTGGGTATGCTGGCCCAGCTTTCCGGCTGCAAGGTCACCGAGCAAGACGTCGACACGTGGAAGGGCACGGTCAAGGGCCCGGGCAAGATGGTAGCGGTCATGATGGCGGATAAGTACGGTATCCCGCTGCGCACGCACTCCGCGCTTGCGCTGATCGAGATGGACCGCCGCGACGTCGATGGGGTCGCCGAGCTTCAGAACGCATTGCAGAAGCTCGTAGGCGATACCCGCAGCCAAATCATCAAGGGGATGGTGCCCGGGCTGGTCAAGCAGATGAACGACAAGGGCGAGGAGGGCGAAGGATCCGCCGCAAGTCCCAGCCAAATCCGCGCAAAGGACGCGGCGTTCCTGCTGGTACCAATGGCGGACGACGGCACTCGCCAGAAGCTCACCGAAGCCGTGGTGGATTGGTACGTCGAAGACTTCAA
>JAPPOR010000080.1:10029-11129 GCA_028817905.1 Myxococcales bacterium
CAAGCCCTTGAGGGCAAGGCTCGGTCGGCACACCTGGACCAGTTGCTAGCACTGGCCCTCGACCCCGGCAATCCTGTGCCCGTCCGGGACTATGCGTTCGACCGGGTCGGGGACATCCGAAGTCCCAAAGCGATCGAGCCCATGTGGCCACTGGTGCAAAGCAAGAAGGATGGACGCCTTCGTTGGCGGGCCGGCGAGCTGATTCTGGCGATCGGGGGAAGCGGCATCCTGTCAGAGTTTCTGGCCAAGCTACCGGCGGAAGGGGACATCGCCTACGAGCCAGAGGAGCTAGAAGGATATGCCACCCGCATGGGCCAAATGACGCCACTGCCGACGGAAATCGCCAAAGCACAGCTGGCATCCCCTGATTGGTGGGATCAAGTGCTCGCCCTCAAGTACTTCGAACGCAAGGGCACGCTTTCCGATGTGACCGCGATGCAACGCTTGGTAAAAAGCACGACGCGCGTCACCGGGAAGCATTGGGGCAAAGCCAAGACCGTTGGCAAGGTTGCCCAACAGGCGATTGCCGGGTTACGAGAACGACTGAAGCAGGCCTCCGGCGGAGCCAGCAAGGGCGAGGCGTCCTAGCAGACTTTGGCTTTTATGGGTCGGGTCGCCATCTTGGTCGGCCGGGAGAGCGCGCCGGCGGCAGCGCGCAGGAAGCATCGCCGCAGCCGGGTAACTACAGGAACGGCAATGACGCAGGACCAGAACAAGAAGACATTGCGGCACTTTCAGTGCCGGGATTACCTCTGGGAAATCTTTGAGCAAATGAGCTCCGAGCTGGAGTGCTCCACGGACTACCTGATCAACGAGGCCATGCGGCAGTACGCGCGATCGCGAAACTATGGCACCAGCCAGGGACCGGTCAGCGCCGACACCGCGCCGCCAGCGCGGCCGACCGCGGATGCGAACGCGGCTCCTGCCCCGATCCCGTCGCTGCGCAGCGGTCCGGGCCGACCGGCCGCCCAGACACCGCCGCCCCCGCCGCGCCGGGCGGCGTCCAACTCGGCGGCGCCATCTACGGTGCCGGCGCCCCCGCGGGTGCCCGCCGCGGGGGCCCCACCCCCCCGCGGCCGGGCCGGGGCCCCCCCCCCCCG
>JAPPOR010000055.1 GCA_028817905.1 Myxococcales bacterium
GAGGGCGCGTGATTTGGTGATGGATGCGGGCTAGCCCGGATCATTCATGACTTCGGCGTCGGATCGCGCAGGCATTCGGCTTCACAGCGCTTTCGGCGACCGACCCACATACTGCCTGTATTTGCGAGGGCGGCGAAAGCGCTGTGGAGTCGAAGACCAAGCGCGGCGGCGTCGAAGTCATGAATGATCCGGGCTAGCTGAAGTAGGCACTGGCGAGCTCGGTGGCGGCGGCTCGCAGCTCGTCCACGACGTCCTGCAGGTAGGGGCCCGGGCCGATCGTCAAGAGTTCGTCGGCTTCGGTGTACTGAACACGTGCCGCCAACTTGCCGAAGCCGCGCATCACGCGATACCCGCGCTCGGGGGCTACTTCCCGCAACCGCTCACAAAACTGCGCAGCAACCATTAGCGCATACCCGACGGTACGTGGATAGGTTCGGTCCAGCACGAGAAACGCCCCGATCTGCTTGGGGTCGAGACGCATGGGGAAGCGCTTGCGATACTCCTCGAGGGCCCCGCACGTGCGCAGCATGGTCAAGAGGGCGAAGTTGTCTCGATCGGTCTGGGGCTGCGAAGCGCCCCCCGCAGCCAGCTCACTCCACTGGGCGCCGACGATGCGGGCGCTCGTGTCGGCGCGCTCCACGAACTGCCCCATGCGGATGAACAGCCAACCGGGCCCGCGCCCCATGGTTGCGTCGGCAACGCCACTCCAAAGAAAGCTTTCGCGCATGACCCGACCAAACAGATCAGAAACGAGCTCACCACGTCGCCGCAAACGGGCGGCATCCTCAAGCACCCAGTACGCCTGGTTGAGATAGTCCCACATCTCGGAACTGATCACCTCGCGGACCTGGCGCGCGTTCTCTCGCGCCCGAGACAGACTCGCAGCCACCGTGCTGTCTAGCCCACTGTCAAGTAGCGCCTCCTCGAAGCCAACGTCCTCCGGCAGACCCAAGATGGCGAGCGTGCGCGCGCGGTGAACGCTCGCGCTCCGTGGATCGATCGCGTCCAGATCGATCTGCAGACGGCGCTCGACCTCAAGCACGCGAGCAGTGTGTTCGGCGCGCTCCACGTAGCGCGCCATCCAATACAAGGCGTCGGCCACCCTACTCAGCACTGGACACCTCCCCCTGACCGGCAAGCACCCACGTATCCTTGTAGCCGCCACCTTGACTCGAATTGACGACCAACGAGCCCCGGCGCAGCGCCACGCGCGTCAGGCCACCTGGAATGACGCGGATCCGATTTCCATAGAGCACGTAGGGACGCAGGTCGACGCAGCGGCCCTCGAGCCTTCCGTCTACCACCGTCGGATGCTTGCCCAGGCTGATCGTAGGCTGGGCAACATAGGAGCGCGGCGATGCCTCGATGCGGCCGCGGAACTCCTCGCGTTCCGCCGCGCTGGCTCGGGGACCGATCATCATGCCGTATCCGCCCGAAGCGTCCGTCTGCTTGACCACGAGCTCCGAAAGATGTTCAAGAATGTACTTGCGATCGTCAGGCCGGTCCGCGATGTACGTCTGCACATTCGGGAGAATCGGTTCCTGCTTCAGGTAGAAGCGGATGATGTCTGGTACGAAGGGATAGATGGCCTTGTCATCGGCGACACCTGTACCAGGCGCATTGACGAGCGCGACCCTGCCCGCCCGGTAGGCGCCGAACAGCCCGCGGCAGCCTAGTGTCGAGTCCCTACGGAACACCTCGGGGTCCAGGAAGTCATCATCAATGCGACGATAGATCACGTCCACCCGCTCCGGTCCCCGCACCGTGCGCATATACACGACGCCGTCCTGCACCAATAGGTCCCTGCCCTCCACCAGGGGGACCCCCATCTGGCGCGCTAGAAAGCTATGTTCGAAGTAGGCTGAGTTGTACACGCCGGGCGTCATCACCACGACCTTCGGTTCGGGGACACCCGAGGGCGCAACGTATGCCAGGGTTTCGTGCAGCCAGCGTGCATACTCCTCAACCGGACGGACTCCGTAGCGCTCAAAGAGCACCGGGAAGACCCGCTTGAGCACCGCTCGGCACTCGAGCACGTAGCTGACGCCGCTGGGGTTGCGTGCGTTGTCTTCAAGCACAACGAACTCCCCTTGCTCATTCCTGATCAGGTCGGTGCCAACGACATGCGAGTAGATCTTTCGAGGCGGATCGAGCCCGACCATTTCGGTTCGAAAGAACGATGCGTTCTCGATTAGGGCGCGGTCGACGATCCCCTCCCGCAGGATGGCCTGCTCGTGGTAGAGGTCCGAAATAAACAGGTTGAGCGCCTCGACACGTTGAACGAGTCCCCGCTCGATGAGGGCCCACTCCTCGGCAGTCACGAGCCGGGGGATCGGATCGAACGGAAACACCTTCTCGACCCCCGATCGATCGGAGTATACCGTGAACGTCACCCCCTGATTCCGAAGGAGCAAATCGGCCATCTTGCGACGGCGCTCGAACTCCGCGCCAGACATCGACGACAGGCGGCCCTTGATCGCGTGATAGACTCCCCGCACGTTCCCATCTGGAGTAAACATCTCGTCGTAGGTCCCGCGGTCGACTTCGTAGTCCAGGTTCATGCTACCGTCCTCAAATCCCTGCGCTCGTGGCCATCGGCGGGCAACATAGCACGGGCACGGTTCTGCTAGCTTCAGAGTGCGAGCTCGTCGATCCCAACTCGAACCTGTTGCGGTCCGCCCGCAACGGCACGAGGCCGCTCGCCGACCATCCAACCTCGCCGGACGGAATCTCGCAAGGTCTCGCAACGCCCCCCTCCGGGGAGCTTGAGGCCCAGCGTGATGCAGTGTATCGCGCCACCGAGCGTGACCATCTCGTCGGCCTCGATGGGAATCAACTGGACGCCGGGCATCGCCTGACCCAGGATTGCATAGGCCTGGGATTGAAGCTCGGCGTCGACCGCCGCGTAGCTCGGAATGAGGAACCGATCGCCCGCGCGCGTGCCGTTAACGTAGCTATAGAACACGTCGTCGGTCGCTACCATGGGGACCCTCACGACGTCGAGACGCTGCCTCAACGCAGCCGCCGTATCCCGGATGATCTCCACCGCTAGCTCCAGTAGCTCGCCGTCTGGCCCTGACATCTCGGAAAACGCCAGGGTGCGGCTGCTCAGGAATTGACCGAAGACGTCGCTGTGGCCCGTGGTTTCGGCAGGCAGCGCAGGTATCACGGCCATACCCCGACAGCCCAGATTTGCAGCGAAGCGGCGCTGCGCCAAGCTGCCCTTGAGCTCGGTCTCCGCGAGACTCCTGTCGGTGATCACGCACAGCCCGTGGCCGTTGCTGATCACAGCGCCGCCATCGAGGGGCGCCTCTTCATACGATAGCAGCGCGCCGTGGTCGCGTGCGAGCTGTGCGGGAACCGCGTCATCGGCGGTCCGATCAAGAGCATAGCCATAGTCCAGCCAGAGTGGCTCACCGTGGTCGGTGGCCTGCAAAGGGCCATAGTCGCGGATCCACGGGCTGTCGACAGTCATATAGCGGGGGCCCACACACGGGCGCTTCACCTGACGTTGGAAGCGGCGGGCCGAACGGTCCGCGTCGGAATACAAGACTTGAACGTCCACCACGCCGGCTAGGCCCTCGATCATCTTTCGCAGGGAGCTCTCCCATAGTTCGTGGTAGACGACCATGAAGATATCGATCGGCTCGTAGTCACCGCGCATCAGGCGGCCCGCACTACCCTCGGCGATGATCATGGGTCCGACCGCGCGCACCGACCGCTGCCGGCGCGCCTCGGAGCTGACGGTAGGCGCAAGGACGGCGAGGTAACCCATCGCCAGTCCCATGGCGATCAGGAGCGACCGGATCCGGCCGCCGCAGGTGGAGAACGGCAATGTCAAGGTCGTGCTTATCGAGCCAGCTTTGCGAGCCCGACGGCTCTCCCATGAAGCAACCACCGTGCCACGCCCCGTATGCAGGCCCTGGCGGACGCGCAAGCCCAGAAGTTGCCGCCCGCCCACAGCCCCACGCGAGCGCAAGACCTGCGCACTCCCGAGTGCAAGAGCTGCGCGACGCGTCTTCAAGCCCGCACGGATTGAACCGGACCCGAAGGTCCCTGCCCGGACTCTGGGTCGTCCAGGTCGGGCCGCATGCGACAACACAGCACTACGCATCGCTCCGGGGCCTTCTTTGGAGCTTGCGCAGAGCGCCGGACCGGGGCCAGCACAGCAGTTGGCACACGCGATGCAATGATGCGGCACCATACCCATGACCCCGATCATCCCTCGTCCCCAAGCGACCATCCAGTACATCTCGAGCGAGCTTGTCACCAAGCTACGCGACCAGCAGCGAGAGGTTCGCAGCGCGCTACTGGGCCTGGAACGCAGAATCGACCTGGCTAGCGGCGTCCACCTGCTCGACCCCTACCGCTCGCTATCCCGCGCCTATCGCGCCCACGATGGCCTGGTATCGGCTTTGCTTGAAGCGGTCGAACCGGACGCGCCCGGTAGGGAGTCCGAGTTCGAGTGATCAGGGGCCTCGCATGCACGTGGACCCGCGCCGAAGTCGTGAATGATCCGGGCTAGCTCGGATCGTCCGCCAACGACCCCGTGCAAGTGATTGTCTTGGCAGCGGTCTCTATACTTGAGGGAAGGGAAAGCGCTGCGCAGTCGAACGGTTGTGCGAGCGCGCATGGGCTGGTGAACGATCCGGGCGAGCTGTTGACGACAGCCAAGGCGGGCATATCTCATATGCGTCTCACGGCTGCCCCTTTGTCCGATGCACCCCATCGAACTGATTCACCTCCGGTCCCTCAAGTATCTGAGCGACCAGCTGCAGTCGCTCGTCCGCGGTCGGCTTTGGCTACAGGTCCTTGTCGGCATGCTGCTCGGGGTAGTCCTCGGCGTAGCGATCGGCCCTTCAGCGGGCTGGGTTGACGCGGAAACAGCCGCGACCGTGGGCGATTGGGCGGCCCTACCCGGGCGAGTGTTCCTAGGCGCGATTCAGATGGTCGTCGTTCCGCTTGTGTTCGCTTCGATCATCCGGGGCCTGGCCGCCAGTGAGAACATGGACGAACTGAGGCGAACAGGACTGCAGGCGGTCGCCTTCTTCGTCGCAACCACAACCCTGGCGATCGTGATCGGTATCGGCTTAGCCATCGTAGTCCAACCGGGCCGGTTTCTCGATGCAGCAAGCATACGTGCAGCAGTAGGCAGTGCCCAGACAGCTGCGCCCCAGGTGCCCGCAGGGTTTGGTGGCAGCAGCGTCCCTCAGGCCCTGGTGAATCTCATTCCGAGCAATCCGCTGGGGGCCATGGTGCAGGGTGAGATGCTCGGCGTCGTTCTCTTCGCGGTCATCATGGGCGTCGCGCTCGTCTCGCTTCCTGTGGAACAGTCGCAGCCACTGCTGGCACTGCTGGGGTCCCTGCAGCAAGTGTCGATGACCATCGTGCGGTGGACGATGTGGCTCGCCCCGCTGGCGGTGTTCGGGCTGATCACGCAGCTGACGTCCAAGCTCGGCCTGCGCGCTCTCATTGGGATGTCTGTGTATGTCGGCACGGTCCTGGCAGGCCTATTGCTCCTGTTGTTGCTGTATCTGGTGCTCGCCTGGACGGCCGCGCGACGGTCCCCCTGGAAGTTCCTGCGGGATATCCGGGAAGTGCAACTGCTTGCGTTCTCCACGTCGAGCTCTGCTGCGGTGATGCCCCTATCCATCCGCACCGCGGAAGAAAAACTCGGCGTGCGGCCCTCGGTCTCTCAGTTCGTGATTCCCCTGGGTGCTACCATCAACATGAACGGAACTGCTCTATACCAGGGGGTCGCCACGATGTTTCTTGCCCAGGTGTTCGGGCTGGAGCTGACGGCGGGCCAACTGGCGCTGGTCGTGGTCACCGCTGTAGCAGCCTCTATCGGCTCACCGGCAACCCCGGGTGTGGGCATCGTCATCCTTTCCATGGTCCTTGGGAGCGCCGGGGTCCCGGTGGCCGGCATCGGATTGATCATGGGTGTGGACCGTATCTTGGACATGAGCCGCACGGCAGTGAACGTAACTGGTGACCTGCTAGCGACCGCGATCCTCGACCACCGAGCGGCCAACACCGCCTCGGCCTTGCCACAGGGGGAGGGACAAGCACCATGTGAGGCCGGCAGCCCCTAGCCCGCCCTCCGGGGCGCCTTCTTCGCACGCGCCGGCTACCGCCGGTGGAAACGCACTCTCCACTCACTCAGACACTCGCCGCAGTCCGGCGGGAGGCGCCATCTGGCGGACAAGTTCCCAACCAACTTGCCTGCGCTCCACCGCGTCAGGGCGAATGTATCGCTGTTGGAGTATCCGCTGCAGTGGCTGGGAAAGTAGGCCTCGGCGACCAGCTGGTCCCCGACCACCGTGACGTCGTAGATCCGGTCCACGACATCGACAAACATGTAGCCCTCGGAGACGTTCAAGTCCGCGTTCATGCCGGCAAGGTACAGGCTGCCAGACCCGCTACACGCCTGCCGTACCTTGACGCCCTCGATGCGGTAGAAGCCGTCCCAGTCCCCTCGGGACGGATCGGCGGGTCTACCGTCCTGGCCGGGCGTCTCACCAGCATCCGGTCTGGCTACCGTCGTCATCGGCGCGCCCGTGCCGGCTGCGCCACCGGATTCGAACGAGATGCCGCCAAGGCCAGCAGGCACGGGCGCGCCGTCGTTGTCGTCCGAACATCCAACCCAAGCCGACAGCACGGCGAGAAGCAGCAAGTCGTGGCGAATCGTCATCGTTTCTCTCCCGTGGCGCACTGATCCAGTGTGGCGGAGCGCCTTCGGAGCACTAGGACGCCCATCGTGGGAGAACCGTCAGAAAGGGGCCGTGCGCAATGATGAAAATCAACGATCGCTTGGGTCGGCCCGCTCGTCGCGGCAGTGAGAGAGGTCGAGGTCGACCGTCTGTGGCGCCTCGTGCGAGCCGAGGGCACAAAGGAGCAAGCCGCTGGCGGTGGAGATCGAGGTGGCGACGCCGGACAGGCCCAGCCCAGAGCTACCTGCGGTGGGGTCGGTCGAGAGCGCAACAGCTGCGGTGACCGCGATGCTAGCCAGGCCGATCACTCCGACGACGACCATGCAACCCAGCATACGTCCCTTGTTTTGCCGCGTGCTTACCGTCACGTGCTCCCGGCAGCTCGGGTTCACGCGGGCTTCGATCCGATAGTCTCGAGCGAGGCCCACCGACTCCTCGAGGGTGACGGTCTTGCCCGCACCCCGTGGCTCTCCGTCTACGAGTACCTCTGCGCGCGCGTGGTGCGTGAGAACCTGCATCTGCGAGGTGCACCCACAAGCGACGAGCAGCCATGCCGCTGCCGTACCCTTGAGCGCTGCAGATTGCGTCGCTGTTCCGCGTGATCGAGCGAATTCCATCCAAGAGCTCCGTGACGGTAGGTCCGAGTGCTGTGCACCGGGGCCTCGGCCCCCCTGTTCGGCTGGACGTCACGGATCCCGAAAGGGTCAGAAAAAAAAAGTGCGGCGAGACCCGCGCCCCAACGGGAGGGAACGCGTATGCGAGAGGTCGAACCGTCAGGGACGATCGACGACTGGCTCCATGCGGCGCTGGACGGGGATGACGGCGCCTGGCGCCCGCAACGTCCCCGCCGCGGTTGAGAGCGGCCCGGCCAAGCCGATGTGCGCCGTGCCATCGGCGAATGGCTCGGCGCCACCGCCGAGCGACCGTAAGAGCAGTCCATCGATCGCGGCGCAGCGGCCAGCCCGCCCAGAAGGGAAGCGCAAGGGGGCAACACGACCGCGACCGCAGCGACAGCGACCTCTGCGACCCCAACCCGGGCAACGCAACGTGCCGATGGCCGAGGACGACGCTGAAGGTGGAAATCGTGGGGTCCAGGCACCTGCGCCAGCGCAGGCGATATCGGCCGACGCCTGGCCACCGCTGATCGACGAGTATTGAAGCGAGGGTATGTCGGACGCTCGAGGCAACCCTACAAAGAGCTGGACGCAAAGCCTTTGTGCGCCTTCGCACGTTCGGCGCCCACGCGTCGTGCCAGCGACCGGCGTCGGTTCGGGAGCTCACTCGTACAGATACACCGCCCCGGCGTTCAGAACCTCATCTACTCCCGCGTCGGCGTCCGCACCTCCGTCCGCACCTCCGTCCACCTCCTCGAGGTGCGCGCCGATGACGAGCGTGACCCCGGATAGTGCAAGGTCACTTCCAAAGTCGTCCAGGCGGGACATTTCAGGAGCCACTAGAAAACGCACTTGGCTCCAACCCTCGCGCCCGCGATAGAACTGATAGACCGCTCCGGCGTCCACTTCGTCGAGCGCGGGTGGCGGAGCTCCGTGCCTCGGGGCGAGGAGCGCGTCAATGCGCGCCGAGCTGACCGCCGCGACCGAGCCCAGCGCGGCTACCCGGCGGCCAAAGCGGTCGCCCGCGAGCGGCGCATTCGCCTTGAGGTACGCTTCTGGGGAGAAGCCGCTCGACGTGCGAACGAAGACGTAGGCGGCTCCGCTACGTGGCAGGGATTCGGGCGTCTCGACGTGCGCCATCGCGTCGGCACCGAGTGCGTGCGTTCCGGAGACGCTGCGGGCGTCGCCGGGCGCCCCGACCACGGCGGTACGTCCATCGAACGCCACGGAAGTCCCGAACGACGGTGTGCCACCATGCGAAGGCAGGAGGTGTTCGAACGCGGTCCATTGTCCTTCGCTGCGGTGGTACGCGTAGACCGCGCCGCGGCGGGCTCCAACATCAAGGGGCGTTTCCTTGTCGCGTTGGTCCGGCGCGCGCTCGCCCGACGCGCCGACCAGGAGCATATCGCCCGCGAGCGCGACGGCGTCACCGAACCAGCCATCCACGTCGGATGAGGCGGCCTTGACAAAGGCTTCTTCGGCCCACCGCCGTGCGGCGTCGCGCGCAAACACGTAGACGGCCCCGCTTTTTGGCAGGTCGTCGTTCTTGCGGTCGCCATTGATTACACGGGAGTTGCTGTCCTCGTAAGGAGCCCCTACCGCAAGTCGATCTCCCGAGATGTCTACGGCCCGGCCGAATGCATCGCCGGCCCCAACTGGTGCAGCATGGAGGTATGCTTGCTCGGTCCAGGTGCTTTGGGCGCGCTCGAAGACGTAGACCGCGCCACTGTTCACGACGGCGGCGCCGCTGGGATCGCGCGCATCGTGACCGGGCGCGCCAACCACCAGCGTTCCACCTTCCAGTGCCAGGCTGTACCCGAACGTGTCGCCCGGGGCCGAGCGACTCCCCGATAGACGCGCTGCTTGGTTCCATTCCTCGCCTTCACGGACGAAGATGTGGACGGCCCCGGCATCGTCGGACTCGAACGGCGCGGCGGCCGCCAACGTGTCACCATCCATCGCGACAGCGAATCCGAGCTGCGCCGTGAGCTGTGGCGGGGTCGATTCGAGGCGGTGGTCGGTGCGTACGCGCGCGAGTTCAATCACGTTCTGTGCCCCGGGGGCCCCCGCTTGCAGGCGCAGTCGGCCGTCCTCCCCTTCACAGTAGTTGCCGATGTTGATGCTCAAGGACAGGCCGCCGTAGTGGAGGTCGTCGACAGGGAATACGGCCGACTGGGTACAGGCACAGCCCGCCCCGCTGGGGACGCAACTCAACTTGACGTCGGGCGACGCCGTGTCTGTCGCATCGGTTCGGGTCTGGCCGAGGAGCTCGCAGTGCTCCGGCATGAGCATCAGTTCCTGGAGACACGCCCCGGAGACCTCCGCAAACTCGTGCGAGGGACGAGTGAGCGTGCCCGTCACCACGTGATCCGCCGTGACGCGCAGCGTGCCGCTGTAGCGCGCCGTGGTTCGGACGGGCTTTGGCGTGCACACGCCGGCATCGATTGCGACCATTTCGGGCGCTAGATGCGAACATGAGTCGACCACCTCGAAACGACCGACGGGGAAGCCGCCGCAGTCTGTCGCACAGTCGAATTCGCACTGCTCGCGCCGTTCATAGGTGCCCTCCGCATCGCACCGCTGGATTTCACGCCCAACGCAGCGCTGGACGTGCTCGTCGCACGGAACACATCCCGCCTTGGTACAATCCCCGGCACACCTTGCGCGTTGCGCGAACACGGCATCGTCGCCGCAGACCTCGTAGCTGTCCGCGAGACAGCGGGTCTCGCCCGGCGAGCACTCGCCGAGACACTCACCTTCCACGCACCGGTACGGACACGCGAGCCGGTCGACGAAGTGTCCCTCCGAGCACGCGACGACCACACGATCACGGCAACCGAGCTCGCCCTCCCGCGAGCACGTGCTGTTGCCGTTGGTAGCTGCGTCCGGAAGGCCGGTGTCCCGTTCGCTTGAGGGCGCCGGCGCGCCGCCAGCGTCGCCCTCCCGTGAGCCAGTCGGGTGGCGTGAGTCCGGACCACCGTCAAGCGGTGCGGTTCCGGAGCCCCTGCGCCCTTCGATTGTGAGAGCCGCGTCGGGTTCGGATGCGGTGTCGCATGCCGACCCATCACAAACGGCTGGTACAGTGCACTCGGGGGCATCGCAGGAGGTGGCGACCAACACACTTTCCTCGATGCCCAACAGGTCGTTGCAGGCGGAAAGCACGAGCGCACAGCCGAAGCCGAAGACCCAGCGCCACCGCTTGGACAGGGATATGAGGGTTGTCGCCGCGCTCGTCCGATCCGCTCGCATTTGGGCTCTCCTCCCTTGGCGTTTCACCGCCTGCGTCCATCAGGGACGGCACGCACTGGGTATTCGTCAGACGCGGCGGTGGCAACACGCCAGTCCCGCGGTGACAACGGCTCTGTCGGCTTTGCCTATCGCGCCCCGACCATCAAATCAGACCTCGCGATCATCACGCCTACGCATCGCGGTGCTCGTCTAGAATTCCCGGATGAGATCCGGCGGCAACTCGTTTTGGCCCGGGTTGCTAGACCGCGGGGCCTCGGGCTCGCGGTCTGCGCTCCCAGGTGCCGTGCTGGGAGCCGCGTCTGCGGGCGTCGCGCCGGTAGGTGTGTCCCCCGAGGCCGTGCCCGCCGGTGCCGGATGGACAGTGGTGCCACCGGCTGTACTCCGTGCGGGTGCCGTGCCCGATCCCGCAGGCGGTGCGCTGAACTCAAGCCGACTGCCGCCGGTCCGGCCGGCAGGGGGGGACCTTTCTTGTCGCCCGGATCGCGTCGCGTTCGTCCGCGACTTGGGCCGCCGCGCGCGGCCGGCACGCCCTTGGGG
>JAPPOR010000229.1 GCA_028817905.1 Myxococcales bacterium
GGTCGAGCTCGCTAGCCCGCATCCATCACCAAGGCACGTGATGCTCGTGCAAGTGATCGGCTTCGCAGGGGTTTCGGTGAAGGAGGGAATACTCGCTGTATTTTCGACTGAAGCGAAAGCGCTGCGGAGTCGAACAGTTGTGCGAGGGCGCGTGATTTGGTGATGGATGCGGGCTAGGGTCGGTGCTCACCGACCCCAACCTGCCCGGTGCCAACCTTGCCCGTCTCGCGCGGTCCAACACAAACGCGGACGGTATCCACAACCAGGAGCAGGGCCTTGGACGGCTGGCATGACTCCGCCAGCGCGTGAGGTAGCCGATGGTAGTGATGTGTAGTTGTGCGTCGGGCGATGCGATTGTCGCCAGTCCGAGTTCGCTCGCCCCCAACTGGCGGGCTGGGCTTTGTCCGGGGTATCCGCGTGCGCTACATTCCAGCGTATAAGCGACACTTCGTGGCATCGGATCCCGCAGCCGTGCCGAGCTCTTGACCAAAAGGCGTTTTATCCCGTAGTCTTAGGTCCGCGTGGGCGGTTTTGTGTACGCACCGAATCCGCCCTTTTGTTATGTGGGTCTGTCGAGGACGACCTTGAGTCAGCCGATACCTTTCGGAAAGTACTATCTGCTCGAGCGTGTCAACGTTGGGGGCATGGCCGAGGTCTTCAAGGCCAAGGCCACAGGCGTCGAAGGGTTCGAGCGGCTGGTGGCGGTCAAGCGCATTCTTCCAAGCATCGCGGAGGACGAAGAGTTCATCACGATGTTCATCGACGAGGCGAAGATCGCCGTCCAGCTGACCCACCCCAACGTCGCGCAGATCTTTGATCTGGGCAAAGTGGACGATAGCTACTTCATCGCGCTCGAGTATGTGCGCGGCAAAGACATGCGGGCGGTGTTCAACCGCGGTCGACAGAACCATGAGCCCGTCCCGGTTCCCATGGCCTGCTACGTCATGATGAAGGTTTGCGAGGGCCTGGACTACGCGCACAACAAGCGCGATGCAGCGGGCCAGTTCCTCAACCTGGTGCACCGGGACGTCTCGCCCCAGAACCTTCTGGTTTCGTACGACGGTGAAGTCAAGATCATCGACTTCGGGATTGCGAAAGCAGCGGGCAAGGTCGGCAAGACCCAGGCCGGGATTCTCAAGGGCAAGTTCGGCTATATGTCTCCGGAGCAGGTTCAGGGCCTGGAGATCGATCGCCGAAGTGACATCTTCGGTCTGGGAATCTGCTTGTACGAGACCCTCACGGGGGAACGGTTGTTTGTGGCGGAGACCGATTTCGCGACCCTGGAAAAGGTGCGCAACGTCGAAATCATGCCGCCCAGCACCTATAACCGGAGGATTCCCGAAGAACTGGAGCAGATCGTGCTGCGGGCGCTTGCGCGTGACCCGGACCAGCGCCCGCAAACTGCGATGGAGCTGCACGACGAGTTGCAGTCCTTCATGTACACGAGCGGTTCCTTCTTCGGCCGGAAAGATCTGTCCGCGTTCATGCGGCGCATGTTTGCCGAGGGGATTGCCCGCGAAAACGCGCGG
This sequence comes from Myxococcales bacterium, assembly GCA_028817905.1. Taxonomy (GTDB): domain Bacteria; phylum Myxococcota_A; class Polyangia; order Polyangiales; family JAFGIB01; genus JAPPOR01. The sequence continues at coordinate 1,530 of JAPPOR010000229.1, forward strand.
GACCGGGAGTACGCACAACTGGAGCTGCCGGACGAGACGACGGGCTTGCACCGCTTCGACGAGCTGGATCCCGTGAGCGCTGTGAGCGATATCAGCGACCTCCCTGCCACGGAGCCCGCCGGCCCAGAGTCGCTGGCTGGCCCTTCCGGAGGTGAGCCGCCCGCCCTGGCGGCCCCGGATCCCATCCCATCGCGGCGGCCCAACAAGTCGACCCTGTTGGGCATGCCGCAAGTGGTGCAAGGAAGTCTGCAGCCGCCCGCGTCGCCCCCGCCTCCGTTTCAGCAGTCACCATCGGCCCCGCCGCCGGGTGGCAGCGCCTCCGGGCAAGCCCCAGGAGGCCACGCTGCCCACCCAGCGGCCGCCACCGACCTGGACATGGGGTGGGACGACGAGGAGCTGTCGACCCAGATCTACGATCGCCCAGAGGATCTCGCCGAGGCGATGTCGGGTGTCATGCCCAATGCAAGTGCCCCGGCAAGCAGCAGTGGCTCACTTCCGCCCGCGGAGCCCGTGAGCGCCCGACCACGGTCCTATGCGCCGGGGTCGCTGCCGCCGTCTTTTCCGCCGGGCTTCCATCCGCCGGGTTCGCAGGTTACCGCGGAGGGCAACGGGGCCTTCCCACCTGCCCCCACTACGAACGCCACCCGCCC
>JAPPOR010000847.1 GCA_028817905.1 Myxococcales bacterium
TAGGGCGGCGAAAGTCCTGTGGAGTCGAAGGACAAGCGAGGCGGCGTCGATGTCGCGAATGATGCGGGCTAGCAATGGGTACTGGCTAGATCCCCAACCAACCGCGGGGTTCGAGGGTGCGTGTACCCTTGCGAACCTCGAAGAACAGGGCGCTGGTGATGGCCGCGCTACCGATGCTGCCCAGGCGGGCGCGCTTGGAGACGTCGTCTCCGACCCGCACCTCGATCGCGCCCAGGCCACCATACACGGTGTAGTAACTGTCCCCGTGGTCGAGGATGACGAGCCTTCCGTAGCTCCCGTAGTGGTCTGAGAAGGCGACCCGGCCGGATGCAACCGCCCGTACCGGGGTACCTGCTGTGGCCTGGAACTCGAGTCCGGGGCCGTCGCTCTCTTGACGGCGCGCCGGCACGACGCGCACCTCGCCGGACACCGGGGAGGCCAAGGCACCCTTCAATTGCTCGAACGAGCTCTGGGGACCGGGTTCGGAGAATCGAAAGCCGTAGTGGCTCGCTTGGGAGAAGGCTGCGGAGGGGGCTTTGGGAGGTTGGGCGAACACGTCCATCGGGCCTCCAGGCCGGCTGGCCAGTCCGTATTGTTCCTGGACGCTCGTCAGCCGTCCGCGGGCGTTGGCCAACCTGCCATCAAGGTTCGCTTTGCGTTCACGGCTGCGGCCCAAGGCCTCATCGAGCGCGATCAGGTCGCCTTTGTCCACCCGTACTAGGCGTTTCAAGCGAGCCACGCGCGCCACGTGCATCCTCAGGGCGTCGAATCCTCCTGACAAGGGCGCGCGACCGGCGCGCGTCAGCCGGTAGAGGGCTTGCACGTTTCGGGTCAGCCGTGCGCGCGTCGCGGTCTGTTTGTCGGCCAGCGCGTCGACTTCGCCGGCTAGACGCGCCTGGGTGGCGGTAGATGCCTCAATCTCATCCAATAGGCTGGCGACAAGCACGTCATCGGTGATTCCACCACGTCTGTGGTCTCCAGTGCGGTCGCCGCCCAGTTGCCCCATGCCGGTGGTGGCGACGAGGCCCAGCCCCGTTGCGAGCAAGGCGATGCGCACGGGCTTCATACCGACAGATACCGGCGCAAGGAAAGCGCGCTTCCGAGCGCGCCTACAAGACCGCCGCCGCAGACCACACCGAGCACCGTTAGCGGCCCAAGGAACACCACTTGCATTCCGGTAAGAGTCACCACCGTGTCCTCGACCTGGCCTCGGAGTGATAGGTACGAGATACCGAGCAGGACGAGGGATAGGACCGACGCCGTCAGGCCTTGGAGGATACCTTCCACGATGAACGGCGTACGCACAAAGCGGTCTGTGGCGCCGCACAGTTTGAGAACTTCTATTTCTTGGCGACGATTGGCGACCGCCAGTCGGATCGTGTTGCCAATGACAGCGACCACACAGACCGCTACGAGCAAGGCGAGAATGCCTACGGCCTTTCGCCCTGCGTCAAGGAGCGAACCGAGCTGACCGAACCAATCCTGGTACGTTTCGACGTCTTCAACGGCGTTGAAGCTCTTGATGCGCTCGCCAATCTTGGTGATGCGCGTCCGATTCGCACTCGCATGTAGGGCCAGTTCTAGCGATGCTGGGAACGCTTCGGCTGGCAGCGAGCCGACGTCGGCGCCCATCTCGGTTTGCTCTGCGAACTGGGCTCGGGCGCGCGCCGAGTTGATGTACTCCACCTCCGCGACCTCGGTCAGGCTGTCGAGGACGAGCCGTAGCTGGGCGATGTCGCTCTCGCTGGCGTCCGTGCCCAGATAGACGGTCATGTGCTGACTCTGTGTCCATCGCTCCGCGACACGGGCGAGGTTCTCGACCCCTAGCAGCGCTGCGCCCAGACAAAGGAACGCGACTACCAGGCTTGCTACCGCCACAACATGTAGGCGCAGGTCATCCCGAAAACCTCTCCTCGCGCGGGCAAACGTGGTTCGAATGTCCATCGGCTCCTCCTCATGCGCTCAGGCTGTGCATGCGTGCAGACCACGCACGCAGACCCTGGCTGGCCTCGATCAGGCGTCCCTCGTCGATGACGATCAGGCGATGGGGTGAAGTCTGTAGAAGCGCATGGTCGTGCGTTGCGAAGATGACGGTCGTACCCGCATCGTGGATCTCTTCAAAGAGCGTCAGGATGTCGATAGCCAGCGCCGGATCCAGATTGCCAGTAGGCTCGTCGGCGAGAAGCAGGGCGGGTTCCGTGGCGATTGCGCGTGCGATCGCGACTCGCTGTTGCTCGCCACCCGACAGCCTTTCGGTTCGCTCGTTGCCTCGCCCGGCCAGCCCCACGCGTTCCAGCGTTTCTGCGACCCTGGAACGCACGACACGTACCGGGCTTCCCAAGATCTCCATCGAGACGGCTACGTTCTCGTAGACGGTCCAGTGAGGAACGACCTTGAAGTCCTGAAAGACGATGCCGAGGTTGCGTCGCAAGAACGGGATGGAACGTTCGGTCAGGCGCGCCACGTCTCGCCCGAGGAACAGGATTCGACCTGAATCGACGGTGTGCTTTCGGTAGATGAGCTGCAGAAGTGTGCTCTTGCCTGCGCCGCTCGGCCCCGTGACGAATACGAACTCTCCACGCTTCACCTCGAGGGCGACGTTACGCAACGTGGGGACGTCACGTCGGAAGTACTTGTACACGTCCTCCATGACCAGAAGAGGCTTCTCAGCCGGTTGATTCGGATTGCTGCGTCCTAGACCACGTACATGCGAGTCCGTTCGGCGAAAGCCCGCCCCGCTGCCGTCAAGGTTCACACGCGCCATGGCTCCAAGTAACAGGCGCGGAACTTCAAACCAAAAAAACGGCGCGCCGAGCCCGGCTCAGCCGTCAACGTCGCGTCGGACCGCACGGCCGTTCGGCCCCACACGAGTGTTCGGCGCGTGAGTGGGCGAACGGCTGGATCGGCGGGGGCCCGGAGGCGGCTGACCAACTCTTCGGGGCAAGCCGCTGGTGCTCCCAGGGCGCGACCGCCGGGTCGGCAGCCCAGGGTTCTTGATAGGCAGCTGCTAGCAGGACCTCAGCCAGCTTTCCGTGGGGAGAGAATCCCCAAATCGCCTCCTGCGACACGTCGTCCAGGTTGGCGTAGTAGCGCCACACCAACACACCGAGCAGCCAGGGCTTGGTGACAGCGGCACCGATCAGCGCAGATAGCGCGCGTGCCTGTTCCCACTCGTCGACGGCGACGTCTTTCATGTGGTCCGGCCACAACCAGGGCTCGACCGCAGCGTCGGCTCGGGAGGTATATCCGATCTCCAGCATCACGACCGGCATGCCCAGGGTCTCGGCCTGCTCGCCCAACGAGGCGACGGCGCGCTCCGCTCCGGTGGCATAGTCTGGATAGCTCGCCCCTTTCGTGTGGGCGAGTGGGTAGAACGCGTTGACGCCAATCCAGTCCAGTTGATCCCAAAACAGGACGTGCTCTACTTCATCCCAGTTGGCGGAATAGGTTAGAGGGCCCGGAAAAATCTCACGAATCTCCGCGATGAGACGGGTCCAATAGCGACCAAAGCGGCCCGACCAAGAGACGCACTCGACTCCGATCGAGAAGGCGTCGATCCCAAGGCGGGCGGCGTCCTTGGCCCACGCGAGCACGAATTGTCGGTAGGCTGCTCGGTAGGCCCGCCAGCCCTCAGGGGAGCCGGGATCGATCTCGCCACGCCAGCCTTCGGTTTCCACCCACAAGTGGGGGATCAGAAGCACGCGCAGACCGCGTGCGTGGGCCTGGGCGACCATGCGCTGTACGGCGAGGCGGTTCTCTTCGTAGGGGGCCTCGAAGTCCATGGTGATGTGCGTACTCTGCAGACTCCAGATTCGCCCGAATGGGGTGACAGAAATGGTGTTGGCGCCGAGCCTGACCAGTTCGTCAAGCAGAGCTTCGGTGTAGTGCGTGCCGTAGCCGCGCCCTGGCTGCTGCGACGATTCGATTGGGCCGACAGTGATCCCCCGGATGGCGCTCGGAGGCCCAGTGTACCGAGGCTGGTCTCCGACAAGAGGGTGGGCCACTGCTGCGTGATGTCCCTGCTGTGGGAGCTCACGCTGGGCCACGGCCGGGTGCCAGGCTAGGCAGGAGAGGGTAAGCACAATGACAACGAAGGTCCGCATGGCTACATGCCCGACGCTGGGAGGGGCCTGTCTGAGGCTTCGGCTGGCGCGACGATAGGGGACCATGTCCGTCGCCACAACCACCGCTCGGGGAGCAACTCGCGGTCGTAGGGACGCGGTGTCCCCCTGGCTAGGGTATCGCGAAGTCGCAGAGGACCCGGACCCGCCTCGCTTGGTCTTCGCGTTCACAGCATTTTCGCTTCCCCTCGCATAACCAGCCAGCGTTCGGTTGGTCGCCGAAAGCCTGCGCGAGGGGGCGCGCCTGGGGCGTGAGTGGTCCGGGCTAGCCGCCGCTGGCCTTCTTGAGCTCGGTGAGCACGAGTTTGGCCACCGCTTTGAGGGTGTCGAACACTCCGGTGCCCTCGGGCGCGATCGCCTCGAAGTCCGGGGCGCCGTTGGTGTTGAGCATTTGGCGGAGCTCATCCACAGGAGCGATTCCGGGCATGTCGCGCTTGTTGTATTGCATGACGAAGGGAACGCTATCCAGGGAGTATCCCTGCTCGGCCAGGTTGGTGCGTAGGTTTTCGAGTGACTCGAGATTCGCTTCCATGCGGGCAATCTGCGAATCGGCGACGAAGACAACGCCATCGACGCCCTTCAAGATCAGTTTGCGGCTCGCGTCGTAGAACACCTGACCCGGCACGGTATACAGGTGGAAGCGGGTCTTGAATCCACGGATCTCGCCGAGTGCGAGCGGGAGGAAGTCGAAGAACAGGGTTCGCTCGGTTTCGGTCGCGAGCGAAATCATCTTGCCGCGGGCGTTTGGGTTGGTCTTCCCGTAGATGTACTGGAGGTTGGCCGTCTTTCCGCACAGGCCCGGACCGTAGTAGACGATCTTGCAGTTGATCTCGCGCGACAGATAGTTGATGAAAGACATGCAGCCGCGTTTCCCTTAGTCGTTGAAAAGGTTGTCTATGTCGTCATCGGTGATCTCGCCAAACGGGGCCTGACCCGGGGCGCCCGCCTTGTCCGCGAGGGTCTCGAAGATGGAGCTCAGTTGCTCGCAAGCCTTCTTCACGCGCAGTCGAACAAGCCCCAGGCTGGTCTTCTTGTCGAAGATGACGACCAGAATGACGCGGTTGTCCACCAGCTGAATATGGATATTGGCGTTCTGTCCCTCGTGGAACTGGGTCGCAAACTCCTGCTCGCGTAGCAGCTTCGCCATGCCACCGGTCGCCGCGATGTTGCCGGCGGTCAGTGATGCCAGCGATGTCGTATCGATTTGATCCGCATCGCCGGCAGCTGCGATGAGCTGCCCGTTCTTGTCGATGATGAAGACGACGTTCGCGTTCGCCGCCTTCACTAACCCGTCCACGATCCCCTGGATCTGGGTGAACTCCTCTTCGTACATGACCATTTGCGGGTCGGCCATCAACTCCTCCGCGCGCGTTTCGTGATGAGGCTACGGCCCGAAGCTCGATTCACCGGTGACATCGCACCAATAAGTGAAAGCCGTGGCGACAACAGCTGTTCGTGAAGTGCCATCTTCAGGAATTATTCCCTATCATGCTGCTCGTTTACAAGCGCTAGCTGCGCGGGCACGGCACCTCAGCGTAGGCGAACGTACGCGCGGAGCCACATCCGACTCCATCGGCTTGTGGCATGCGTTATGTTTCCGGGCAAAATGCCGCTGGTCACGCTGATCGCCAACCCATTCGTGCGTTTGCCGTTGTGGCTGTTGCGCTGCACCTTTTTTTGGGTTGCGTCCGGTCCGTGTGCGCTGGATTCACGTACGACTGGACAGCCGGTCGAACCATTTGCCACGCGCGGCACTGGGTTGGTAGAGCGCTTGCGTGGCCGTCGGCCGGGGCTGTCGCTCGCGCAGCTCGCGCGTCCGGCGAAGCATGCCACAAAAGATGCGGGGGTCTCTGGGTTGGTCGTCCACCTGGCCGCTTCACCGGAGACTGGGCGATGGCAGGCGCCGTCCGTCGCGTCTTGGAGTCCTTGCGGAAGGCCGATCGGCGCATGGTGGTCTTTTTGCCCCAAGGCGGGGGCGATCGCGAGCTTTACGTCGCGTCAGCTGCCTCGCAGGTCGTGATTCCCGCGGGCGCCGGTCTCGCTGCTCGGCTTCGCCGCGGGGGGAATGTAGTTTGGTGAACTTCCGACGAACCTGGGGCTGGATGCCCAGGTGGTCGCCGAAGGCGCCTACAAGACCGCCGGCGAGCGGCTCGCGCAGGGCGAGATGAGCACGCGCGAGCACGAGCAGCTCGTGGCGCTCCTCGGTGCGCGGCAACGCTTGCTTGAGCAGGCATTGACCCAACCGCGGGAGCGTGGGGGGGTTGGGTCAATGCCTGCTGGGCATGTGGACGCCCTTTTCGAGCGGATGTTCTTCTCCGCCACGGACGCGGTCGCTGCTGGCTTGAACGATCAAGTCTGCTAGCCCGGATCATTCACGACCTCGGTGTCGGATCGCGCTGGGATTCGGCTTCACAGGGCCTTCCACGACGAAGGGAATACTCCCCGTATTTCCTGTGTCTGTATCGCGTCTGTAACGGGTCTGTATTGTGGGTCCATATCGGCGAAGGCGTGCCGATATAGACACGAATCACGGCAACGGGAGCCGGCGCCGCGGGTGCACGCCCCCCCCAAACCAGTGCCGTCTTGTCGGGTGGCCGTGGGCTCGTCTATGGTAGGCGCCAACGAGGAGAAGACCATGTTGCGGAAGCGTGTGCATGTGGTGGTGTTGGGGCTTGTTGGTATTGCGCTTTGGGCCTGTGGAGGCGGCGGTCCGGACATCCAGGCCGGCCCCATGCCCCAAGGGGGCAATTTCACCGGTGTGTTCTTCTCGCCCCAATACGGCGAGATGCATATGGTCCAGAATGGGAACACCGTCCGTGGCGAATACAAGCAGGAAGAGCGGACCGGCAAGATAACGGGCGAGGCTGATGGGGACCTGCTGCGCTTCGAGTGGGTCGAGCTCAAGGCGATGGTGTCGAATCGGCCAACCGAGACCCGGGGCCGTGGCTACTTCGTCTACAAGGTCGACCCCGCGAACGGGGAGCACGTGCTTACGGGTCGCTGGGGACTCGGCGACGACGAGCACACAGGCGGTGACTGGAACGCCTACAAGTCCAAGTCGCGCGAGCCGGAGCTCTCCGAGGAGTCCTCGAGCGGCGGCGAAGAGGGGGACGACGAGTACTACGACGACGACGATTTTGAGTCGGCCGACGATGATACCGGGTCGGAAGACGATGACCTCGGCGGGGACGACGACCTCTTCTGAGCACGGCCGGCCCTGAGCAGGTACGCATAGACGGCCGCACCTACCACGCCTGCAACGGTCAGCTTCGTGGAATATGCGATCGCCGGGGCGTGCATCTGGCTGATGGTGCCCTCGATCGTGCCAGCCAGAACAAGGAGCGGCATGCCGCCCACGATCAGGACTGCAGCGGTCCTGGCCTCTGCGAGCAACGCTTCGCGGCGCGTTCGACGGCCGGGTATCCATTGAGCGCGTCCCAGGATCATGCCCGCGGCGCCCGCGATCACGATCACCGTTAGCTCTGGGATACCATGAGGCAAGATCCATGCCCAGAAGAACAGATCCTCGCCCTCGTGGTGATACTGCATGGCCAGTGCTCCGAGGGGCACGCCGTTGTAGAAAAGCAACGCAACGGTCCCGACACCGAATGTGATTCCAAGTGCGAACAGCAGGAAGGTTACCTGGATGTTGTGGGTGAATAGGAATCCGGAGAAGGCGGCGGCAGCGTCACCCTCGATCTCGCCCCCATGGCTGTGTTCGTTTGCGATTCGCTCGTGCGGTGTGTGTGACTGGTGCGACTCGGGTATCAGTGCGCCGAGGGCTTGTGGATCGCCGTGGACGAACAGGGCCCCGACGCCTGCTCCGGCTGCCAGGATGAGGGCCGACAGGATGACCGCGCATCGCTCTCGCCTGAAGGTTCTAGGAAACCTGCCCGTGAAGATCTGCCACCAACTGGAGCGCTCTTGCCGTGTCGGTCCGTGGACCACGCCGTAGGCGCGCGCCACGATGTCATTGAGGTACTCGATGGTGTAGGCGCCGGCGGACTCCGTGCGGGCGCACAGGAGATCGCTGGAAACCGTGCGATAGAGGCGACCCAGCTCGCGCGCTGCCTCGAGGCTCAGGCCCGCGACACCCAGTCGTTCGGCCTGAAGCAGCAGCTGCTCCAGGCGTTGCCAGCGGTCACTGCGATCCGCCACGAAGCGGTTGAGATCGAAACCGAATCTGTCGCGCGAGTCGGATGTTCGCGTCATGCTCGTCGCATCCTGGTTCACCAGCTATGGACGTCCGGCCGGACTGCCTGCACTTGCGGGCCGCCCCCACTACTGCCATCCAGACCGCGACGGCAGAGCCCTTTTTGGGGAGGGGTCGCTGCGCTGATACTACCTGCAATTTCCCGCGGGACGAAGTGTTGTGGGATTCGAAGGTCGGGCCGGGCACGATGAAGGCAGGCGCCTGCCAGCGGGCTTCAGATGAGCGCAGGAGGCGCCTGCGCTTGCTATACTCCGGCGGATGCGGGACCTGTTGGAGGTTACGACCCCCGAGAATGTCGTGTTCGAATATGAGCTCGCGGGTCCTCCAACGCGGGCACTCGCTTGGGTCATCGATGTCGTGGTCATGGTCACCGCCGTGTTCGTGGTGGGGGTGACCTTGTCCCTTGTTGGCCTCGTTTTTCGCGGGTTGGCGACGGCGTTCTACTTCATCGCGATCTTCGTCATTCAGTGGGGCTACGGAACCGTGTTCGAGTGGCGCCTGTCCGGCCAGACGGTGGGCAAGCGGCTGGTCGGCTTGCGTGTCTTGAGCCGCCGCGGCACTCCGATCGGCTTTATGCAGGCATTGGTTCGCAACCTCGTCCGTGCGGTAGACATGCTCCCGTCGCTCTATTTCGTGGGGGGGCTCAGCGTTCTGCTAGATGCCAGGTGCCGGCGGCTTGGGGATCTGGCTGGTGGCACGGTTGTCGTCCGGGAGCGTCATGCACCGCGCCCGACAGCAATTGCGGCGCCTTCCGAGCGATACAATACGTTCATGGAGAATCCTATTGTGACGCACGCTGCCCAGCGCATCACTGCGCCGGAACGCAATGCCATGGTGAGCCTGTCGTTGCGTCGAGACAACCTCCCCCTTGGTGTTCGCCATAGGCTGTTCGAGCGACTCTCTGAGCACCTGCAGCAGCGCTTGGGGGTTGTGCGGCCTGCCTTTCTCTCCCACGAGAGGTTCGTTCTGAACTTGGCCTCCGTTGCCCTGGGTCTGCGCGACCGGGAGCGCTTGGGCACAAAAGGCGCGCTACGCCATGGCGCCTGGGCGGCTTCCGATGGTCGGGCGCCGACCGAGACTGGCGGGGGTGGCTAGATGGCTTCCACGAAGACCGCGGTCGTGGTGTACCACGGGCACTGCTTCGATGGCATGTGTTCGGCTGCTGCATTCACGCGGTTGGTGCGGGCGGTAGAGGGCCAGCTGGAGGTGACCTACTGCGGCCTGGACCATCAGCCTGGAGGTTCCCACGTGCCAGACTCGGTGTTGACCGGGGACATCAACGCGGTGGTGGACTTTCGCTACAGCGTCTCGCCCAAGCTAACCTACTGGTTCGACCATCACGAGACGGGGCTCGTTGGCGAGCAGGAGCGAGCCCATTTCGCTGCAGATACCACGGGGCGGAAGCACTTTGATCCCACCTACGGAAGTTGCTGCCGACTGATTGCAGATCGGGCCGAGGCTCGCTTCGGCGTCGATATGTCGGTGATGGAAGGTATGGTGGCATCGGCCGACGTGATCGATGCTGCCCGCTTTCCCGATGCGCCGTCCGCGGTCCTGATCGACACACCGGCCAAGCAATTGATGACCGTCCTGGAGGTACACGGGAACACCCGTTTTCTGCGCACCCGGATCGCCGATCTGGCGCGCGGCGCGAGTCTGGAGGATCTAGTCCGGGATGCCAAGGTGCAGCAACTCCTAGCGCCCCTGGTGGCAGCGCATCAGCGTCAGTGCGAGGTGATGCGCGACAAGGGCATTTTGGAGGCGGGGGTGGTCTACTTCGACCTGGTGGGTGCCAGTGAGGAGCGCTACAACAAGTTCATTCCGTACTGGCTGTTCCCCGAGTGCCAGTACAGCGTCGCCCTTACCGCCGGCAAGACGCGGGTCAAGGTTTCGGTCGGATCGAACCCGTGGGCGCACGAGCCACGCAGACACAACATCGCTGAGCTTTGCGGCCGGTTTGGCGGAGGCGGGCACCCGGTCGTCGGTGCCGTCAGTTTGAGACCTGACCAACTCGGGCGTGCCCGCGAGGTCGCGTCGTTGATCACCAGCACCCTGCGCGGGCCGAGCAAGCCGTCCTAGTTGACCATGCTCCCGCTCTTGGTGGGAGGTGTCTCCCCGTCAGCGAGGAAGATCGAACAATTGGTGTGTTCGGATTCGCGCATGCGCGCGCACAGTTCCGCCAGGTCGTCGTCGCTATCTACGACCAGACCTTCGGTAGCACGACCGGTCGATTCGTCGAAACTACAGTCGTCGAGGGCAATCCATCGGCCGCGCAGTACAGCATCTCGGCAGATTTCGTCCCAAGTCATCCGTTGCTCCATGCGAGTCTCCAATCCGTCCCTATCTAGTGGCCCACCCGTGATGGGCCCGACCCCCGCTCCAGAGCGGCCTACGCGGGTCTTCGCCTCGGCGGTTGGTGGTCGGCTCCCTTCGTCTCCGGGGGTCGCCCTGCGCGCCTGCGCGAGCGTTACTGCGTGTTGATCGATTAGAGTCGAACCTACTTGCTGCTGCTCTAGTCCTTCGTCTGGTCAATCAGAAAACAACGAACAAGGAAGGCGTCGAAGTTCAGCGGGGAACCGTGAAAGGTCCAGTAAGACGTCAAAAGCTTCGCGCACCCATTTCCCACGTGCAAGCCCCAAAGGTGTGCCATGTCGCTTCCGGTCGCGCGTGGGGGGCGATGTCGTATGTACGTGTTTTGCATTGGTTTATCGCGCGATAGATGAGGTGGGGCGAGCCCGTGCAAGCGGCCGATTCGTAGGTAAGGGACCGTGAATCCGCGCAAAAGGGGACGGTCGTGTGACGGACTCGGGACCCCGAGAGGAGTGCCACCGGGCTTCCTTGGGTCGCGTCTGTCGGCACCGGTGCAATCACACTGCAACGTGCGTGACCCTGATTTTTTTCTGCCTCAGGAGCTACGGGCGAGATCCAGAATGCACCCTGACCGGGATGCCTCCTGGCGGGCCCCTGGCAGGCAGACATCTTCGCAGATATGAGCCCTTGGTCGCACTCGGTCCTTCACTTGACCGGGGTGAAGGCGGTCCGGTTGCTGGGTGATCGGCTGCGTGACAGACTGCTGAAGTATTCTTAGGATTGTGCGTGTTCCATCCGGGTCGTTGGGCACGCAATGCAGGAGGCTGTGCTTGACGATGGAATACCACCTGCGCCGATGGCGTGGCGTGGCGTTGTACCGGGCGTTGTCGCTCGCGACTGGCTTGATGGTTGCGTGCTCTAGCGAGGCTGGCGATTCCGGAGCGGCGCCGGACGGCGGCATCTTCTTCGATGCCGGTGGGCGGGCCGCGGTAGATGCTCCTTTGCCCGAGGCCAACGTGCGTGTGCGCTTTGATCTGGGTCGCTTCGAGGACGGTCCTCTGGACTTCGGCAGCGTCCCGTGGCCCGACAACCTCTACGCGGACCAGGGCTGGGCTCCCGAACTGGGCGGACAGCCCCCGGCAGAAGCCGGCGGCTCCGGCGCGGACACGGCGCTGTCGGGGCTCGACGGCTTCGGGTTGCTGGGGCCGGTCTACTTCTTCTTCGACGGCGCTATCGATGCAGATAGCCTGCCAGCATCCCCTCAGGAGTCTTTGCTGCCTGGAGCCAGTGCCTTCGTCCTCGACGTGGACACGAACTCCCCCAACCCGTTTGCGCGAGTGCCGGTGCAAGTCGCCTACGACAAGGGCGAACAACGGGTATCGCTCGCACCAGCCCGGGGTCACATGTTCGCCCCGGGTCGTCGCTACGCGGCCGTTGTGACGGGTGCCCTGCGCGACGCCGATGGGGAGGCAGTTGGCGCGGGTCCTGACTTCGCAGCGATTCGCGACGGGGAGCCCCTCGCGAGCGGCGACAACCTGGCGCGTGCCAAGGACCAGATTCGCGGCGCACTGAGCACCCTCGCAGAGCTGGACATCCCGACGCAGCATGTTATCGGGCTCGCCCTTTTTCGGACGCAGTCGGTCGTCGCCGGCCTTGAGGAAGCATACGCCGCGGTGTCGGGCGGAGAACCCGCTGCGGTGAGTGTATCGCTGCGGGTGGGGGCCACCGAGCTAGACGGTGTCCTCGGGCAGCCGGAGGAGCCGCTGCCCGGGCTCGATGTGCGCGGTGGCGTGCAGCACGGCAACATCGGCGCGATGGTTCACGGCACTTTGGCCGTTGGCAACCTGCTCGCTAGCGAGCGCGCGACCTTGGGCGCGTTCGAGCGGACTGCTTCAAACGAGTGGCTCGTCAAGCGCATTGAGGATGTACCGTTTACCTTGTTTCTGCCGCTGTCACCTGCGGACGCGACCAACCTGCCGTTGGTGGTCTTTGCCCACGGTTGGGGCCGAGAGCGAAGCGACGCGTTGGCGCTGGCAGACTGGTTCGCCGCGAGCGGGATGGCAGTGGTTGCTCTCGATGCGCCCGCCCATGGAACGCGTTTGACCGGTGCGGACCACGAGCACCGCTTTGTGTCAGTCGAGGGTCCCGACGGCTTTGGGGACGAGGCTGGCGATCCGATCGGAATGACAGTGCCGACCTCAACGCTTCCTAAGCTGCACCCATTCCTGCATCGAGATCTCTTGCGTCAATGGGCCATCGACCATTTGGAGCTGCTTCGAGCACTGGACCATGCCGACTTGACGCCCCTGCGAGAGATCGCTCCCGCGTACGACGAGTTGGCGTTCGACACCCAACGCGTCGCGGTGGTTGGCATGGATATGGGTGCTACCGTGGCGTTGATGATGGCGGCCATGAGCGACTCGGTCGGGGCCTTGGTGGCCCTGTCTCCCGGTGGCCACCTCCTGCGCGATTGGCTACAGAGCCCAAAGCGCCAAAGCGAGGCGGACGCAATTCTAGAGGCCCTTGGCATCGACCCAGAAGACGTGGAGGACCGCGGCGGCCTGGCAATTGAGCCGGACCCAGCCTTCTATCAGATGCTATTGGACGGTGCTGAACCGTTGGCATGGGCTTCCACGGTGCGACGCTTGCCTGTGAACGTCATGGTTGTGTCGGCGCCAGATGACGAGGAGGTAACCGCCGTGGGGACCGAGACCCTGGCGCGCGTGCTCGGGGCGGAGTTCGAGCCCGACTCGGATACGGGGGTGGAGCCGGCGCCGCTGGCCGAGAGCAGGGTTTCGCGCATCCTGTTGCGGCTATCCCAGGGCACCCACGACGCGCTCTTGCACCGCAAGGGCATGCGGCACTACGCCACTGGCGACGGGGGCTTCCGCAAGTTGGAGCAGGCGGAGCTCATCGACAACCCGGTCGACGAGCTCCTGACGAACCTGGGCTTTTTCGTCACGTCGTGGCGCGCGTGTTCAATGGAGGCCGAGACCCCCGCGTGTGCCGCCCAGATCCAGGAGTTCAGGGTCGACTAGCCAGGAACTCTTGGTAGGCTTCCGCGTCCATGAGGCCGTCGAATTGGGACGAGTCCGAGGGCCGAATGGCCACCATCCAACCTTCCCCATAGGGCGCATCGTTGACGAGCTCTGGAGCCTCTGCGAGGCGCTCATTGACCTCGACGATCTCGCCTGCGAGGGGCGAGAACAGTTCGCTGACTGCTTTTACGGATTCGATATCGCCGAAGTGTCCATTGGTCTCGACCTGGGTGCCCACCTCGGGAAGATCGACCAAGGTGACGTCGCCAAGCTGTTCGACGGCGTGCAGCGTGATGCCTATCCGGATCAAGTCGCCGTCGCGCTTGGCCCATTCATGCTCGTTTGTGTATTTGAGGTCGCTGGGATAGTCCGACATGGCTCTGTCCATCGTGGGTCGTGGCGGATCGTTTGTCCGGCGAGGGGCGTGCGCGGGCCTACGCGCGCACGTAGAATGGGTACTTGCAGACCGTCGCTTCGATCACTTTCTTGCGAATCTCAACCCCGAGCGAGGTGCCCGGCGAAGCGAGCCCGGAACGTACGTATCCCAGGGCGATTGGCTTGCCAAGGGTGGGTGATGGGCAGCCGCTGGTGACCCTGCCGACCTCCTCGCCCGAGATGTCCAGGATGGGATAGCCTTGGCGCGCGATGCCGCGTCCGCGCATCTCGATGCCGACGAGACGCCGGTCAGGAGGATCCGCCTTGGCTCGTACCAGGGCTTCACGTCCAATGAAGTCCCCTGCTTTCAGTTTGACGAAACGCCCCAGGCCAGCCTGATAGGGGTGGACCTGCTCGTCCATGTCATTGCCATACAAGAGCAGGCCCGCCTCAAGTCGAAGGGTGTCTCTCGCCCCCAGCCCGATGGGCTGAAGGAGGTTGCTGGCCGCGAGCAGGCGGTCCCACAACTCGGGACCTTGCTGCGCGGTGCAAAAGATCTCGAAGCCATCTTCGCCGGTGTAGCCCGTTCGGGCGACCCACGTGTCGAAGTCGCCAAGCCGGCCCCGGGCGACCCCGAAGCGCTTCAGGGACGCGAGGTGGGCCTCTGCCCCCGCCGTGCTCAACGTGGCCTGCGCCATCGGACCCTGCAACGCCAGCAGCACGGTATCGTCGCTGAGGTCCTCCAACAGGTCGGGCCGCGTGAGGTGGCTTTGCATGTGGGCCACGATCTTTGCGCGGTTGGTCGCGTTGCATACCACCAGGACCTGATCGTCGCGAACGCGATACACGATCAGATCGTCCAGAATCCCGCCCGTCGGGCTGCAGCACAGCGTGTAGGCCGCCTTGCCGTCGGGCAATTTGGCGATGCTGTTGGTCACCAGCCGGTCGACCTCATGGACGGCGCCTTCGCCGCGCAGCCACAGCTCGCCCATGTGGGAAACGTCGAAGAGGCCCGCTGCCTGGCGTACGGCGGTGTGTTCCTTGACCAAGCCCACGTACTGGACGGGCATGCTGTAGCCGGCGAATGGCACCATGCGCGCACCCAGCGCTTTGTGACGCTCGAACAGGGGTGTGTGTAGCAGCGGTGCAGTCTCTGTCACGGTGCGGGGGACCGTAGAATTGTCGCGGCTCGGGCGCAACCACGGCCCATGCCGGACGATGACAGCAGCATGGAAAGACTCGAACTCTACCGGGAGCGGGACCTTGTAGCCGCCTTTGTCGTCGAGCAGCGTGCAGTGGAAATAGGCCGTGAGATGGGTTGTGACATCGTAGTGCATGACCAGACGTTCGCGGGGCGCGCGTGGCTGTTCGTGCGGCGTCACGGGACGGTTCTCGCCTACGACCTTGCGGCAGGGCGCCGGGCGCGGTCCGGGGCGCTGCCGGTGCCCCTCGAGGAGCGATGGCCCATGGGCGGAGGATTTTGCCTGATCCGTCGGGCCGTGCAGGAGCCTCTCCAGGAGGCGCGCAAGGATTCGACCCTGACCGTCTTGGCGCCGGATCAAGGGCGCGCGGCCGACGAGTTGGTGGTCGAAGGGCCTGTGGGTGGCAGTGGCCCACGCAGCTACCGGTTGGACGGCACGCCGGTTCACCTTGGGCGCGCCGCCGGCAACGAGCTTGTCGTGCGCGACCCGCGCGTGAGCGGCTGTCACTGCCGGTTCGAGCCCCATCCGGAGGGGCTCTTTGTCCGCGATTTAGGCAGCAAAAACGGTACGTATGTTCAGGGTATACGTATAGAGCGCGCGGTGCTCACTCAAGGGGCACGCATGCGCGTCGGCGACACCGAGATTCGACTTTCGTCGGCGGGACCGGAAGTGGGTGCGGGTCGTGGGGGCATACTGGCCGCGTCTCCCCAGATGCTCGGGTTGGTTGCCGAACTTCGCACTGTCGCGCCGCTGGGATGGCCTGTGCTGATTCACGGGGAGAGTGGCACCGGCAAGGAAGGCATCGCGGGTGCGTTGCACCGCCTGAGCCCGCGCGCTCACGGGCCACTGGTCACCCTCAATGCTGGGGGGGTGGCGCGGGAGCTGGTTGAGTCTGAGCTATTCGGGCATGAGCGCGGGTCGTTTACGGGTGCCAGCGGTGATCATCGCGGCGTGTTCGAACAGGCGGACGGCGGGACGTTGTTTCTTGACGAGATCGGCGAGCTGCCGCCGCCGCTGCAGGCGCGTCTCCTGCGGGTGCTCGAGCAAGGTGAGATTCGGCGAGTTGGTGCAGAGCGAACGCGGCGGGTGAGTGTACGTCTGGTATGCGCGACCCATCGCGATCTTCGGCAGATGGTCGCTCAAGGAACGTTCCGGCAGGATCTCTACTACCGGATTGCCCGCGTGGTGCTCGAGGTTCCGGCTTTGAGGGACCGCCCGGAGGACATCGACCTGCTCGCGCAGCACTTCCTGAGGGAGATCGTGCCGGAGGTTGGCCCGAGGGTGCTGTCGCAGGCAGCTCTTAGCAGACTCCGAACACATCCGCTGCCGGGCAATGCACGCGAGCTCCGAAACGTCCTGTGCGCGGCCGCCGCCAGCACGTCTGCCCGCGTGCTCGAGGCGGCAGATGTGGAACGGGCGATGGCTCGCGTGGGCTGCGCCGCCCCCCAAGTGCCGCTTGCCACGGAGGACCTGGTCCGCGCGGTCGCCCACCATGGTGGAAACCTGTCCGCGGCTGCCAGAGCGCTGGGGATACCTCGCTCAACGCTACGGGATCGGATACGCGCTGCATGAATACGCGCACACCACTTCGCATCGCCTCGCTCGGCCTCAACGGTACAGGTTCTGCCTGTCTCGCAAATTCAGCGAGCATTCGCCGGTTGCCGCGCCAGGTTAGCCCGCATCGTTCACCAAAGCTTTGTGGCTCGAGCGGTTGTGCGAGGGCGCGCGAGTTGGTGATGGATGCGGGCTAGTGGACCGAAACGAGTCAGGTTGCCTGCATTTGTTGCGTGGACGGCGCTTGCGGCGTTTCTGGGCGGAAGCGGGCATCGTACGCGCGCGCGCAGACCCCGAGGCCGTGCTCGCCTACACGCTCGGAACAGTCTCCTCGGGCGATATGGAGCGTGTGCGCGAGCTCCACCGCCGCTATTTCAACGACTTGCGCGCGCTGATCGCGGACTCTGGCCCCGCCGAGCATGTGCTGCTCGCCAACGTCCAGCTCGTCGAGCTGTAGTGAGTCAGTCCGAACGCGGCACTCGCCTGCCTCGCTGCGCCCTCGTGCAAATAGGCGGCCGTTGCTTTTCGCAAGAACTATCAAGCGTGGTCTGTCCCAGCCGGCTAGGGTCGGTGTCACTGTGAAGCCGGCAACCCGCGACAGCTATCAGGCGCGCATCACGCGTGTGCTCGTACATATCCAGGGCCACCTGGATGACGCGCTTTCGCTGGACGCGCTGGCCGCCATCGCGTGCTTCTCACCGTACCACTTTCACCGCGTCTTCAAGGCGATGGTCGGCGAGTCGGTCAAGCAGCATGTGCGTCGACTGCGCCTCGAACGGGCCGCCTATCGGCTGCGGCTGACCGATGAACGCATCACGGAGATCGCGTTCGCCGCAGGATACGAGACGCACGAGTCGTTCACGCGGGCGTTTCGCGAGACATTCGGTGAATCTCCGAGTGGCTTCCGCGCCCACGCGCGCCCGCCAAACTTTCCAGACAGTCCGAATGCCGTCCACTACGAGGCGTCGCAGCGCCTTGCTGCTTTTCAGCCGATCCAACCCCAGCATTCAGGAGGAACCCACATGACAGTTCAGCTTGCGACCATAGACACTATCCGCGTGGCATTTCAGCGCCATACCGGACCCTACGACAAGGCGTGGCCCGCATGGGTCCGCATGCTCGCGTGGGCTGAGCGCCAGGGCCTTTCGGGCAACCGCCGGATCGGGCTTTCGCACGATGACCCGAACGTCACAGATGCTGACAAGTTGCGCTACGACGCCTGTGTCGAGATACCGGCGGCCTTTGAGCCCGACCAGGACGTTGGCGTGCAAGCGATCGCGGGGGGGGACTACGCGATCCTGCGACACAAGGGTCCCTACGAGCGATTGCACGAGAGCTACGCTCGTTTGTACGGCGATTGGCTACCGTCGAGCGGGCGCGAACCCCGCGCTGCACCGCCGTTTGAACTCAATCTCACCATGCCGACCGAGGTTGCCCCGGAAGACCTCATCACCGACATCTACATGCCGCTCGCGGCACGCTAGCTGGTTGTCAGCCGGGAAGGGCTCGAGCAACAAGGCGGGGTGGTGATCCAGAATCTCAAATGACCTCACTCCGCCGCATCGGTCCACAACGCCAGTTCTAGCGACAAGAGGGGGACAAGAGGCCGAGTTCACGGGTCGAGCCCGCATCCATCACCAAGGCACGTGATGATCGTCCAAGTGATCGGCTTCGCAGGGCTTCAGCTGAAGGAGGGAATACTCGCTGTATTCTTGACTGAGGCGAAAGCGCTGCGGAGTCGAGCAGCTGTGCGAAAGGCACGTGATTTCGTGATGGATACGGGCTGGTAGTGTGGGGCGGCGCGATGAGTCCGCGTCGGTGCGACCGGACGGGACATGTATGATGCGCGGCGCTTTTCGCACGGTCTGAGCGCGGCCCGTGCCTTTTTGGGAGCTACCGATAGAACTTCCGGACGCCTTGGACGTCGTAGCCGGGGTACCCTTGGCTTCCGTTGCGGCGCGGCCTCACTGCTTTGGCTGCGTAGGCACATTCGCGCCGGGGGACGCGGACACAGGATTTTCCGGGGAGGTCTGTTTTGGCCATAGCGAAGCTCGAAAACCCGCGCCTGCGCGGGTGTCGGTCCCTCATGTGGGTTGGACTTGTGGCAACCCTGGTGCAGGCGTGCCACGCGGACGACAACGCGCCCATCGAAGGGGTCGCCGAGCAGGCCGTCGCGGCGTTGAGCTGGGAGCAGTCCGAGGAGGGTGGGCAGGGGCTGCCCATCCGGCTAACGGGCAGCGACGGGCAAGGCCTTGCTCTGGTGTCACTTCGGGCCGAGGCAATTGTCCAGCCACCGCTTGCGTTCACCGAGTTGCACCTCACATTCAAGAACCCAGAAGCGCGTCGCCGGGAGGGGCGTTTCGAGATCACCTTGCCGGACTCCGCGGCGATTTCGCGTTTTGCGATGCGGATCGGTGATCGCTTCCAGGAGGGAGAGGTCGTTGAGAAGCAGCGGGCCCGAAAGACCTATGAGGACTTCCTGCACCGCCGCCAGGACCCCGCTCTGTTGGAGCAGGACGCGGGCAATCACTTCCGCGCCCGCGTCTTTCCCATCGCACCCCACGAGGACAAAGAGATCATTGTGTCCTACAGCCAGGTCCTGAGGGACTCCAGCGCGCCCTATCGGCTTCACCTTTCGGGGTTGCCGAGCATGGACCGGCTTGCGATTCGGGTACTCGCCGGACCCAGCGAGCTCGAGATGGAGAAACGAAGGTTTGCACCCAACGGTGATCTGATCCTGACGGGGGGGACCGCGTCGCTCCCAAACCTCGCAGTGCGTAGCGGCAACGTGTATATGGCGAGGGTCTCACCGCAGCTGGATAGCTCCCCAGCCAACGTTGACGGGCTCACGATCCTGTTAGACACGAGTGCATCGGCAGCCCTTGGCTACGACGCGCGGGTGGAACGCTTGGGCAGGTTGGTCGATCGGCTCCGGAAGCAGCGCGGGTCCGATTTCTCGCTGGAGCTGTTCGCGTTCGACCAAACCTGCGAACGGGTGTTCGCGGGTCCAGCGTCGCGCATGGCAGAGGTGGGCCTGCCGCTCATGCATGCACGCATGCCGCTCGGTGCTTCGAACCTGCAGGCAGCCCTCTCGGTCCTCGCCAAGCAGGCGTCGCATGCGCGCGTGCTACTCGTCACCGATGCGGTGGCTACCGCGGGTGAGGATGGGGGCAGGGAGCTTACCACACAGGTCGGGGAGCTGGCCGGACGGGGCGTGCGGCGTCTCGACGTGTTGCTGACCGGAGGCATCGTGGACGCAGCTCGCGCAGCGCAGCTGGCGACCCGCGGGCTGCCGCGGCCCGGGGTGGTGATCCGCGAGCGAACGTCGGACGACGGGGTGCTCGCGGCGATCACACACAAACCGGTCGCCGACCTGACTGTGGAGGTTTCTGGGGCCAGTTGGTGGTGGCCGCGCCGGGTGGAATCGCTTCTCCCAGGTCAGCAGGTGGTTGTAGTCGCCAATGTACCTGCCGGTGAGAGCGCTCCAGAGGTTCGGGTGGGCTCCGATCGGAGTCTGTCGCCGCGGCCACTGGTGGTCGCGGAGCCGCTGCTGCGACGGGCATGGGCGCGGGCCAAGATCGACCAACTGGAAGCGTCTCTCGATACGCTGGCTTCGGATGCGAGCGCCCAGCGTGCGCGTCTGGAGACGGAAATCATTGCTTTGTCGACGCGCTACCGCGTGCTTTCCGGACGTACTGCTCTCCTCGTGCTCGAGAGCGAAGCCGACTATCGGCGCTTTGGCATCAGTCGCCGGGCTCTGAGCGACATCCTCACAGTCGGGGCCCAAGGCCTGGCGGTGCTCGACGGCGCGCAGCGTGCTGGGCAAACTCAGGCGTTCGCTCGTGTCGAAGAGCAGAAATCCGAGGGGGGGGCGCAGGAGGTTGCCGCAGCCGTGCAGCGCCAGACTCGAGGACGCCGAGCTGATCGCGTCCCCCCAGCCGGAACCCCTCCCAGCGCGGGTACGACGCTGTCGGAGCCCGAGCCGGAAAGTGCGGCAGCGGCCGCCGAGGTTTCCCGCCGCGCTGCGCGTCCGCGCGCCAAACGGCGGGCACCGACCCGCGGCTTGTCCGCTCAGCCACCACCGCCCGAACGACTTGGTGGCCTGGCCCGGCAGGCACCCAGTTCTTCGCGCTTGCGCCAAGCCCAGGACGTTGCTCCGGCGGCCCCTGCCCCGAGCGAGTCGGCCGCGGACGTTCTGCTCGGGTTGGACCGCGCGAGCTCGTCGGGATCGCTGCGCACGCGCGCTGGCGGTTCGAGCACCGCGCGCCTCGCTGAGGGGGCTCTCGTCAGGGAGCGACGAATTCGGGGGCGTGTGCGAATGACGCAAGGGGCGGGGGGGAGCAAGGATTTCGACAGGTCGATTGTGGTTCGCGCGATCAAGACCCGGATCCGCGCGATCCAAGCCTGCTACGAGCGCGAGCTGCGGCGCGATCCGGCTTTGCGCGGCCACATTGGTGTGCGCTTTACGATTCAGCCACGCGGCAACGTGACCAGTGCGACGGAAACTGGAAACACAACCGGTAGTTCTGCGGTGGCCCACTGTGTATTGGCTACCGTTCGGCGCCTCCGGTTCAATCCAGGTCCGCCGGTTGCCGAGACGTTTGCCCATCGTTTCACGTTCGCACCTGAGGAATCGTCGGACGTGCCGGTGATCGCTCAGAACGTGGACTCCGCCGAGTCCCGGCGCGCGCGCCGGGAGGCGGCCCGCCGCCGTCGCGCGCGAGTTGCGGCGCGTCGGCGTGAGCGTGAGTGGAACGACCGCCCAAAGCCCAACCCGTCGGCAGCGCTCGAAGGGCGCCTCTTGTCCGTGATCGCAGCCGTGGACGCCGGGGACGCTGCGGATGCTCTCAAACGGGCGTGGCGCTGGCGCACCGAGGCGCCCGGCGACGTGCTTGCTCTGGTCGCCCTGGGCCACGCCCTCGTCGCCAGCGAGGACCCGAGCCAGGCCGCACGTGCCTACGGCTCGATCATCGACCTATTCCCGTCGCGCGCCGACCTTCGGCGAATGGCGGGCAACTACCTGGAAGGGCTTGGCAGTCCCGACGCCTTGCAGCTCGCGGTGGACAGCTATCGGCATGCGCAGCTCCAACGTCCAGACCACCCGAACTCTCACCGCCTCTACGGGTGGGCCCTGGTGAAAGCTGGCCAGCACGAGGCAGGGTTTCGGGCGCTTGCGAAGGGCTACACCCGCGGCTACCCACGTGGCCGCTTCGCAGGCGTCAAGGACGTGCTCGCCGACGATCTTGGAGTCGTCGCCCAGATCTGGAAGCGGGCTGAACCGAAAGCCCGGGAGCGTATTGACACACAGCTCAGGCGGCTGGGCATCGGCGCCGACACAGCGCCTAGTCTGCGCTTCATCCTCTCGTGGGAGACTGACGCCAACGACGTTGACTTTCATGTGTACGACGGCAAGCACGGCCACGCGTACTACGGCCGCAAGCAGCTTCCGGCAGGGGGACAACTCTTCGCTGACGTGCGCAACGGTTACGGCCCCGAGCTCTTCCGGATCGACCGACCCAAGGCCTACCCATTCGAACTTTCCGCACACTACTACAGTCGCGGACCCATGGGCTATGGCATGGGTAAGGTGCAGATTATGCATCACGATGGTGATGGAGGCGTCCGGTTCGATGAGCGCCCGTTCGTGATCATGAAGGAGCGGGCCTTCGTTCACCTGGGTGTGGTTGAACGCAACCAAGGGGAGGGAGCCTAGCAAGTTCGCACCCATAAACGGGTGTGAACTTGCTAGAGAGTAAAACGGCGTAGTGCCGTACGGGTCTTGCGGATGCGCAGATCGACCAGTTCTTTGGCGACCCGTCCGATCACCGACAGCCGCGCTGTCTTCGATGCTCCTGATCGGCGTGGACGACATTCGATCGTGACTTCCGTCGTCCGAAGGCCTGCCTGCAGCACCCCGATCGGAAACTCGAAATTGAGAAAGAATGAGTCGGATGCGAGCTCTTGGGGGACGAACAATCGGCGGCGAAATAGGTAGGGGCCCTCGGAGCGCAGGCTGACGCCGTGCACGAGGGTGATCAGGGCGCGTACCCCAGCTGACAGGATCTTCCGATCGAAGCCGTCATCCCGGTGATCATAGACCGAAAACACTACGTCCGCGCCGGAAGCATCGGCGGCTGCGCGCAACGTGCCGACGGATTCTGCCGGGATCTGGCCATCCGCAGGAAGAAACGTGACCCAGTCGCCGTTGGCGGCTGCGACCCCGGTCTTGAGAGCGGCCCCGATGCCCCGATTGCTCGCGTGTCGCAAGCACTTGTGTGGGCAACCATCGAGGTGCTGGGCGGCGCGTTCACCTGTCCCATCGGTCGAGCCATCATCCACGAAGATGAGCTCGAAGGTTCGCTCCTGTTGGTCGAGCCAAGCTCTCAGCTCGTCCAACACGGGGCCGACGTTTTGGGCTTCGTTGAAGGCGAAGACGATGAGCGACAGGTCAGGCACTCGGGAACTCTACTCGATGTGGCCTCGCCCGTCAGATTCGGCGGATGAGGCCTCGAGGGCAGCAATCAGGCGCTCCGCCTCGCGTGCCAGCTCGGGAGTCGCGCGCCGGAACGTGACGGCCGACCGTAGTGCTTGCTGCGGGCGGCCTTCCGCCCACTGTAGTAGGGCCAGTTGGAGAAGAGCGCGGGGGGCGCCGCGCTCTGCCTGCAGCCGCAGCAGTGACACGGCCAGTCCACCCTCGCCCATGGACCACAGGTGGCGAGCTGCTTCCCGTTCGGCCTCGTCACGGGTGAAAAAGAGCGTCTGGGGATCCTCCACGAGACTAGGAGGAGGCCGCCACGGTCCGGCTGCTTTGGCTGAGAGCACGGCCTGTCTGAGCTCCTTCGGCAAGCCCGGCAGAGCCGCGGCGACCGCAAAGAGCGCTGCTCGTACGCCACCTCGGGCAAGCAGGCGTCGTACCCGGATGAGCTCGTGCTGTCGCAGGATGCCGGCGGCCAGGCCATGGTCCCCGTCCGGAGTGCGGCGACGGTCACGTGCGAGTTGCGCCGCCAGGCGTTCGCCGATCGAGCGTGACGCGATCACACTCGCTCGTGTGGCGCCTGGGTGCGATAGCAGGCCGGGCCCCACCAGAGTCGACCGTTCGAGGCCCGGAGCTTCGGTTTCCGTATAGACTGGCACTTGGGGCCTTGCCCGTTCAAGCAGGCCCCGTAGCAGGCGCTCGTGCTTATCGCCCGACCCGCGACCGAACCGTGGCCGACCGTCGAAGGCTGGGTGGGGGGTCAATTGTCGCCAGTGGAAACTTGAAGCCGCCAGGCCGCGTACAAAGAGTGCCGCGTCCGGTCGCGCCCCGTCGAGAGCGCGAGCCATGATCCAGTTGGCCGCTGTGGCGTCGGTGGTCGCTACCACGAGCGAGCGCGGTGGCGCGCCATCGGTCCACATACCTGCTAGGGTCTCCAGGGCGGGGAGGTCGCTGCGCAGGGCATCGTCCAGGTCTTGCCACAGTGCGGCCGGTAGGCACGCGAATACCATGGTCGCCAAGAGTATCGAGGGCGTGACCAGACGCCCAGCACGCGGCGTTCGCGCCATCCGCCGGTCTCGGTCACTCGCCGCGGGGTCGACTGGCCCCGACTCCGTGTCCACGTGGGTCGAACGTCCGCAGGTGTAGCCTTCGAGATGGCGAAGGCCGTAAGCCAGACCAGCGAAGCCCGTGATCCACAGCAATGCGAGGGCCGGGCCGAGATAGGCGACGTTGTCCGGGTTGCGGATCTCTATCGGTTGGACGGCAACGGCTGCGGTGCTCGCCGCGACCGCGGGCAGTAGTGTCCAGGCGAGGCGTCGCAGTGGCTGGCGACGCCCGACGAGGTAGGGCAGCCCCACCGCGGCGGCGAGCGGAAGCCCATACGTGAGGTGGAACAGGTGACTCAGATAGTCAGCGAGACCCCAGAGATAGCTAGCTTGTCGCCCAGCAAACGTGTTGGCGGCGTACATGCGTCCGCTGACGTAGTCGATGAAGCCGGACCATGTGGTCGGGTCTCCCCACATGGGTGCTCCCGCATTCGCACGCATTGGCAATAGGGCGTAGACGGCGACCACTGGTATGAGGAACGCGCCCGCGGTCAGGGTCAGTTGCTTTGGGGCCTTGAACACCCGTGGCCGACAGGCAGCGGCCATGACCAAACCAGCAGCGACGACTGCTGCGCCGTGGGGAGGGTGGGTCGCCGCGGCCATGCCGCCAAAGAGGCCGGCATGCAGGAGCCCGCTCAGCGCGCCCGTGAGCGTCCACCGCAACAGCCCATAGAGGCCCGCACAGGAGCACAGCAGGGCGAGTGTGTACACCTCGATCCGCAGCGCCTGGCGTAGCACGACCGGGCTCAGGCAGACGGCCAACACGATGCCCGCGCGGATGGTTGGAGCGACCCGGTCTCCACTGCTGGGGCTTGCGACCGCGCCAGCCCTCAACAGCAGGGTGGTGCACCGGGCGCAGATGAGTGCTGCTGCTAGCGCGCAAACGCCGCTCAGGAGTGCCATGCGGCCTGCGATGGGTCCGAGGGGAAGCAGGCGCGCGAAGCCATGTGCGACCAGCGCATGCAGCGGCTGCCCTGGAGGGTGTGATCCGCCCAGGTGCCAGGCCGCGGCCGCCAGTTCGCCGGCATCGAAGAGATGCGGGCCTGCGGCGACCTGGAATGCGAACACGGTACCTAGGACGGCAAGCGGTAGGAAGGGCAGCCAGGTGATCCAACCACGAGCGCTGTTGGGCACTTCCTCGGGCGGAGCCGGCGACATGCTCCCTTCATCATCGCATGGCGACGAAGGCCGTGCTCGGATCATCCCAGAACATTCGCAATGATTGGGGCTAGCTCGGACCCTTCATGACTCCGGCGTCGGATCGCGCAGGGATTCGGCTTCGCAGGGCTTTCGACGACCGACGGGAATACTTCCCGTATTTTCTAGGGCGACGAAAGTCCTGTGGAGTCGCAGCACAAGCGAGGCGGCGCCGGAGTCATGAAGGGTACGAGCTAGGTGAGTAGCTGTCGGCGCATCTGCGACAGACGGGCGCAGGTGTTTGCCTCGCAGGGGTGCATCCAGGCATCCACGCTGGGGTCGCTGCGGAACCACGTGCGCTGGCGCTTCGCGTAGGCAAGCGTCGCCTTGACGATCCGCGCACGGGTCGTGGCCGGATCGCCACCTTGGACGATGTGCTGCGCAAGTTCGCGGTAGCCGACCGCGCCAAGCGGGCGCACTGACGGTGAATACCGCGCTAGCAGTTCCGTGACCTCTTCGGGCCAGCCCGCATCCCACATCGTCTGAGTCCGCGCTTCGATGCAGGGCGCGTGGTGGGCAGCGGGCAGGTCCAGCACCCACATGAGGCTCCGGTAGCGTGGGCTGCCCAGGGCATGCTCGGCCCGCAGGACTCCTAGTGCCTGGCCGGTCTGCGCGAAGACCTCAAGCGCACGAACTACGCGTAGCTTGTCGTTGGGATGGATGTGAGTCGCGGTCGCCGGATCGACGGCGAGAAGTCGGCGATGCAGTGCTTCCGCTCCGAGTCGACGCCACTCCGCTTCGAGCTGGGCCCGCAGCCCCGCATCGACAGGGGGTAGTTCGAGCAGTCCCCTCAGCAGCGCGCGCAGCCAGAGACCCGCGCCCCCGACCACGATAGGTAGGCGACCGCGTTTGTGGATGTCTGCGATCGCCACGTCCGCGAGATGCGCATAACGAGCCGCGTCGATCTCTTCATGGGCGTCCACGACGTCGATCAGGTGGTGCCGAACCTGTCCTCTCTCGAGCGGTGAGGGTTTGGCGGACCCGAGGTCGAAACCCCGGTAGACCTGTACGCTGTCGGCGCCAACGATTTCGCCGTCGAATCGACGACAAAGCTCCATCGCCACGGCACTCTTGCCTACGCCGGTAGGGCCGGCAATCACCATGACAGGAATGCTCATCGACCGAGCCGACGCTCCAAGTCGGAAAATGGTACGGTCAGGGCCACGGGGCGGCCATGGGGACAATGACTGCCGAATTCATCGATCGCGTCGAGGTTGGCCAGCAGTGTCTGCATCTCTTCGGGCGCCAGGTAGTCTCCGGCGCGGATGGCGGCGTGGCAAGCCATCGTGGCCAGTGCCATGTCGACGGCGTCGCCGAACGTCCGATCGCCATGGCCTTCTAGCTCGCCGAGGAGGTCACGCAGCAGCCTCTCCGGCGACGCTCTTCGCAGCAGTGCGGGGACCGCGCGCACAGCCACAGTATCCGGACCCAGCAGTGCGCAATCCAGCCCGACCGAGGAGATCTCATCCCGATGAGTCTCGACCAGGTTGGCCTCCCGTTCGCTGCAGGCAATGCGCTCGGGAAATAGCAGGGCTTGGGTCTTGACGGCGCTCTTCTTGTAGCTCTTGCGCAGCTGGTCATACCGGACGCGCTCGTCGGCCGCGTGCTGATCCAGGATGTGGAGACCGTCGCTGGCCTCGCACACCAGGAACATTCGACGGACCTGTCCAATCACGCGCATGCTGGCGAAATACCCTTTCGATTCGGTGGGCACGCGTGTTTGGGTAGGTGCCGCCAGCGGGCTTGGCTGGTCGCCGGCCGGCGCCCTGCTTGGCTCCCGTGGTTCGACCACGGCCCCCAAGCCCCAGGGGTCGGAAGGTTCGGGGCCCGTCGGGAGCTCCTGCCCGGGGTCCTCAATGCGCGCCTCAGCGCCCCCTATCGGATCGCGCACGTGCCCCGGGAGGTTCCGGGTCCAGTAGCT
The DNA here is from genome assembly GCA_028817905.1 of Myxococcales bacterium. GTDB lineage: Bacteria > Myxococcota_A > Polyangia > Polyangiales > JAFGIB01 > JAPPOR01. Next base: position 27,513 of record JAPPOR010000847.1, read on the forward strand.
TTGTGACCGAGCGGCGGGGCCACGCCATGCCGACAGGCCGAGGCCCTTGGCAAGCGTTCGGGTAAGGGCGTCGAAGCGTCGCCGACCCTCGCGCAGGCGAACCTCACTCTTTTGCGGATGCACGTTGACGTCGACTTCGTCCAGTGGAAGCGCCAGGCGCAGGGCTCCGATGGGGTAGCGTCCCGGAGGCAAGACGCTCCCGTATGCAAACGCCACCGCGCGGGCCAACGAGGTGTCGCGGATGGGTCGGCCGTTGATGAATAGATGCAGGCCGGCGGCCCCCGAACGCGCCCTTTCCGGTGGGCCCAACACGGCTTCGATTCGCATGCCGTCGGCGTCCTCCGCCACCGACGTCAGGGTTTCGCCAGGGAACGCGGCCCGTACGCGCTCCGCGAAGCTGTTGGCTTTCAGCCAGGTGCGTGCGGTTCGGCCGTCGCGCGTGAGCGTCAACTGCAGTTCTGGATGGCAAAGCGCGACGCGCAAGCAGACGGCCGCTATCTGGCCGCTCTCCGTCGCCTTGGTTCGGAGGAACTTTAGGCGCGCCGGCACGTTATAGAAGAGGTCACGCACGACCACGGTGGTCCCACTCGGACATCCGACTTCGCTGACTTTTCCTGGAGCGCCGCCAGCGATGGCTACACGCGTCCCTGCGACGGCCTCCGAGGTGCGGGTTCGCAGCTCGAAGTCACTTACGGATGCGATGGAAGGCAGCGCCTCACCGCGAAAGCCAAGGGTCCCGATGGAGAAGAGCTGGTCTCGGTGGGAAAGCTTACTGGTTGCGTGGCGTTGCACGCAGAGGGTGGCGTCCTCGGGGGACATACCGACGCCGTTGTCGGTGACGCAGATCCTTGTCCGCCCTCCGTTTTCCATCTCCACGGTGATGCGAGTCGCCTGCGCGTCAAGCGCGTTCTCGAGCAGCTCCTTGACCACGCTTGCGGGCCTTTCCACGACCTCGCCAGCCGCGATCTGATCCGCTAGGGCGTCCGCCATGACCTGTATCGTCTGAGTCACGGTTCCCCACGCTACCAAACCCAGGGCCCCAGGTCGCGGCCGATCCGCGGGGGTGAACGGGTGGGCTGGTCGAACGATCCGGCGACCCATTGGCGATCGTTAACTATTTGAATTTACGCTGTAACGATCGACCTTGGTGGGGGGTCAAGCGAATTGACCGTGGCCTTTCGGCTTTGATAGCGTCTGCAGCCACTGGAACTGGGGAACGTGGCTGGTTCGCACAAGACCTGTCGGGTTTGCGGCGCTGAGTACGGGGAGGGGGAGCTCTTTTGTCCTGCGGACGGTACCCGTCTGGGCACACCTGGAGATCCCGATAGCGACACACCCGCGGATCCCCTGATCGGGGACACGCTGGGGGAACGGTATCGCATCATCCGTGTCATCGGCGAAGGCGGGATGGGGATCGTATACGAGGCGGAGCACCTGGGGATCGGGGCCCACGTCGCGGTTAAAGTCCTGCGCGCCGACTTCACGACCCGTCCTGATGTGGTCGAGCGCTTCCGTCGGGAGGCCCGTGGCGCGTCGAAGATCGGCCATCCGAATATCGTGACTGTCACCGACTTCGGTGAGACTCGCGGCGGCGCGAGCTACTTCGCGATGGAACTGCTCAAGGGCGAGGATCTGGCTGACATGCTTGCTCGCGAGACCGCGGTTTCCCCCGCCCGGGCCGCCGACATCGCCCACCAGGTCTGCCAAGCGTTGGGCGCTGCCCATGCCCAGGGCATCGTTCACCGGGACCTCAAACCGGAGAACATGTTTGTCGTGCCACAGAAGGATGGACGGCAGCTGGTGAAAATCGTCGATTTCGGCGTGGCCAAGATCAGTGACATGGAGCTGACCGCTGGGGGGCCGGGGCGGCGGCTAACGCGCACCGGGATGGTGTTCGGAACACCCGAGTACATGAGCCCGGAACAGGCACGCGGCATCGACTTGGATGAGCGTGTGGACGTCTACGCGCTCGGGGTCATCATGTTCGAACTGGTCACCGGCCGCGTGCCGTTCGAGGGTGACAACTTCATGGAGCTGCTCAACAAGCACGCGACGAGCCCAGTGCCGGCGCTCACCTCGGTGAACCCCGGCGTGCGGGTGAGCGATGAGTTTTCGCGCGTGATTCATCGAGCGCTGCACAAGGATCGCGCGTATCGCTATCCGACGATGTCCGCCATGGCACAGGACCTGCTGCTGTGCCCCGAGATGTCTCAGCGACGAGGCGGCACCTCGAGTGCACCCCCGCTGTGGTCGTTGGTGCCACCACCCGCTGTGCCCGGCAGTGTCACGGTGCCGTCTGCGACCGAGGGCAAGGGGCCGGATAGTCCCGAGAACCCCCGCTCGCAGCGTTGGTCGGCGCGTCGCCGCTGGGCCGCCGGCATGGCCCTGGCGGCGGTTGTCCTGTTGGGCGTGGCCGGCCTTTGGCCCCAGCGCGCGTCGCAGATGGCTAGCAATGCATCATCGGCGACAAGGCCGCCAGCGGTCGAGGGGGCCAGGATCGCGAAGCCGGCGCCGCGCGAGCGCGTGGACACCCCGGTGCCGCCGGAGCCTGCCTCTGGGATGGCTCCGCAGCCGCTTTCCGTAGTGTCCGTCACATCGCAACCACCGGGGGCAAGCGTGACCGTCAAGGGCATGGGCGAAGTCTGTGAGGCGACGCCGTGCACCGTCAGTTTGCCTCGGCAGCAGCGCCATCGGTTGCTGCTGCGGGCTGGCCGTGCCAAGGGGTCAGCGAAGGTGCTACCAACGAAGCCTCGCCAGGCGGTCCATGTGGTTCTGCGCGCGCCTCGTAGTGTCGCAGGGGAACTCAAGGTTCCGCGCGCCTTCCTCGAGCCCCACACGAAGTAGCCCGGGACTGCTCACCAAGGCTGCCGCGCCTCGCGCGGTCTCGAAGCCCGTGGCTCGCGCACCGCAAGTCCCGAGCCACGGCCCGGAGGGGCCGAGAAAGGGCCAGTCAGGCACGGCTCGGGCTGACGTGGGGTGGGGGCTGACAACCGACTACGGCATCTCACATCGACTTGCGGGGCGACATACGGGTGATCGTGGGACCGGTTGCGAAACAGGACCTACTGTGGGGGATCATGTCACCAAGGGGCCTGCCCTGGGTGATATGCGATGGTCCGACGTCGTCACTCTTGCGTGTTTGCGGTGCGGTGCCGTTTGATGGCGAGGTGGAAGCCTGCGGTACAGAGGACCCTTCTTGCGCCCGTCAGCGCCGAATGCTGGAGGTGATCACCCGCCTCAACCGCCAGTTCTCCAGCGTACAGCCTGGGCCGGAAGCGTTTGATCTGCTCCTTGCGGCCCTGCTCGAGTTTACCGGGAGTCAGTACGGCTTTCTGGGGCATGTCTTCCAGTCCGACGAGGGCGAGCGCTATCTCAAGACCCGTGCGATCACGAACATCGCCTGGACCGATGAATTGCGAGCCTGGTACCGCGACAATGCGCCTGCTGGTCTCGAATTCCGAAACCTGATGACCCTATTTGGCAAGGTTATCCGCGAGGGCGCGATCCTGATCGCGAACGATGCCCCGGCTCACCCGTCGGCGGCGGGCGTACCCGCGGGCCATCCACCTCTCGATCGCTTCCTGGGGATTCCCCTGTACGTCGGTGAGCACTTTGTAGGGATGGCCGGCGTATCCAATCGTACGGAGCCGTATGACCTGGAACTCGTCGAAAGCATAGCGCCCTTGACCTCGACCGTCGGGCAGTTGCTCCATGCGGCACACGAGCACGAAATCCGGGTCGAAACCGAGAGGCAATTGCACGCCGCGGCTCAGGCGGCCAGGCGAGCGACGGCCGCCAAGGGCGAGTTCCTCGCCATGATGAGCCACGAGATCCGAACCCCTATGAATGGGGTCCTAGGCATGGTCGAGCTGATGTTGCAGGACACGCTAACCCTGCACCAGCGTGAGCGGGCCGAGACGATCCAGAGCAGTGGCGAAATGTTGTTGGTGGTACTGAACGACGTGCTCGACTACTCCAAGATCGAGTCGGGCAAGATGACCCTGGTGCGCAAGCGTGTTCGTCTTGCCCGAGCATGTCAGGAGTCGATCGATCTCGTGGCGGCCATGCGCGAGCAAGCGGCCATCGATATCGTGCTCGACGTGCCCGCGGATCTCGATGACCGCATCGTCGGCGATCCTGCCCGCGTGGGTCAACTGTTGAGCAATCTGCTGGGCAACGCCCTCAAGTTCACGGAGAGCGGCGCGGTTCGGGTGAGCTTGAGCACCGCGGCCGAGAAGGGCGCCTCCTTTGTTCGAGTCTCGGTGGCTGACACGGGGATCGGTGTGCCCGCCGACTTGCGGCCGCTCTTGTTCGAGCCCTTCACCCAGGCAGACGCCTTCTCCACACGGCGACGCGGCGGCACGGGGTTGGGTCTGGCGATTTGCCGACGGCTGACCGATCTGATGGGGGGCACGATCGACTACGAGCCACGCGAGGAAGGCGGATCCGTGTTTTGGTTTCAGTTGCCTCAGGATCTGGCCGCATATGAGGCCCTTGCGCAAGAACCGTCGACGCGTGGTTCTCGCGATACCTCGCGGGCGGGGACATGGGTGGGTCGTGGCGTGCGGGTGCTGGTGGCCGAGGACAATCTCATCAATCAACGGGTGGCTCGACAGATGCTTCAGCGATTGGGGTTGGAGGTCGTGTGTGTTGGCGACGGCGCGCAGGCCATCGCGGCCCGCCAGCGCGGTCGGTTCGATCTGGTCTTCATGGATGGCCAGATGCCCAATATGGATGGCTACGATGCCTCCATCGCCATTCGTGCGTGGGAGGCCGAAGAGGGCTTGGTACGCGTTCCGATTGTTGCGGTGACCGCTAGCGCCACGGACGGCGCACGCCAGCGCTGTGAACAAGCGGGGATGGATGACTTTCTGTCGAAGCCGATCACGATCTCCGCTCTGGAGCGATGTTTGAAGCAGTGGTTGCCCTCGGCGGAGGGCGAGCGGGCGGCCGAGGGGTGAGCCAGCGCTGGGCTAGTCCAGGTAGAACACCGTGACGGCATCGCCTCCCTCTTCCGGGGTACCCGGGCGGGTGCGGGTCACGTGCGTCATTACTTGCTCCAGGTGCTTCCGAATTGCCTTGCGCAGGGAGCCGGTTCCGTGACCGTGGACTACGAAACCCACCTTGTCTGGCCCCATCAGCATCCGATCGACGAAACTCTCCATCATCGGCAGAGCATCGTCTACGCGCATGCCCTTGAGCTTCAAGGTGTTGTCGCGCGTTCGAAGCTCTTGTGGCTCAGATCCAGACTCTGACTGGCGATCGCTCGGGGACGGCTGGCCCCGCGGTCCATTCGCTCGGCCCTGCGGCCCACTATCATCGACCACGGTTTTGAGCTTGTCTGACTCCGTCCAGAGCTTGATCGGACCGGCCGCGATGCGGAAGCGCCGAGTCTTCGGGTCGACTTCCACGACGGTGCCGCGGGAGCGCAGGTGGGGAACATACACTGCGTCGCCCGGTGCAAGGTCGACATGGGCCTCGGCGAGTGTGGCACCGGACACGGCTTGATCGGTGGTTGGCCGTACCCGCGCGGCCTCCAAGTCGCCTCCAATGGCAGCTCGCGTCGCCACTGCCTGCAGCGCCGCCTGAGCCGACTTGAGCGACTCGGCGGATGCAGCACGGTCTCGGAGTGTGGCCTTGGCAACTCGCAAGGTCTCGCGGGCCTCGCGCAGGTCGGCCATGAGTCGGTCTGCCTCAGCTGTCAGCTTCCGCCGGCTCTGCTCCTTGAGTCGGGCCAGGCGGGTCTCGTGCTCTCGACGGACCGCCTTGGCTGCCGCGAGTTCGCGGGTGAGTTGCTCCTCGCGCTCTTTTGCAGTTCGCGTGTGGGCATTCAGCTTGCCAGCCAGAAGTTCAAAGTCCTTTGCCTGCTGTGGAAGTACGCGTTGTGCATGCTCGACAACGGAGCTCGGGATGCCAAAGCGAGCCGCCACCCGCAGCGCACTGGAGGCACCCGGTACGTCCATGGTAAGTGAGAAGTTCGGCGCCATGCGCTCGATGTCGAAGCCGACCGAGGCGTTTCGAAGTCGTTCGCTCGACAGCGAGAATGCCTTGAGCGCTTCGTAGTGTGTCGTCACAAGGACCGTGGCCCCGGCTTTGCACAGCGCATCCACGACCGCGCAGGCGAGGGCGGCGCCCTCCTCGGGGTCGGTGCCCCCACAGATCTCGTCCAGCAGGACCAGTGCGCCGGGACGCGCCTGCGAAAGGATCGTGGCGAGGCTTTGCACGTGTGCCGAGAATGTCGACAGGTTCTTCTGCGTGGACTGTTCGTCCCCGAGGTCGCTCAGGATCGGGTCGAAAAAGCCAAGTTTGCTGGAGGCTTTCGCTGGAAGTGGTAGGCCTGCACGGGCCATCAAAGCGAACAGGCCAAGCGTCTTGAGCAGCACTGTCTTGCCGCCCGCGTTTGGACCCGAAATCACCACCCCATGTCCTGCTTCCAAGACCAGATCGTTGGGGACCACGTCGACCCCGTCTAGCTGTAGCAGGGGATGGCGTGCCGAGCGCAGCGAGGCTACGCCCTCTGGGCAGAGTTGTGGCACGGCGGCCTCCAACTCGAGCGCCATGCGCGCGCCGGCATCTCGCAGGTCCAGCAGCGCGAGGGACTCGATGGCGGCTCTGACGCTGGCCAGGTGTTCCGCGACCTGGTCCGACAGGGCGCTCAGGATGCGAGTTTCCTCGCGCTCCCGCTCGCCTTCGGCCATTTTCAAGCGATTGCCTTGCGGGACCACGGCTCTGGGCTCGACGAACAAGCTGGCGCCACTGTCTGACGTCGCATGTACGATCCCGGGAACACGGTCGTGGGCATCGCTGCGGACGGGCACGACGTAGCGGCCTTCACGTACGGTATAGAAGCTGTCTGACAGGAGCTCGCGGTGCTTGTCTATAAACTGCTCAAGCCGCCCCACGATGCGGGCTCGCAGGTTGGTACATTCGTGACGCAACTTGCGCAGTTCTGGGCTCGCGTGGTCGTGAAGGTTGCCGTCGAAGCCGATCGCGGTAGCCAGTGCGTCGTCGAGGTCCGCGAGCGTGGGATCCACGGAGCAGATGCCGAGCAGTGCGGGCAAGCGGTCTTTCCGCGTACTGATAAACTCCCGCAGCCAGAGCGCAGCTCGTAGGTTTACGCGGAGATCCGATAGGGCAGGGCCGTCGAGAACACCTCTGCGTTCAAGCCGCGCGAGATGTGGATCCACGTCGCGCAGGTCGTCGAGTGGGAGACCCTCGCCGGCTTGGTGGAGCTCCATCGCTTCAGCCGTTTCTGTCAGTCGTGCTCGTGCTTCCTCCAGTGAGCTCGCCAAGGTGAGTCCTCGGCGCTCGGTCGCAGCGCAGTGGCATCGGCTCAGCACTGCTTTCGCGAGTCGCTCCCATTCTAGATGGACCTGCGAGCGAGTCAGACTCAGATGCGCAGGCGATTGGGCAGCAGCGTTGGCGCCTTCAGAATTTTTCATAGGGAGATGGGCTATCAGCCGGTTGCGGCGCAGAATCGCTCGTGCCGAGCGACTCATTCGGCGTATCACGTGTTCGCTGCGCTCGCGCGGCCTTGGTCCGGCGCTTTCTTGTCTTCTTCCTTGCCTTCGACGCCCGGACTCGTTTGGTGCGTGAGAGGCGTGTGGGCTGGCTGATAGAGGCGCTAGACTGGCGAGCCATCGTCAGGTGGCGCTCCCCATCGTTCGGCTCCAGGCGGACCGACAGATCCACGAAGCCATCCTTCTTTAGCAGAACATGGCTCGGCAGGTGGGGGGCCATCGGCACAACCAGCGGCGTGACGCCGATCCGCTGTCCCCCGCGCAATACCTCCACACCCCGCGGCTCGGTTGATAGTTGAACCATTCCATTGCGGGTGGCGATCTGGCGCACGTCTTGCCCTTTGGGGTGCTCCACATCCGTCCCGAGCGCAAGCGCGATCGCACCGCCCATGAGGCCGAGGACCGCCAGTGCACCCCATCGAACTCGGCCGGGGAGGCTCCGGGCGCGATGCCACCGTGCGACCGCGAGCTCGCGGGCTCGGCCCAACCCATCGTGCTGGTCGGGAACGCAGAGGCGGCCTCCACGCGCGCAATGCTCGAGGGCTGTTTCGAACTCACGGGCGGACTGGAAGCGCTCCTGTGGGACCTTTCGGAGGGCCTTGGTGACGATCGACACCAGCTCAGGGTGAAACTTCCAGCCTTCATGGGGACAGCTCAGTGCCTTGGGCGCCTCACGAATGTGCTGCGCCATGACCACCACCGCATCGTCGTCGCAAAACGGGGGCGCGCCGGCAAGCAATTCGTAGAGGATGATGCCCACTGCGTACAGATCGCTTCGATGGTCCAGTGACTTTCCTTGGGCCTGCTCGGGGGACATGTAGCGCGGGGTGCCGAAGACGGTCCCGTCTTGGGTCTCGAACTGATTGAGGGTCTGTTCGCCTTGAATTGCCTTGGCGATGCCAAAGTCGAGCACCTTTGCGATCGGTTCTGCATGTCCGTCGACTTGCGCGATGAACACGTTGTCCGGCTTGAGGTCCCGATGAATGATGCCTTTGCTGTGGGCTTCGCCGATCGACCAGAGAATCTGACGGGCGTACTCTACCGCCTGTTCGGCCGTGACCGCGCTTTCCATGATCAGGTCGGTGCAGAGCTTGCCCTTCAGCAGTTCCATCGCTAAGAACAGCCCGCCGTCGCGCGTCGTACCAAAGTCGAACACGCGTACGGTGTTTGGGTGGGTCAACGCGCTCATCGCCTTGGCTTCTCGTCGGAAGCGCGCGATCGTATCGCGGCCCCAGCGCAAACCGGGTCGCAACACCTTCAATGCCACCGGTCGGTCGAGCCCACGTTGGTGAGCGCGATAGACCGCCCCCATGGCGCCGGCTCCAATCGACGCCTCCACCACGTACCGACCGGCCACCGTGGCACCTAACAACGGGTCGGTCATGTTACTGCTGCTGGTGGCTGTCGACGACATACCCCAATAAGGGGCGGCTGCCCCGTGATGTGATTTCGGTGGTGACAGAGAATAGCACGCCTGCTGGCGGCCTAAAGGCACATCCTTCCACCACGGATGATGGCGCGCCCCGACGCATTCCGACTAGCCCGGATCATTCACCGTCTCGACATCGCCTCCGGCCTCGATCTTCCCGCCTTTGGTCCTCCCCGCTCTTGCTCGTTCGCTTCGGTTGACCGAAAAGCCCAGCGAAGCCGATCACTTGCATGATCCTCCCGAGCCTTGAGCACGGTATTCTGCCCAGCTGCACGACCCTGAAAGACGCGTGACCGCTCGGGTTCGGTAGCTATTCCCTAGCCCGGTCCCCTAGCCCGGAGCATTCATGACTACGACGCCGCCTCGCCTGTCCTTCGACTCCACAGGACTTTCGCCGCCCTAGGAAACACAGGCAGTATTCCCGTCGGTCGTCGAAAGCCCTGTGAAGCCGAATCCCTGCGCGTTCCGACGCCGTAGTCATGAATGATCCGGGCTAGAGGGGTCCAACCAGCAACATGCCAACCTGTCGGTGGGACACCTGTGCGCTCACGGTGAAGGTTGGCTTGCGCTCGCCGTGGTTTGGACTGTCTCTGGTTTTGCCTTCTGGATCACGCAAGAAGTACAGTAGGGCGGCGCCCGCGACGGTGGCGAGCCCCGCCCCCAACAGCACGTCTGCCGTGAGCGCGAGTCGGTCCGCTTCGCGTGCCACGGACTGCTTGGCAGTGAGTGGTCCGTCGCCTTGCGGCGGTGATCCCAGGACGAACGCTACAAGGTCGTTTTCTCGTTGCAGCGCCATCCACCCCGTTACGCCGCTGGCGAGCAGCAGGCCAGCGCCCGCGGAGGCGGTGAGCCAAAATGCCAGGTCAGCTTTGCCTAGGGGCGTGTCTTCCGTGTTCACTCGCAAGTCCTTCAGCTTGCGAGGCTGAGCGGCAGCGCGCACTTCGTCGCGAGCCCCGTGAAGCCGCATCAGGGTGGCTTTGATGTCGGCACGTTCGTCGCGTTGGTTCCGCTCGAGCGTGTCGAGGTAGCGGCCGTAGTACGCGATGGCTTCGTCGAGGTTGCCCAGTAGCTCGTTGACGCGCGCGACGTTGTACATCAGGTTGGGCGAGTGCGGGTCGAGTTTGAGGGCGGCCTTGAGTCGGGCGATCGACTCCCGATAGCGTCCATCCTGGTAGAGCGCTCGGCCTTCGAGGTACAGGTCTACGGCCTCCGGCGGAGGCGACGGCTGGGCCCAACAGAGGTTTGCGGGTATGGTCACAGCAAGTGACCATGCGAGCAGGCATCCGAGCGTGCGCCCTACAGCGCTGGGTGTGCAGCCCTGTTGGGGGGAGGAAAGCCTATCCCGTCCGAACATCCGAACAACCTAGCTGCTGGCTAGGTGCTTGCCAACGGCTGACAGCTCATCGCACGCCCGTGCTATGACCGCCGCATGGGCGACAGGTTTAAGGATCGCGCGGCGCTTTGTTCCTCCGGGCTCGTGCGTCGTGTCTTCGCGTCTCTCCTGGCATGGGTCTCAAGTCTTGCCTCGTTCGCCGCCTCGGCGCAGTTTCAGGGAGCAACCGATGGCGTTGTGGTTCCTGCGAGTTCCGTCGTGCTGCAGGACGATGCGGTAGTTGCCGAGGTGAACCCCGCGCTGCTCGGGTACCTCCAGGGGTTCAGCCTGGCTTATGTGCATGCCGAGGTGAATCGCAAGGGCGAGTGGTTGGGCCGCGGGGACGCACTGCACTTGGCCCTGCCATTGTGGTTCGACCTTTCAGCTGCCCTGTCGCTGCAGAGCATCCGACCGGGGGATGCGGCGCTTCGCCCTTTCGGGATCCGGGCGGACCGAGGCATGGCCGCGCTGTCGCTCGCATATGGACCGAGCGACAGCTTCGCGGTGGGCGTGACCGCACGTGGTTTTTCGTCTCCTAGTGGGATGCTCGATGGGTTGGCCGCGATCGATATGGGCATGTCGCTGCGACCCTCTCCTGTGCTAGGCATCTCGCTCGTCGGACGCGATCTATTCGCTTCCCGGGAAGGACTTGGCACCGCCGGCCTAGACCTGGGATCGAGCCTCGAGTTCGGCATTCAGCTCCGACCTCTGGGCGTCGATGACTTGATCCTCGACACCACCCTCGCTAGCGGTGTCGGAGGCCGCGTGGCCGGCCGTGCAGGCCTGGGGGTACGCATTCCGTGGCTTGGCTATGCAGCGGCCACAGCCGAGGTGGAGCGCTTCGCCGACTCAGACGCGGTGCTACGGTTGGTCGCCGAGCTGTCCCTCTCCTACGGAGGTGTGACCGCAGCCTTCGGCGGTATGGGCGGGGATGGCTTCTCGAGCAACGAGTTTAACTGGTATGCAATGGCACGGCTTGAGGGCTTTCAGCGGAGAGGTCTCCCGGTTGGGGGGGCGGTACTGGATCTTAAGCTCGAAGGGCTCGGACCGCGTGGAATGCTATCGGTGCTTGCGCTTCTCGATCGGGTCCGTACCGATGATCGCGTCGCGGGCGTGTTGTTGCGACCCAGGGGATCCCTTATGGGGACCGCCTATGCCCAGGAGCTGCGGATGCAAATTCGGGCCTTGCAGGCGGCCGGCAAGCCGGTGGCTTGCCATCTAGATGGGGCGAGTGGTGCCGAGTTCTACGCCTGCACGACGGCTGATGAGGTGATGTTAGACCCCGCAGGCAACGTGCGCTTCGCGGGTGGTGCGGCGCATGTGCTCGTGTTTGGCGGTACGCTTCAGAAGCTCGGGGTGCGCGCCGACTTTATTCGCATCGGTCCCTATAAGAGCGCGCCCGAACAGTACACCGAGCGCACCATGTCCGAGCCTGCTCGACAACAGCTAGCCGGTCTGATGAACGATGTTCAGCGGCGTATCCATACCGATGTGGCGGGCGACCTTGGGGTCTCGCGTTCGCGCGTTTCTGAACTCATGGATACCGGGATGTTTCTTGCGCTCGACGCCCAGGCCGCCGGGATGATCGATGGAGTGGCGGATGAGGTTCTGCTCCCTCAGTTGGGCATCGGAGAGTTGGGCCGGAGGCCGCTCAAGCGCAAGGTGCCAGACCTGCGTGACCGCCATATGGGCACCGCTGCTCGCATAGGTGTCGTGTTGGTGGACGGGGCGATCGTGGATGGCGAAAACGTCGACGTTCCGTTCCTGGGTACCCACATGAGTGGCGCGCGTACTGTCGTGAAGGCGCTTGAGGGCTTGGCTTCCGACCCAACGGTGCGCGCGATCGTTCTGCGGGTGGACTCGCCCGGTGGGTCCGTGCTGGCTTGCGACCAGATCTGGCGCGCGGTCATGCGCGCGCGCGAGCGCAAGCCGGTCATCGCTTCGATGGGTGCTGTAGCGGCGAGTGGTGGCTACTACGTCGCCGCTGCTGCGGACGAGATCTGGGCTGACCCGTCCACGGTGACCGGCTCGATCGGCATCTTCTACGGCAAGGTCGACATCAGCCCGCTAGCGGAGCAGCTTGGCGTTGGTATAGATATCATCCAGCGTGGCAAGCGGGCAGGGGCCGATAGCATGTGGCGGTCGTTTACGCCGGATGAGCGGGCGGCCTTCGCAGACAGACTGCGTCGATATTACCGGGTGTTCTTGGAACGCATCAAACAGGGGCGCGGCATGGACGTGGCGCGCATCGACGAGCTTGGACGCGGGCGCATCTATTCCGGCGATGCGGCGCAGCGCGTCGGGCTGGTGGATCATCTCGGAGGCTTCGGCGCCGCGCTGCGCAGGGCCCGCCACCTGGCACGCCTCCCTCCGGACGCATCGATGGTCTTGCTGCCCAAGGGCCCACCAGGCTTGCTCGAAATGGTTCTTGGCCTGCGGTCTGCGGGGGCCACTGCGTCAGCACGCGTCCCGGCCCCCTTGGTCTCACTGGCGCACACATTTTCGCTGCTCTATCTGCTCGACGGCCAACGCGCGATGGCCCTCATGCCGCTGGATCTCCGCCTCTAGCCCGCATTGCTCACCAGCGCGAAGCGCTGGCGAGCAATGCGGGCTAGTGGGGGGACTCGAATGAGCGCACGAAGAAGGGACCCGAGCCAGCGTACGCGGATACCTCCAGCCGGTACGTCGCAGTCGTGTGCGGACAAATGTGGGCCTGGAGGCCCAGAATGGGCAACCCGTCTTGCGAAACGTCCCGCTGAACCGGCACGTTGTTGCTATCGTACAGTACGAGGTCGAGATCCTCGAGCCCGGGGCCTCCGGCCCCGATGAAGCGATAGCAGCGTCCATAGCGCAGCACGGCCATAGAACTCCTTCGCTCCCGGTCGGCAAGGTCCCCCTCGACCCGTAGCTCGCCGGGGTCCCAGCCTCGTGCGTGGCGTGCGGCCAGCTGTTCAACCCGTCCCGCGAGGCTGGCGTTCGCCGTGCCATCTGCAACGGCGACTTCCTCGGGGGCGCTGGGCTCCGGGGCATCGAGCGCATGACGGGCGGCGCTGTCGGGCGCTTGGGAACTGCAAGCGGCGAACAGCAGGAGCAGAGCGCCGAGCGAACGAGGTGGTTCGAACGCGAGACCCATCACGGCGCCGTTCTATCAGTGAGCGGACCGGCAAAAAAGAAAACCGGGGACAGTGCGCTGTGCACCGCCCCCGGTGGGTCCTACACGCGGTTCGATGACTCAGCCGGCGTCTTCGTCATCCATGCCGGCGTCGCCGTCACCGTCGCCGTCGCCGTCACCGTCGCCGTCGCCGTCGCCGTCGCCGTCACCGTCGCCGTCGCCGTCGCCGTCACCGTCGCCGTCACCGTCGCCGGGCATCGTTGCATCGGGCGTGGTGTCGTCGTCGTCGTCGCCGCAACCGACCACGCCGAGGCTCAGGCCGAGACAAGCCATCAGAATCGCCAAGAGGTTAATGATCTTCATTCCAAGCTCCTTCATGCATGCATTGCTTCTGCACAGGGTCGCGTCCCTTCGACCCCGTGCGGAATTTAGTGGGCGTGATACTACTCGGCTGGCCGCTCCGGTACCAATAATTCCTGTTTGGTAGAGATGGGCGGCTGTTCCCTATCTGCGTGTTTCGAGTTTGTGTCCAATCGCGATCTGCCAAGTAGTGCCAAGTAGTGAATTTCGCTCGCTATCTAAGGCGAAGCGGGATGCGGCGCAACCGGTGCAAAATGCGGGCCGGCACACCGTGTGGGGATTGCGCAGGTGAGTTAACCGGTTGGAACAGAAAGAAAAAAGACCCCGTCGTGGGGATCTTAGTGGCTGCCTGGGCACACCACACCCTCCCCGCGCTGTGACATCGGTGTCGTGGGTCGCGTGCCTTGGCTCGCGTGGGCGAACAGTGAAATCTTCCGATATTCTGGACGGCAACGTTTGCTTGCAATGCCGCTTCCGCCTCGGTATCCCCAGGCCTTTCCGCAGCCTGAGGTCCCGATGACGACAACGATCAAGGACGTTTTTGCGCGCGAAATTCTGGATTCCCGGGGGAACCCGACGATCGAAGTTGAGGTGGAACTCGAGGAGGGCGCCATAGGGCTGGCTGCCGTTCCTTCCGGTGCCTCCACCGGCGAGCACGAGGCGCATGAGCTCCGCGATGGCGACGGGGAGCGGTACCTCGGCAAGGGAGTGACCCAGGCGGTGCAGAACACGATCGAGCGGATCGGGCCCGAGTTGGTCGGACGGGACGCGCTGGCACAGGCGGATGTCGATCGCTTGATGCTCGAGCTGGATGCCACCGACAACAAGACGAACCTGGGCGCCAATGCGATGCTAGGAACGTCGATGGCGGTGGCCCGGGCTGCGGCCGCCGCCGTGGGGCTTCCCCTGTGGCGGTACCTTGGGGGCGTACAGGCGCGCATCTTGCCGGCTCCGCTCATGAACGTGCTCAATGGCGGCGCCCATGCCGACAACGGGCTTGAGATCCAGGAATTTATGATCGTGCCCGTGGGAGCGACTACGTTCGGCGAAGCGCTCCGTTCAGGCGTCGAGACCTTTCATGCCCTAAAAAAGCTATTGGCCGCGCAAGGGCTCGCGACTTCCGTCGGTGATGAGGGCGGGTTCGCCCCCCGCATTGATACCAACGAGGCCGCCCTGGCGATTGTTGTCAAGGCGATCGAGGCCGCCGGCTATCAACCGGGTCACGACATCGCCGTGGCACTCGACGCCGCTTCAAGCGAGTTCTACGACAAGTCTAAGGGTCTCTACACGTTCGACAAGAAGCAGATCGATGCGGGAGGCCTGGTCGACGTATACGCACACTTGTGCGAGAAGTACCCGATCGTCTCGATTGAAGACGGCTGCGACGAGGATGATTGGGATGGCTGGCGCACGTTGACCGACCGGTTGGGGGAGCGGGTTCAGCTCGTGGGTGACGACCTCTTCGTGACGAACACCAGACGCTTGCAGCGCGGGATCGAAGCCGAGGTCGCCAACTCGATTCTTATCAAGGTGAACCAGATTGGCACTGTGACGGAGACCCTCGAAGCGATTGAGCTTGCTGCCATCAACGACTATTCATCGATCATTTCGCACCGCAGCGGCGACACGGAGGATACGTTCATCGCCGATCTGGCGGTCGCTACAGGTGCGGGTCAGATCAAGACCGGCTCCGCATCGCGTTCGGAGCGGATTGCGAAGTACAACCAGCTGCTCCGGATCGAGGAGGAGCTAGGCGACGCGGCGATCTTCGCTGGACGGACCACGCTCGCCTGCGGCTAGCCCGGATCATTCATGAACCTTGCGTAGGGATTCGGCTTCACACGGCTTTTCGGCGACCCACGGGCATACTCTCCGTATTTGCTAGGGCAGCGAAAGCCGTGTGAACTCGAAGAACAAGCGAGGCGATGCAGGGTTCATGAATAGTCCGGGCTAGCTATAGCTAGGCCGCGACCGGAAATGCCACTTTCGCGGCACGCGCTCATGCGACCCGCGAACGCGTCAGCTTCCCGAAGGGCAGTTTAAGCCTAGCGACGCCTACGCGTTTTGGGGCCCGGCTTCTTTGGGCTCTCGCTTGCGTCGGGTGCGGGCGGGTTGGCCAGGATCTCGGCAGTCGTGTCGGTGTCGTACTGCCCCGCGCGAAACGCTTCGTGGGCCAGCACCTGTCGTAGGAAGCCAAGGTTGGTGGTCAAGGGGGTGAGGACTGTCTCCGCCAGCACGCGGTCGAGCGTGAGCAGAGCCTGGTGTCGGGTCGGGGCGTAAGCGATCAGCTTGGCGATCAAAGGATCATAGTGTGGTGTCATGGTGGACCCCGCAGTCACGCCGGTTTCGATCCGAAGCGCACCGGGGGCTACCATCGGCCAGCGCAGGTTCTCGATCTGGCCCGGTCGAGGGATGAAGTTCTGGGTGGCATCTTCCGCGTATAGCCGAGCTTCCATGGCGTGGCCGGTCGGCTGGGCCGCGATGGCTTCAGGAGGCAGCTTCTCGCCGGCCGCGATGCGCAGTTGCAGTTCCACCAGGTCGAGACCTGTGCACATCTCTGTTACGCCGTGCTCCACCTGCAGTCGGGGGTTGAACTCAACGAAGTAGATACGGTCCTGCGCGTCCATCAGGAACTCCGCGGTGCCGACGTTTGCGAAGTTCGCTTCGCGCGCGATGCGCAGGGCCGCGTCGCACAGAATCTCCCGTTTGAGATCGCCGTGATCCGGTTGCACGAATGCGGGGGAGGGTGACTCCTCCAGAAGTTTTTGATGACGTCGCTGGATGCTGCACTCGCGTTCACCGAGCGCGACATACTGGCCATGTGAGTCCGCGACCACCTGCACTTCCAGGTGCCGAGGGCGTTCGATCAGCCGTTCCAGAAACACCCGACCGTCGCCGAAAGCGGCCTCCGCACGGCGTTGACACGTTGCGAACGCTTCTTCCAGATCCTCAGGGCCATGGCTTCGCTGTAGGCCGATGCCGCCACCTCCAGCCGCCGCTTTCAACATCACCGGGTATCCCACGTCGTCTGCCGCCCTGACCGCGTCGGCGGCGCTTTCGAGCGGCAACTCCGTGCCGGGCACCACCCGAACCCCCGCGTGGGCAGCCAGCTCGCGGGCCTTGAGCTTGTCGCCGAACAGCCCAATGGCCTCGGCCGTCGGTCCCACAAATGCCAGTCCGGCTTCCTCGACCGCCCGGGCAAAGTGCGGGTTCTCGCTCAAGAAGCCGTAGCCGGGGTGAATCGCATTGGCGCCGGTCTGCTTGGCCGCCTCGATGATTTTCGTGGCGTTCAGGTAGCTGCCCCTTGCCGGTGCCTCGCCGATGCAGACCGCTTCGTCGCACGTGCTGACATGCAGTGCTTCGGCCTCGATATCGCTGTGCACGGCAACAGTTGCGATTCCCAGACGCTCGCAGGTGCGGGCGATGCGCACGGCGATTTCTCCGCGGTTGGCGATCAGAACCTTCTCAAACATGGCGCGGGAGACTAGCCCGCATCCATCACCAAATCACGCGCCCTCGCACAACTGCTCGACTCCGCA
>JAPPOR010000944.1 GCA_028817905.1 Myxococcales bacterium
GTAAGCCGTGCACGACGCGTGGCGGTTCTCGCGTGTCGGGAAGCTGGGCGCCCAGTGGCCGAAGTGTGCGCTGCGCTCGGCTTGAGCGACTCGGCGGCCAGCTACCTGGTCCGCACGGCAACCGAAGCGGACAAGGACCGCGGCCGACAGGCAGCCCGCTTGTGGAGCGAGGACGCATAAACCTCGAAGCCGCACCCGAGGATGTCGGCGTGGGCTCTTCTTTCGGTTTTTCGGTCCGTCCCCATGCTACGCGAACGGGTTTTCGACCCGGACGCCGTCAATCACCTGACCGGCCTGCAGGTCTTCGGACAACAGCCGCGTGCAGCCGGCGGCGGAAGCGCAACGCACCACGAGAGCGTCCCAAAACGACAGCGAATGAAGCCGATGCAGATCGATCGCACCGAGGATCCGCTCGACGTCCACCGCGACAACTTCCAGCGTCGCCAGCAGCTCGACATTGCGACGGGCGTCGACCGGCGACACCCCGAGCTTGCGTGTTGCGACCACGAAGTACTCCTGCAGGATCTGGGTCGAGAGCACGCCCATACGCGTGGCGATCGCGTCGCGAAGGATCGCCTGGGCTCGCGCTTGCTTGTCGCCGGCGTCTGCGTCGGCGGCGTAGATCAGGATGTTGGTGTCCAGGAAGGCGCGGTCATTCACAACCTGTCCTCGTACGCATCTTCCCGCGACAGGCGCTGACCGCCCGAGCGCCCGCCTTGCCTTCCCATCAGTGCGATCAGCTCGTCCGCGGCTTCCGCTCCCGACAATTCGCCCGCAAGCGTGCGTAGATACGCACGGAGCAACTCTTGCAGACTCACACCGCGCTGCTGAGCCAGACGCCGCGCGCGTTCAAGCAGCTCATCGTCCACGGAGATCGTCAGATTCACACGCACAGGATACGTGCGCACGGATTACGTGTCAACTGTAGCGCCTGGGAAGAGGGCACGCCCCTGGCGACCGGGGACCGGCTTCTTGCCTGCGCACGGAAACCAGCGCTGCACGGTCGATGCGATGCCAACACTCTGAACGAGGGCCATTTCGCACGGCGATGCAGGGCTACATGCCGTCTCGGCGCTCGACGCTTGGTCGGGCTCGTCGCCGGGTAGGGCGCGCCTTCCTCGAACCGGGCGCGGACGTCGGCGAACTCGCGCGGCATATGCCGGCGGTCAGGGTCGACGGGGGTGCGGTCGCGTGATTGCTTCTTGATTCGCTTCGATGCCAGCTGCTAACCCGGGAGGCCATGTCGGATTCGCAGGTGGATTGGCAGCAGGAGGCGCTGTTGGCGCTCTCGCTGAGTGCGGAGCCCCTTGGGCGTTCGGGGTGGGCGCAGTGGCTGGGGGCGTTGCAGGTGCGGCAGCCGGGGGCGTCGGGCCCGCGGTCGCGGCAGGTGTCGTCGACGGATCTGCGGCGGGCGTGTACCGCGTGGCTCGCAGCCGAGGTGCTGGTGGAGGTGGACGAGGACTGCTTCGCGGTCGATCGGCGGCGCGTGCACGGGCTGCTTGGCGATCCCGCTGCGCGACCGACCCTGGAGCGCTTCGAGCGCCTCCTCGGCGATGGACCGCAGGTTCAGCCACACGGGCCGGCCTACCACGAGTTCTGCAAGCAGTATCCGCTGCATGTGGCCCGCGCGCGGGTGGCGATGTACCTGGGGCGAGAGGACCGCGCACTGCGCCTCGTGGACGAGTTGCAGGCGTGGTCGGTCCGTCACGAGGCTTCCTTTGAGCACTACGATCCGTTGCGCGATCTGTTGCCGGTGGGCGTGGACGGGCGTGCCCTTGCGGAGGTGCCGGAGGCCCTTCGCCTGCCAGTCGCTGAGCGAGTACTTGCCGAGTGCTTGAGGGTCGCCGTCGCGCCTGACGCGCATTGGCTCGGATTTGCTTTGCAGCTACGCGGGGCGGAGGCGGCTTCGGTTCGACTGTCGGCCGCCTCGCTTGTCGTACTGGGAGCCGGCGACATGCGGCTACTGGCCGACCTTCCCGAGGAGGACACGGCGGAAGGCAGCCAGGTACGTGCGCTGGTCGCCCTGCGCGAGGCCCGCTGGGACGATGCGCGTCGCTTCACGCGCGTGGCCCTGGACCTGTCTCGGGGGCCGAGCAAGCGCCGCAAGCCCTTCCTGGAGGGGCCGCTGGCGCCCTTGTTGATCGTCGTGCTCGCGACGGGGGATGCGGAGTGCAGGGCCGCCGCCGAGCAGCACCTGAAGCGGGCCGAGCGGACGCGCGCACACCGCGACCTGCACTGCGCGGCGCGCTTTCTGCTTGAGCGGCGTCATCCCCTGCGGGAGTCCGTGTCGCCTTGGGGTGACTCGGACTGGCAGCTCGTGCTGACCATGCTGCTCACGATCGTGTTCCTGGGCGATCCGGGCGACATGGCCCGCTACCGCGAGCGCATCGCGGACGCGGCGCGTAGCTGGAGCCGCAGCTTCGTGGGGGGCGGGCTCGGCTGGCTGGTCGACCAGCTGGAGGGTATCGCGAAGGTCGTCAGCGAGTCTCTGTCGGGGGAGGACGGCGCGGGCTTGTTGGCGACCCTGCAGTCGCCGCAAGCAGCATGGGAACACTCCCTGTTGCGACTCGAGGCCCTGGTGGCCGACGTGGATTCGGAGGAGTCGGCCAAGTCGGCCCCTGAAGCGCAGGAGCGGTTGGTGTTCCTCGCACACCTGAGCAAGCGCGACGAAGACGACTTCGGCGGTCCCGATGAGTGGGACGACGACGATGACCTGTTGGACGACGACCTTTGCGGCGATGTGAACGAGCACTCGGATGACCTGCCATCGCTGCACCTCCAGCCCCGCCTACAGAAGCGACGCGGGCAGGGTTGGACGAAGGGGCGGTCGGTGGCCCTCAAGACCCTGGTCGAGCAAGCCGACCGGCTGGACTATCTCACGGCCGCGGATCGGCGTGTGGTCGCCACCATCGGGTCCAGCCGCGATTGGTACGGCGGTCGCACGTACTACTTCGGAACGCGCACGCCGGTGGCGTTGGCTGGCCATCCCCGGGTCTTCTGGCAGGATGCGCCGGACGGCCCGCCGGTGGAGGTGGTGACGGGAACGCCCGACCTTCGGGTGGTAGAGCGCAAGGGAGGCCTTTGTTTGACCGTCGATCCGCCCTTTGGCCGCGACGGCGTCGGGCTGCGCCTCGAGCCCCAGGGCCACCTGACCGTGTGCAGCCGAACCAACGCGCAACGTCAGGCGATCGAGCTCATCGGGCGGTTGCCGCCGGTGCCCAAGGCGGGGCGGGCGCGTCTGGACGCGGTCCTGGCGAAGCTCTCGGCACACTTCACGGTGCATGCCGACACGGCGCGGGCCTCGGCGGAGGTTCGCCAGGTGGAGCCGGACCCGCGCCCGGTGGTCATCCTCAAGCGTGCCGAGCAGGGGTTGCAGGTGCGCGTGGTGGTGCGGCCCTTGGGGCCGTGCGGCCCATCGCTCGTGCCGGGGCAGGGCCTCGCGGTGGTCACGGCTGAGCTCGACGGATCCCCGACCCAATGCCGCCGGGTATTGGACCGGGAGCGAGCCGCTCTCTCGTCGGCCTGTGAAGCCGTCTCGGAGCTTGCACCGGCGGTAGCAGCCACCCACCCCATCGATACCTGGGAAGCCTGCTTGGAATTCCTGCAGCGGCTGTCCGCGCAAGCGGAAGCCGTCGTGATCGAGTGGGCCGGGTGCGAACCCCTGGAGGTCTTGGGCGACCTGGACACGAGCCAGCTGCGCCTGAACCTCTCGGAGGACAATCGCTGGCTGGAGCTGTCGGGAGAGCTGGTGGTCGATGAGGCCTTGGTGCTGGGGCTGTCGGAGTTGCTAGCGGCTGCCGGTGGGCGCTTCGTCCAGCTCGCCGATGGGCGCTACGCGGGGCTGTCCGCCGGGCTGCGCGAGCGGCTGTTGGCGCTGGCTCGCGCAGGCCAAGTGGGGGCACCAGAGGACCAGACGGCAGGCAAGGGGCGCGACGAGCCCAAATCGGTGCGCTTGCCGCCGCTGGCGCTGGGGTTCGTGAGTCCCTGGCTGCGCGAGCTGGGCGACGGAGCACTTCGTCTCAACCGCCGCGCCAAGCAGCGCCTGGAGCGCATCGAGGCCGCCTACGCGCGGCACCCCCAACTCCCCAAGACGCTCGACGCCGAGCTGCGTGCGTACCAACTGGAGGGCTTTCGGTTTCTCGCGCGGGTCTGTGAGTTTGGCGGCGGTGCCATGCTGGCGGACGATATGGGCTTGGGCAAGACGCTCATGGCGCTCGCCCTACTTTGCCTGCGCGGCGACCAGGGGCCCGCCCTGGTCGTGGTGCCCCTGAGCCTCAAGCGCAATTGGCTGGACGAGGCGAGCCGCTTCGCGCCCACGCTGCGCATGTTGGCCATCGACGGCGCGGCCATGGATGGGCTTGAGGATCTCGGGTCTTTCGATGTGGTGATGGCGAGCTACGGCGTTGCGACCCAGCAGATCGAACGGTTGGAGCAGGTGCGTTGGTCCACGGTGCTCTTCGACGAGGCGCAAGCCGTGAAGAACCCGACCGCCCAACGTACCCGGGCGGCGCGCCGTCTGCTTGCTGATGCGCGCGTGGCGCTGACGGGCACTCCCGTGGAAAACCACTTGGGAGATCTCTACAGCTTGATGACGCTGCTCAACCCGGGCTTGCTCGGTAGCTCCAAGCACTTTGAGGAGCGCTACGCCAGGCCGATCCAGCAGGGGCAGGACGCTGACGCGAGTCAGGCGCTGCGCACGTTGATCGCACCGTTCGTCCTGCGTCGGCGCAAGCGCGACGTTCTCAAGGAGCTCCCCCCGCGCACGGAGGTCGTCCTGGAGGTCGAGCCCGGGGAAGCGGAGCGGGCGTTCACTGAAGCCGTGCGTCGGGACGCGCTCGCGCGCCTGAAGAAGGCCGCCCAGTCGGGGCAAGCGGAGCAGTCTGGGCGTGCGCGGCATTCGGCGGTGACGGTCCTGGCGGAGATCACACGTCTGCGCAGGGCGGCGTGCCATCCGCAGCTGGTCGACGCCGAGGTGGGCGCCCAGCTCGGGTCCGCCAAGCTCGAGCGGTTGCTGGAGCTTGTGCAGGGCCTTCGGGAGGAGGGCCACCGGGCGTTGGTGTTCAGCCAGTTCGTGGACTTCCTGCGGCTCGCCGGGGAGCGTCTGCAAGCGGCCGGCATCCGCTACCAGTACCTGGACGGGAGCACCAGCGAAGCCCAGCGCAAGCGGTCCGTCGACGCGTTCCAGGCCGGTGAGGGAGAGCTGTTCCTGATCAGCCTGCGCGCCGGTGGCTTCGGCCTCAACTTGACCGCGGCGGACTATGTGATCCATCTGGACCCGTGGTGGAACCCGGCTGTCGAGGCCCAGGCCAGCGACCGCGCCCACCGCATCGGGCAGACGCGCCCGGTGACGATCTACAAGTTGGTCAACACCGCTAGCATCGAACAGCGCGTGTTGGCCCTGCATGCGCGCAAGCGTGAGTTAGCGGAGGAGCTCATGCAGGACGCCGGCCAGGTGACCAAGCTGGACGCGCACGCCCTGATGGCGCTGATCGAGGACGACGGAGCCAATCCGTTTGGGGGTGAGGCGCCGCCACGGCGCCGCCCCAGGGCGGTCTCCACGGCCGCGCCCTCGTGAGCGCCCGCAGGCCGCATCGCGGCCTCTTGCAGATATTCGGCAAGGCCAAGGCGCTCGGGGAGCGGGGAGGGCGACGCCTCGGGACTCGGAGCAGGAGGCGTCATGCAGAGCGTCACTCATCCCCCGGTATCCCCAAGGGCGCCGCGGACGGTCCCGCGCCCAACGGAGGACCGTGCGTCCAGTCCGGATCATTCGCCACGGCTGGGGACGGACCGAAGAACTGCAGGAGTTGGGCAACCAGAAGCGCGTTCGGCCGACAATACGGGCATGCCACGCGTCGCACGCCAGCACGCGCCAAGAGTCGTGACGCACGTCATCACACGCTTCGTGGACGGTCAGTACCTGATGGACGAGGTGCCGGGCGCGCGGGAGCAATACCTCCAACGTTTGGCGAAGGCCCTGGCTCACAGTGACTGGCGGCTGCTCTGGTACTGTCTGATGGGGTCGCACGTGCATCTCGGCATGCTGAGCGGACATGAAAGCCTTGACTCCTGGATCCGAGGGCTGAACTCGGGCTTTGCGAGTAGCGACGACGCATAAACCTCGAAGCCGCACCCGAGGATGTCGGCGCGGGCTCTTCTTTCGGTTTTTCGGTCCGTCCCCATGCCCAGCCTTGTCAGGCACCGAAGGGCGTGCGCCGGTGATGGTGATCCACGATGCGGTTGTGAACCGCGCCCAGCCCGTCGACCTCGACTTCGACCCGGTCTCCTGGGCGCAGGAGTTGGGGTGGGTAGCGCGCGTAGCCCACACCGGCGGGGGTGCCTGTCGCCAGTAGGTCGCCCGGCTCCAGCGTGATGGTGCGCGAGATATGGGCGAGCGTCGGTCCGACGGGGTAGATCATGTCGCGGGTGGAGCCTTCTTGAACCAACTGGCCGTTGACGCGGGTGCGGATCGCCAAACCGTGGGCGAGGTCGCCTACCTCCGCGGCGGGGGTCATGGGTCCGAGTACGCCAGAGGCATCTGCATTCTTGCCCAGGGTCCACTGGGAGGTGCGTTTTTGGGCGCGTCGCGCGGTGACGTCGTTGAATGCCGAGTATCCGATCACGGCCTCCTGGGCCTCGACCGGGGAGGCGTCGACCAGGCGGGTGCCCAGCCATGCCATCACCTCGCCCTCCCAGTCTAGGCCTTCTTCGTCGACTGGCACGGGCAAGCTCGCGCCGTCCACACTCAGGGACCGTACGAAGCGCGCGAAGATCGTCGGGTGTGACGGCAGCGCCTGCGTCCCATAGGAACCCTCGGCGGCGTGGGCGGGGTAGTTGAGCCCGACGCATAGAACCCGCGCGTCGGGCAGCACCGGCGGCACCCGTCGAATGCCGTTGGCAGGGAGGCTGGACCCGCCGGTGTTGCGATGCTCGAGCCAACGTTGCGGCTCACGCCAGAACGCCTGTAGCTCTGCGATCGGGGACACGGTGCGCCCGTCGTCGCGTAGCCACGCCACCTCGCGTTGGCGGCCCGGGCGTTCGATGCCGATGATTCTCATGCTCACCGCTCCGAGCCCGGCTCCGCCGGCGACAGCTTGAAGTCGAACTCAAGTTTGACGAACGGCACCGACAGGCCTACGCGCGCGCCCTCGTCCCGATCGCGGACTTCTACGGGAGCCACCACTAGCGCCGCCCTTGGGCCAAACGCCACGTCGTCTTCGAGGTGAGGCGTGTCCTGGGGGTACACTTCCGTGATGAGCGGTCGGTGGCCCGCGGCGCGGATCAGGAAGTGCACATGGGCTGGCCGCCACGGGCTGCGTGCCGTGGCGCGCAGCATCTGTCCGACCGGACCGTCCATCGGCGCCGTGTAGCCGACTGGTTTGATCGTGCGCACCTGGTAGACGCCCTGGGGGTCCGTGCGCAGCCAGCCGCGGTAGCGGTACTCGTCAAGGCCAGGAACTTGCACGTCGTAGCGACCGTCGTGCTGCGTCTGCCAAAGGTTGATTGAGGCACCGGGGATGGGCTCGCCATCGGCGCCCAAGACCCGGCCCCGTAGGAGCATCGGGGTCCCCGGTCGATCGCCCCTCAGGTCCGCGTTGAACGGGAGCGTCGGAACTTCCTCTACATAGAACGGCCCGAGGTTGTTGGTGGGGGTGCGCTCCTCGTCGGCGTCTTCCATGAGCTCTACCAGCGCGGTCAGTCCCAGCGCGTCGGATAGCACCATGAACTCATTGCGGGCTGCGTCCGAGATCTGCCCGGCGCGGAAGAGGAAGTCGACGCCGAGCAGCCACTCTTGCCGCGTGAGCCCGGTCTCGCGAGCGAAGCCATGTAGATGGTCCACGAGCGTGGTCATCACTTCCTTGAGGCGTTGCGATGGGCACGCGTCGAACGTCGCCCGTACGCGCGCCGTGATGTCTTCCCGGGTAGCGTAGGCCATGGGCGTCATGCGGGTCGGCTGTAGGCTCGGGCAAGCCAGCCCCCGGGCACAGCGCCTTCGGGCACGACCGTGCGCTTTGCGATCAACCAGCTGCCGTCCGCCTGGCGTCGGAACACGTCCCGCCAGCAGCCCCAATGGTCTGGCCGTGCCTCATCCGTCATGGCGAGGAAGAACGTTTCGGTGTGTGCCTGGTCGTCCCCCACGAAGCGAATGTCGATCGTGGTTGCGTGGTGTCTGATGAAGGTGGGTCCCTGGCCGCGTACCACCTGGCCGATCTGGTCCGGCGCCAGGTCCTTGCCCGGGATGGAGAACACCGCGTCGGGCGTGAATAGGGGCGTCATGGCGCTGAAGTCGGCGTTTTCCTTTGCGAGGTGGCAGTAGCGGTGAATGACTGCTGTGATCAGCGCCCGGTCTTCCGGGCGGGCTTGGGTGTAGCTGGCATCGGGCATCGCGGTTCCTTTAGGGGTGGGTGAGGGGCGCTCGGTACCGCGCGCCCCATGGGCAGGCTCGGGGGGCGCTTTGCGGGAACGTTTGGGGAACGTTTGGGGGAGCGCCTCAAGCAGCGCATCGACCAGCGCAACACTGTCCGCCACCCCGTTGGCGAGCCCGAAGACGTAGAGGTCGGGCCGGCTGCAGAACGTCGTCGCTTGGTGCGCGGTCAGGTAGCGATGATAGGTGTCGTCCAGATCGACAACCCGCCCGTCGTGCTCGCGGGACCTGAGGGTCAAGCGGTGGATGCCGAGCTGGTCGAGGCGCGAAAGCCGGGTAGGGCCAAGGGCCCGATCGAGGTCCAGGGTGCTCATGAGCTGAAAGCCGTACCCCACGAGGTCGTCGAGCAGACCCTCCCGCGTGTCGATGCGAACCCGCCCCTGGGGTGAGAGTTCGCCCGCCTGTGGCGTGGGCTCTCCATCGCTGCCGCGGCGCAACATGCCGGTGCGCATCGGGGGCACGCGGCCCGGCAGCACCCCAACGCTGCGGAGCTGCTCGTCGCGCGCCCGCGCCGCGGCAGGGTCCGTCGGGGCGTTGACCAACGCCCACACTCCCAGCGATCCCTCTACGAACTCACGTCCGTGTGCGAGCCGTTCCGTTTGGTAGCTGTCCAGGATCGAGTCTGCGACCTGACCGCGTAGCACGAGGTCCAACCTCCAGGCCAGGTTGGCGGCGTCCCGCATCGCGGTGCAAGCGCCCTGGCCCATGTACGGCGTCATGGTGTGGGCCGCATCGCCCCCGATAAAAGCGCTTCCTACCCGAAGCGAGCGCGCTACCTCGGACTTGAAGCGATAGTGAACACGGCGGATCACCTCGACGTGGTCGCGCGGGATGCCCACGCGTCGTTCGAGGAAATCGTAGGCCCCTGCATGTGCGAGCGTCGCGTCGGGATCGTCGTCGGGTTGTAGCCGTACATCGGTCCGGCAGCGCCCCCGGCCGTTGGGTCCGAAGAAGTAGGGCGCCGTGGGGTTCATGTCGAAGTAGATGCGTTGCTCGAGACCGTCTGGGAGGGGCTTTTTTACCTGGAAGTCGGTCAGCACCCAGTGATCCTCGTGCACGTGCAGCACATCCATCTCGATGCCGAGCGCGTCCCGAACGAAGCTGGATGCGCCGTCCATGCCCACGAGATAGCGGGCCCTTGCCGTCCCGCGGCCGTCGGGACCCACGGCCGTCACCCGCCACTCCTGTGCGGTCTGTTCGATGCCGACCACCTCGTGTCCCCAGCGCAACTCGACGCTTGGCATCTGTGCGATGCGGTCGAGCATGGCGGCCTCCAGGTCCGGTTGATGGAGGGACAGGTGCGAGGGATACCCGCCGCGTTCGTAGGCCCAGTCGACCGTCGCGACCAGGTCGCCATCGGTTCCAAAGAGCTCGACTTCGCGCTGGGGGATCGCTGCCGAAAGAGCCCTGTCGGCATCGCAGGTATGCTGCAGCAGGCGCGCGACTTCCCCGTCGAGGGTGCTCATGCGTGGCAGGCCGTAGGGCGCGGCGAACTTTTCGAAGACCACCACGCGGTGCCCGCCGCGCCCAAGCAGCGAGGCGAGCACCTGGGAAGCGGGACCGAAGCCCACGATGGCGACGTCCAGGGGGATAGGCATGGCTGCAACCGGGTTCTGCGTGATCCGCCAGTACGGATGGGATGAAGGAGTACTAGGTCTGTCCGATGGATTCGTCCAATCGATGTTTCGGATGGTATTCAGTTGTTTCCTGGATAATATGACCTATGGCCAAGGCTCTTGCTCAGCTCGACCTGAACCTGCTCGTTGTGTTGGATCGGCTGCTGTCCGCGGGCAGCGTCACGGATGCCGGCAAGGCACTGGGCTTGAGTCAACCTGCCACCTCTGCCGCCCTGGGGCGCCTGCGAGACTTCTTCGAGGACCCCCTGCTTGTGCGGACCGGGCGCAAGCTCGAGCCCACGCCGTTTGCGCTGACCCTGCGAGAGCCCGTGCGGGACATCATCGCCAGCATCGAAGCGACGATCGAGCGCCGCGCGGTGTTCGCCCCCGAGACCTCACAGCAGGAGTTCACGTTGGCCGCGTCGGACTATGCGATGCTGGTCCTCGCCCGCGAACTCCACGCGACGGTTGCCCGACAGGCACCGGGGGTGCGCTTGCGTTTCGCCCCCCTGGAGCTCTCGGCAGCGGGCGCGACCAGCGTGGTCCCGGACCTTTTCGTGTGTCCCAAGGCCTACGCCCGTGGCCACCACGAGGCCCTGTTCCGGGACCGCTGGGTGTGCGTCGTCGACCGAGACAACCCCCAGGTGGGCGCCCGGCTGACCCCCGCGGCGCTCCGCCGCTTGCCCTTCATTCGCTATGCACCCGGTTTCGGTGGGACGGTGGTGGACGATGCGCTGGGTGCGGCGGGTGTCGGGCGTCCGGGAGCCATGGCCGTGGCGAGCTTGGGTGCGGCGCTGCTTCTGATTCCCGGCACGCGCTTCGTGACCCTTTGTCCCGAGCGGCTTACCCGCATTCCCGGGTTGGCGCCCGACGTGCGCGTGCTAAACCCCCCGTTTCGCGTGCCCCCGCTGATCGAGACGCTGGCGTGGAGCCCGGTACGGGACAGCGACCCCGGGCACATCTGGCTGCGGACCACGGTGCAGCGTGTGGCGGGTGCAATGGACTAGGGCCTGTCCCTATATTCGTTTTCAGCGGGTTTCCGAGCGCGGCGGGGCC
>JAPPOR010000004.1 GCA_028817905.1 Myxococcales bacterium
GGTCACCCGCACGCGAGGCTATGCCAATCGCCGACGCGACGGAAGGCCGTCGCGTCGCCGGCAAACGCCAAGCGGAGCCCGAACCGGTGTCGACCCGCGCGGCCAAGTTAGCGGAACCAGCGGCTCTCGGACCACCCAAGGCACGGAGCTTATTGGGTAAAGGCTGCCCGAACGCGCGTCCGCCTGTCCCCCTCACACGCGCTGACCACGCTTGCGTGAGACGAGCCGGGGTTGCCCTCTACGCTGTCCGAGATGGTCGTGGGGTTCGGTCGCAGTCAGAGCAGATTTCACGACGTGCCCGCACCCGCTGCGCAAACCACACCATGAACTCGCCACCTACGTTGCGATGGATCCCGCCAACCCCGCTACGCGCGCCCGAGCGTTCGCGTATCATAGATCACATGAAACAGCTGCTGGAACCACTAGGCCACTGGCGCTCCAGGTTCCTGTTCCATCTGTTCGGCTTCTGCCTGCTGCTGTGGGTAGCCCTGAAGTACAAGGAGCAGGGCCTGGCCCAATTGGTGGCGCGTGGCGAGTGGGAGTTTCACGTCCTGGCGGCGCTCTCGGTCCTGTTGCTGGTGTTCGGAGCGCGTCTGCTCCTGATCGCCGTGACGGCAGCATGGGCGCTGGTTTGCTTCGGAATTCTGCTGAGCTCCCAGTACCGAGTGTTCTACTTTCCAGCGGCTGAGTGGACGCTGTGGCTAGTCCTGTCGACGGCCTCGATGGTCGTGTGTGTGATCGCCCTGGTGCGGCGCGCATCCCTTTCCTCCGTGGACCCGGGGGCGTCGGAACGCCGCTACCACGACGAAGTGGAATGGGGAATCACGCGCGTATTCCGCGTGATGGCCTGCGTTACTCTGGGCTTTGCGGCCCTGCACAAGGCCAACGCTGACTTCTTCGATCCGGAGTTCACCTGCGTCTCCCTTCGAGAATACCTGCATGACTGGTGGAACGTTTCACCCAAGTTGACCAGCTGGCTCACGCCTGCCTGGGTGGTCATCCTCGAAGCGGTCTTTCCCTTGCTTCTGATCGTGGTGCCTTCCATCGGTCTTCTGCTCACGTCCCTGTTGGTGCTCGAGTTCGGCTCGATAGGCGCGGTCGCCTTTGCCGGGATGGTGATCACCATGTCGGGGGCCTTCCTGCCCCACGACGCTGGCACCATCCTACGGCGCGGTTTTCGTCGTCAGTGGCCTCTGTGGCTAACCCTGGTCGGGTGCGCGTGGGGATACGGCCTGTTGTTCTACTCGGGCACCTACCCGCTCTGGATTCTCGCCGCGTTCCAAACCTACGCCATCACAGCCGCGTTCGCTGCAGGCCTGTGCGCCCATGCTGACTGGCGGGTGTCCCGGGACCGCCCGAGACCACAGGTTCGCGAGCGACCCTGGGCAGCGCTACGCAGTTGGTGGGCAGGCAGGAACCGCCCGAGCGACGAGGCACACGAGCGGCCGTCTGCTGCCATGCGCGGCCTGTTGGCAAGCGTGGTGGCGCTGGCCGTGTTCAACGGCATGACCCCCTACCTGGGCCTGAAGTTCCAGTACAGCTTCGCCATGCTAAGCAACCTGCGAGTCGACGACGCACGCTGGAACAGCTACGTGTTTCCGCGCTCGATGCGCCTGACCGATCACGATCCCTACGTCCACATCCTGCGCGTCACGTATCGCAACCTTCGCACCCAGGAGCTGCAGGCTTCGGGCGGTACCCTGGACCCGGGACTGTATTCCCCCACGATCCTCCGATTCCGACTACGACACGCGTTGGAGCAGGGTTACCAAGTCACCTTCGATTTTGTCTACAACGGCCAGGAGTTTAGCCTGCGTGACACGGATGATCCGAGTGCCCTGTACGACTTGATCGAGCAGCTCCCCCACACGCCCCTGTGGCAAGGCCACCTCGCGATGAATTCGCAGGGCTGCGTCCACTAGCGACCTTGAGTCAGCGGTTTGTGGACGTTTGCGTCAAGTTTGATCGCGTTGCCTCGAATGGATGCGTCTGGACAAGGTCGCTAAGTCGCGCTGGCGCGCTCCGGGGACGAGCTGCGAGCGACGGCGGTTTCCATTTGGTGCCCGGGTCACATGCCTTGTTGGGCGGGGGCAGAGCCCCGTTGGCGACCTTGAGTCAGCGGTTCGTGGGCGTTTGCGTCAAGTTTGATCGCGTTGCCTCGAATGGATGCGTCCGGA
>JAPPOR010000491.1 GCA_028817905.1 Myxococcales bacterium
CTAGCTAGGCGTGAGCCTGGGTGAGGCTCGTATAGCGGGCGCGCTCCGCCTCGAAGGGTGCTCGTTCCAGGCGTGTGCGGGCGTCGAAGATCATAGTCGGGCGTGTAGCAGCTTCGTACGGTGGCCAATCACCCACAGACCCACAGCTGGGATCGCCAGTGCGCGCAAAGGCCAGCCACGCATCCATCATGCGTTCCGACAAGGCCTCTGCCTCAGGTCCGGTGCCGGTAAGACGCACCATCGCTGACCCCAGGGTGCCAAACACAAAGGGCAACTCGATGGCATGCGCTGCGCCCAGCGTGCCGCGCCAGGCGGGCGACCGCCAATCGAACTCGTACACGAACGTCTGCGGTTGGTGGGCCACCTGCACTTCGGCGAGGCGTATCGCCGGAATGCGGAAGGTGGACGCGGTGGTGAGCGCGTCCAGCATGTCGTTGTTGCCATGCGGCAGTCCATGGGACCTGCGCGAATCGCGAAATGTCTCAACGAGCTCGCCCACCTGGCTCTCGGGAACGCGAGGCAGCAGGCGCGCAGCCCGCCGCAGCAGTGTCGCATCATCGATCTCGGGGCGCCTGGGATCGACGAACAGCTTGCTCTCGTCGCGATTGGTACCGATCAGCAGCGGTATGGAACGCGCCCCACCCGCGAGTACGTGCGTTAGGGGAAGCTCGGGAATCACCTCCCCATCGACAACGGGGCCAAACGCCCTCAGGTCGCCGGCCTGTGCGGTCGCTTGCGCCGTGAGGATCGCGTCGACCGGGAGCGCCCGCAGTTGTGCCGCATCGGCGCGGGTCAGCCCGAGCGCCTGCAAAAACATCTCCGCGCGCTGTGCCGCACTTTCGGGACTATGCGCACGATTGGCGTGACCGCTCTGGGCAATGGCGCGCTTGTACAGACCTTTTGCCGACGGCATCGCAAGCAGTGCACACACGGACGCCGCTCCCGCGGATTCGCCGAAGATGGTGACATTGTCCGGGTCGCCCCCAAAGGCGGCGATGTTGTCTCGAACCCAGCGCAGCGCGGCGACCTGGTCCAATAGGCCGGCATTGGGCTGTGCGCCCCACCCATCCCCGCCATGGCTCCCCAGGTCAAGGAAACCCAGGGCCCCCAGGCGGTAGTTGAGGGTCACCACCACCACGTCGCCTCGCCGGACCAGCGGCGCCCCATCATAGGTGTCCTCTGAGGACGAGCCCAGGAAGAAGGCGCCCCCGTGGATGAAGCACATCACCGGTCGCTTATTGTCGTCGGCCGCGGGTGTATACACGTTGAGATAGAGGCAATCCTCGTCCTGCCGACCTACGGGCAGGACGCCGGTGCTGATCGGCTGAGGCGCGCTGCCACCGAAGGCAAGCGCCTCGCGCACGCCGGACCACGACTCGGGTGCAACCGGCGCAGCAAACCGCCGCTCGCCAGTAGGTGGCGCCGCGTAGGGAATTCCGCGAAACCTGTGAAGGCCCTCGAGCTCATCGCCAGCCAGCATCCCATACGTCGTCGCAACCTCTACCGTCATACCCGCTCCCTTTCGCCCAACAGCCGGGCGATTCCACCCTGCGAATCCCCACACCGCAGGCTTGAGCCCCGCGGCGCGCGTCCACCTCGATCTCGACATACCGCGAGCATTCGGTCACGACGCAACAGGAGTGGCATCCGGCTTGCCGCCCGACGCTATCACGGTCGTCGGTCGACCGCGATCGGGGCCCCCAGAATCCTTGACAAGCGATCCCGTCTACAAATGAGTCGAGTTTGGGGAGCTTGCCATGCTTCGTTGGCGCTGCATCAGTGATTCTAGAAAGAACCCGACTTGGGAATGAGAAACGAGATACCCCAATCTGGTGTCGGAACGAGACCCGTTTCGAACGGGTCCGTTCCGGCCACGGGGCGCGGCTGAACGGAGACGCTGGCGGGGACGGCCAAGGCGATTGCCCGTCAACCAGCACGACTGGTCCTAGCCCGCATCCATCACCAAATCACGCGCCCTCGCACAACTGCTCGACACCGCAGGGCTTTCGCTTCAGTCGAAAATACGGGCTGGTATTCCGTCCTTCACCGAAAGCCCCGCGAAGCCGATCACTTGCACGATCATCGCGTGCCTTGGTGATGGATGCGGGCTAGCTAGTGCCCGTCCCAGAACGCCTAAGATTCTGGAACTACGGAAGAAATAAA
>JAPPOR010000264.1:0-764 GCA_028817905.1 Myxococcales bacterium
AGGGAGGCCGGGTTGGTGGCCCGGAAGGTGCCATCTCGGGCCCTCCCCATCCCGAGATCCGGTGGTGAACCTTTTGGGGGCTCAGCCTGTGAACGAGGGGCGTGCGGTCAGGTCCGGCGCGCTCGGGGCGGTAGGTCGGAGCGCTGCGCGTACGGACTCGAGGGCAGGCCTGGACGGAAGATGTGCCACTGACCACCGCGGGCTTCGGGTCTGCAGAAGCTCATGGACAGGTTCCGCAATAGTTGCGGTACCGTCACCTGCATGTACCGGATCACGCGTACCGTCCTCATATGGCTTCGTCTACCCTCGGACACATCTCCGATCTCCACTTTGGCCTTTCCCAGACCCACGAGCGTACCGCGGCCGCGCTCTGTGACGCGCTGATGGCCGCGCGGGTTGACCACGTGGTCGTGAGCGGTGACATCACCCACCGCGGTCGCGCGGACGCGCTCGAGCGCTTTGAGGGCATGTTTCATCCGCTCCTGCGCACCGGTCGCATGACCGTGATACCGGGTAACCACGACCGGCTTGGCCACGATGTCCGCCGCCGCATCAGCGGCGACGCGCGCGTTTGGCTCAGGCAAACCGACGGTCTGTGCATTGTATGCGTCGACTCGACAGGGCCCCACAACCGAGGGTGGCTCGCGAGCTACGGACAGGTGACTTTGGACGAGGTGGCCGAGATCGAGGCCATGCTCGCGCAAGCACCTGCAGGCGTGCTCAAGGTTGTCACCCTGCACCATCACCCGCTGCCGCTTCCGGAG
>JAPPOR010000264.1:774-2160 GCA_028817905.1 Myxococcales bacterium
GAGGACACGCTGACCGAGCGCCTGATATCCCGCCTGGGCTCGCCCAACGGGATGGGCATTTTGCTCGGGCCGGAGCTGGCAAGTCGCCTCTGTGGACAGTGCGACCTTCTGCTGCATGGACACCGGCATCACCCGCGGAACATCACGATGTGCTCCAACGAAAGCCTGCGCCCGCTGCATATCGTCAATGCGGGATGCTCGACCGAACTCGGGCAACTCCGGATCTTCTCACACGCGCGAGGCCGGTTGACGCGCGATCCCTTCTGGCTATCCGCCCAATTGGACGGGCTTGCCATCGGTACCCCGCGGCGCCCGTCCAACCGGGCTTCAGGCTGGTGGTCCGCGGCCCGAGCCTTCGTGACCGTTTGACGATCCTATCTTTTGGGGTCCCCCACGGGTGGAAGCCGGTAGCTTGACCTGGATCGACCGCCTGCGCCGGGTTCCGCTGGTCACCGCTCCGCTTGCGCTCGGATACTGCCTGGTTGCCAAGCGCGGGGGCCCTCGATGGCCGCGAGGGGCTGACCTACGCCACGGAGCGCGCGGCGCGGAGTTGCTGATCTCCCTGTCGGTGATGGCCCACGACGCTGGGCGGGAGGTCCATGGATCCGCCTTGGCTCCGCAGGGTCTCGACGACCCAAGCCGTGCGGCGTCACGTCCGAGTGGTATCGTCCCTGTGCCCTACACCGACGATGCAGCGAGCCACACCACCGTGGCCTAGCCCGGATCATTCACCAAAGCGCGCGATGATCGTGCAAGTGATCGGCTTCGCAGCGGTTTCGGTGAAGGAGGGAATACCAGACCGTATTTTCGACTGAAGCGGGAGCGCTGCGGAGTCGAGCGCTTGTGCGAGGGCGTGCGGGTTGGTGAATGATCCGGGCTAGGGCTCCCGTCGGCGATCGTCAGACAGCCCGATCGCGTGCATGTGGGCGGGCTACCCCGCCCGACGCCCGCGAGGTGACCTTGTCAGGCTGTCGCGTCGGGCGCTCCCAAAGAATTGTTACATTTGCACTGCGGGGCTTTCGTCGCGCGGTCCGCTTGCGTCATTCTAGCGGGCCACGCCGCTGTGCGTGACGTAAGTGCGACATGCGTGCAACGATTCGGAGTCGTCGTCGGATAGGTCAGGTTGGGGTCTCGCTGGTGGGTGCCCTGGCCCTGTTGCCATTCGTCCGCCCCGCGCTGTTCTGGTTGCTTTCCTCCGATGCCCTGGTGAGCGTTGCGCTCGGTGTGCTGTACCAGCCGCCTACGGGTGGCACGCCGGAGGGACCCCATAGGGCGGTCTATTCGCTCGCCAACGCCCATCCGGTGGCGCGCGGCGATCGGCGCTTCCTATCGGTTGCGCTAGACACCTCGCTGGTGGCCGGCGGGCATTGGTGGTCGGCCGACGGT
>JAPPOR010000773.1 GCA_028817905.1 Myxococcales bacterium
TTCCTTGCGGGCACGACGCAACGCAGCCTGCCCGGCACGTTCACCACTGATGAAGGCTTGATCGGTCCAGATGTATCCCCAGTCACCGTAGCGCCCGCAATACCCGATACCCACATCATCTAGAAAACCATGCACGGTCTTGAGCGCCTTGGGGCGGTCCTGATCGAAGATCACGTTGGCAAAGGGGGCGAAGATGACGCTCTTGTGAACGATCTCTTCGCGGTTGTTGACGAGACCGCACTTGATGAGACCGTCGATCGTCGGCTCTATCCAATCCTCAGGCTTCCCCTGAAGAGGCTTCCACTTCTCCGAGAAGTACACTTCCGCCTGGATCGAGCCCTTCCCGTCGGGCGCGAGCTTTGGCGAAAACCCTGGTGGGAAGGAAAGGCGCGCGAAGCAAATGTCCTCGTCATAGAAGTAGGTCCACTGCGCGCGCGTGTCCACGGGTCGGTTGATCCCGATATTCACCAGGACAACCTGCGAACAGGACAACAGCGCGGCCGCATCCAGAACGTCCTTGGGGACCCCCTCGACCATCGGCACGAGCTTGGGTAACGGGACCGACGAGACGAGCTGCTGGTAGCTGGCCGTTTCCCCATTGTCGAATGAAAGCACCTTGGCCTTGGGGTCGATGCTGGTCACGCGATAGCCACACTTGAGCTGCGCCATCGGCTCGAACTGCTTGAGGTAGGAGACGAAGCCTCCGTAGGTCGGGTATCGGAAGTGATCTATGTAGTGAACATCGAGCGGCTCGGGCTTCATCGCACCGAGCAACACTTCGTCGATCTTCGGCCGGTATAGGCGCGGACCGAGCCAATCCGTTGTCAGATTCCTGGCGTCGGTCGTGTGATACTTCTTGGTGTACTCCATCGGAAACGTGGTCGCGAACGTCTTTCCGAAGGTTGCCAAGAGCCAGTCCTCGTAGTGCTCGATCTTTGGGTCCTCGACCCGGCCTGCCTCGATGAAGTCCTTGATGCAGTTGATCACGAGGTCGTCCGGTAGCCCGTGCAGATTGGTCTGCGCCGGGTGCTTGACCCAATGCCCCTGCCAGAAGTTGTTCACGTAGGCCTTCATCACCTCGTACTTGCCGTCGATGCCCTGGGCCAGCAACTCCTGAAGGCGCTTGTTGCTCGTGAACGAGATATGCGGTCCTTCGTCGAACACGAACCCGTCATCGTAGAAGTGCGTAGAGGTGTGCCCTCCAGGCTCTGGACGCGCCTCGTACAGACGACTGCCAACGTTTTCACTGTGCAAGGCGTAGGCCGCGCCAAACCCGGCGCACCCGGCGCCCAAAATCACGATGCCAGAATCGGTCGCTGAACTCGTCATATTTCCCCTCTACCCGCCATGCTTCGCTCCGTGTGTCGGCCGGGATCCAACTCCTGCGCCGCTGTGCTACTCGGACCCAAACGCGTCGCGCCCCCATGCCACGGTCTGGGCGATGCCTTCTTCCAGCCCGATCGTCTGCTTCCAACCCAAAACACGTTCTGCCTCGCTTGCATCGCCGACGACAAGGGGCGGCAGGTAGGGCGGCGAGGGGCGGGCCCCCAGCTTCACCAGATCCTCTCGCCCCGCCGCGCGGGCGATGGCTAGCGCAAGGTCCCGCACGGCGATGGCATGTCCGCTCGCGATATCGATGGGTCCCTGATGATCGCTCTTGAGCGCCGCGACGATCCCTGCGGCCACGTCGTCCACGTGCATGTAGTCGCGCCGCTGCAAGCCCTCCGTGCATTCGGCGGGCTGGCCTCGCACAACCGAAGCGATCACCGACGCTGCCAGTCGCGTTTCGTTTTCCCCCGGCCCGTAGACGAAGAATACCCGCGGCCAGACGAACCCCATGCCGGTCGCCTCGGCGTACGCCGACAGGGCGATCTGCAGGCTTAGTTTGCAGGCTCCATAGATCGACTTCGGGCGCATGGGTGTGACCCCGTTGGTACAGGTCCCCTGGTCCCAGTCGTACTCGGTGGAGCTGCCTACCACCAGGGCGCGCTCGCCCCCCTCTTCGCGAAAAGCCTGAACCAGCGAAAGGCTCGCCTTCAGCCAGTCCACGTTGATCACCGAGCGCATCACATCCCCGTGTACGGGCTTCCATGCGGAGTGCAGTAGATGGGAGGGGCGAACGTCCGCCACCAGCGAGCGCGTTGCCGTCTCGTCAAGTAGGTCGACCTGCCGCCAGGCGACCTCCGGCGCGATGCC
Source organism: Myxococcales bacterium (assembly GCA_028817905.1). Classification (GTDB taxonomy): domain Bacteria; phylum Myxococcota_A; class Polyangia; order Polyangiales; family JAFGIB01; genus JAPPOR01. The sequence continues at coordinate 2,197 of JAPPOR010000773.1, forward strand.
TCCCGGCGCGGCGGAGGATACCGCCACCACGTCCCACCCTTGCTCGACCAAGAGACGCACACAGGGCTCCCCTACGAAGCCCCGCGCACCGGTGACCAGAACGCGCTTTTTCATCTGTGGTGTTTTCTTCCTGCGCGATGGCACGCGCACTTCCGGCCACATGGCAAGGCAACCGGCACACCCAATACCTTCCTACCGGGTCACGTGTCCAGCACCTGCCCAGTAATGATCTCGGCTGGCCGGCGGGCCTCCTTCGACCCCTCGATTGTCTCGGCAAAGACCAGCAAATGCAAGCAGTTGCGCAAGCGTTCGGGGGGCGCTGGGGTGCTTGCAAAAACGCCGCGGATGTGTCCCCGACCGGGACCAGGATGCACAAGTTTGGCGGGCTACGATTGTGGTTTATGCTGCGCGCGGCAATCCCAGCCCACCCCGGCTGGGCCAGCGCCGCGTGCTCCCAACCCGGACCCGCAGTGCCAGCCAGCAACCCTGACCGATATGGTCCCGACCGCCTACGCAGCCATCGTTCTCCTGGTCGGCCTTATGGCCTCCCGAACCGGGCTTCTGCGGGCCCAGGTGCTCTTCTGCGTCCTGGGCGGGACGTCGGCCCTCACGCTGCCAGCACTCGGGGGCTCGACGATCGTCGTGCCCGCGTTCTGTCTGCCATTCTTCGTGGTTCGCGCCTACCTTGAGAGCGTCGGTACCGGCGCGGCCCGCCGGATCTCGCCGTCGGCGTTCTGGCTCACCGCAGCGATCGTGTGGGGGCTCGCCATCACGTTCACGATCCCGCGGGCCCTCAGGGGCGAGTTGCAGATCATCACGCTCGACCGTCTGGGCACGGGCGCCTACATGCTGACCCCACTGCGGCCGGTCTCGGGGAACATCTCCCAGGCGGCCTTCGCGGTCGCAAATGTCGCTACCTTCATCGCCGCGCGCTACCTGCTCAGGCTTCCGGAGCGCGTCGTTGCCTACAGCAGCGCCGTTCTGTGGCTGGCCACAATCAACTGTTTGGCGGCCGCGCTCAACCTGGCCGAGCACTACCTGCCGATCCCGAATCTGCTGGAATACGTGCGCACCGCCTACCGCGTCTACGAAACCTATGAGCAGAAGAGCACTGGCCTGGTGCGCATCCATGGCACGTTCCCGGAAGCGTCGGTCTTTTCTTCGTTCTCGCTCGGTCTGTTCGGCTTCACCTTCAGCCTCTGGCTCAACCGTGTGCGCTCCCTGTGGACCGGGACGCTAGCCGCGCTACTGCTCGCGTTCCTCCTTTTTTCGACTTCAGGCACTGCCTACGGAGGGCTCGCGATCTACGGCTCGCTGTTTGTGTTGGGCCTGCTACGGCGAGCCTGGTCCGAGGGTCGCATGCCCCGCAGCGCGATGCTCTTCTCCGGGGTAGTGCTCGCCACCACGGTCGCGGTGGCGATGATCGTGTTCGAGGCACCGCTCGTCGACCGGGTCATCCGCTTTTTCCAGGCCACGGTCATCGACAAGCTCGAAACAAAGTCGGGTGTCGAACGGACGTTGTGGAACCTTCAGGCGTGGCGCAACTTCGTAGAGTCCTACGGCCTCGGGGTCGGCATTGGGACGGCCAGGCCCTCGAGTTTCGTCCTCACCGTGTTGTCCAATATTGGCGCGATCGGAACGTTCTTCTACGGGCTGTTCCTGTACCACGTGCTGCGGCCGGCGAACCCGCGCACACAAGGACCGATCCTGGGCCCCATCTCCGAGGCTTCCCGCCACGCGGTGTTGGCGACCCTATCGGGCGCGGTCCTATCGGGATCATCCTTCGACCGCGGCGCGGTGTTCTACTTGTTTGCCGCTGCCGCTTCGCTCAGAGCGACCGCCATGCGCAAGCCAGCGACCTCGCAGGCGCCGCGCAGACGCGCGACCAGTGGTTAGCGCACTCACATGGCCAAACAAAAACGCACACCGTTTCCAGGACTTATCGAACAGTAAACGTTCGGAGGCGCGCATCCCACCTACAGCGCGCGTCGGGGGTATCCCTGTTTCAAGCCGCGAGCTCCAGCTCGAATAGAACTCTTGCGCGGTACGCTGAACTGAGGCCACCCGTTATAGCTGGTAGTGACATGTTTCAGGCTCAGCCGCGCACCACGGGACGACCGGCGTCCCTCGTTTCGAAAGACGTTCAAGGTACTGCGCCAAACGCCGCCAGCTGTGTTAGTAATACGCTCAACTGGCCGAATCACTCCCGTATGGCTGAGCGGAGGAGGAGTATGAGGCGAGCTCGGTGCTGGGTGCTGCCGACAGTGGTGATGGCCGTGGCCTGCAATGGCGGGCTCATCGGTGGTGACTCCAAGGGAGACAGCCCCGAGGGCTTTCCGATCGGTACCGATCCGTCCAACCCGGAGCTGGACGCCCAGGGAAGGCCGATCGCCGGCTCCGGCTCGCAGAGCGACCCGAGCCAAGGGGAGCCCGGCCGCACCGATTCCGACGACAGCTTTGGTGATGCGCGCGACGTCGTCGACAGCATGCCGGGCGCAACGGTCCCCGCGGAAGCGCCCAGCCGCTTCACCTGCGAACAACCGGAACGGGGGGCCCAGGCGGGGGCCGCCATGCGGCGGATGACCCGTGACGAACTCGTTGGCTCGCTGGAAGCCGTCGTGGGCGCCACGATCATGCAGCAGGGCGACGTTCGCGCTGCGATTGCGGCCATACCCGAGGAAACACCCGGAGACATCGTCAAGGAGTTTCAAAACGGCCATGCCCTTGAGCACGCGCAGGGTGTGATGCTCACCGCAAAGGCCGTCGCTACAGCAGTGATGGCCGATGACGTGGCCCGCGAAACGCTGCTGGGCGCATGCGCAAACGCTCCCGAACAAGACTGCGCAGCGGCCTTCCTCGACACGACTGCCACACGCATCCTCAGGCGCCCGCTCGACGCTACGCGGCGCGCCAATATGCTTACGGACTTCGACGAGGACGGTGGCGACGCCGCGGCGATGGAACGCCTGCTGGCGCGCGTATTGCAGTCGCCAGAGGTGGTCTTCCATCTCGAGCCCTCCGGCAAGACGGCGCCAGCAGCGGCGCCCCCGCCCAGCACTGCGTGCGAGCAGCCCAAACCGCTCACGCTAGCCTGGGACGACGAGACGGTGTTCTTCAAACCCAATGACGCAAGCGTAAAGGGCCCGCAAAGGCAACTCTCCGAGTCCGGCTGGTATGTCTGGGAAATCCCCGGCGACCGCATCGAGGCGGGATACGAGGGGCTGGAACTCACCGTGTTGGCAGAGTCCACGGACGACACGGCGCTGCAACTGCAGGTCAACGTCAACGATACGCCGATGATGGAAGGCGTGGAGCTTCCACCGGGAATGCACACGGTCAAGACCGAAGTAGCCATTCCAGCGAACCAAGACCTCAAGATAGGCGTGCTGGCAAAAAACAGCAGCGAGAACCTAACCGCCGAACTTCAGCGGGTCGTCCTTCAGCCTCAGCCCGACCAGTGCATGTCAGACGGTTCTGTCGCGGCCCCCGCGCCGGCTGTTCCCGCTGAGAGCGAGTCGACGGACCCGGACCCGTGGACGATCGCTTCGCGCGTCGCCTACGCACTCACCGGACAGGGCCCGGATCCTGATCTCTTGGCAGCCGCCGCCCGCGGACAGCTCGCGAGTGTAGACGAGGTCCTGCCGCACGCCCGCCGACTGCTTTCGACGCCGGCCGCCCGGCAGCAGTTCGAGGCGATCCTCGATGCGTGGCTCGGTCTTCGAACCATTCCGACGCCGAACGACACGATCGCCGAAGGAGCTGGCATCGATCCTGAAGGTCTGGCGGCCGAGGCGCGACGCGAGTTGCTCGACTACGTCACCTTCATGGTCTTCGATCTCGATGCGGACGTGAGCAAGCTGATGAACGCACCGCTGGGGTTTCCGCGCAGCGAACGCATGGCGACCCTATACGGTTCTGCCGTGGCTACCGGCGAGCAACCTGTCGAGTTGAGCGAGGGTCACGGTGGCCTCTTGCTGCGTGTTGCGACGCTCCTGTCTGGTCAGTATGGCGCATCGCCGATCCTGCGCGGGGTCTACGTCCGCAAGCGGCTGTTGTGCGATGAGCTGCCAAGCCCCGACTTCACGATCGTAGAGGCTCGCGAAACGGCGGTCGAGGAGTCTGACCCGTCAGTTCTGACAACACGCGAAATCATGGCGCGCATCACTTCGCCCGACGCGTGCATGGCGTGCCACACAATGATCAACCCAATCGGCTTCGCCCTCGAGCGTTTTGGTCCCCTGGGCGAACCTCGCGAGCTCGAGGTCGCGTACAGCTCGGATGGCATGGTCGTCGCCGAACACGCGATCGACACCTTCGTCGACATGCCCAATCTCGAAATCGGGGGTCCAGACCAACTGGAAGGCCCCGAGGACCTGAACCAGGCCCTGTCGGCTAGCGCCAAGGTCCGGTCCTGCATCGCAGAGAGATTGTACGCGCAGATGCACCTGCGACCGGTCAACGACGCGGACATGTGCGTGCTCGCCGCGGTCGAGCAGACGCTCCGAGAGGGAGGCACAGTCAAGGAGGCCTGGGTGCAGACGGTGGTCAACGACGAGCTGTTTCGGAGCAGGGCGGAGGTGAGCCCATGAAAACCTCACACCTATCGCGCCGAATGTTCCTGCAAGGCTCCGGGGGCGCGCTGCTGGCGATCCCCAGCATGGTGTCCCTGTTGCCACGGGCCGCACGCGCCCAAGAAGCGGCCAGCGCTCCACCCGTTCGCTATGTCCAGTGGATCACCAACCACGGGCAGTTCAAGCAGCACTTCTGGCCTGCCGATCGATTCGCCCCCAATGAGACTGAGGCCGACACGGGGGTGAAGTTCCGCCCGCTCAGCGAGATTTCGGGGCCCATGTCGACCGTGCTCAGCAGCGCCTTCGATCCGTTTCGCGGCAAAATGAACGTCTTGCGCGGCCTCGATCTGATGGCCAGCAAGAACTTCCACAACGCCTGCGCACCAACCTGCGGCAGCTGGCCACGGGTCGATAACCACATCCCCGAGTTCTCCCATTCCGTTGACTCGATTCTCGAGAAGTCGTCGATCGTCTACCCGAACACGGTCGCGGTTCCGGCGTTGCGGTTGACGCCCGGCGTGGCGTCGTCATTCAAATGGGGAAGCTTCTGCTGGACAACGAAGAACGGCAAGCCCTTCAAGCTGCCCTGTTATGACGACACCGGCGCGGCCCTCAATGCGGTCTTCCCGAAGAGCGGGCGCGCAGGCGGGGCGGGGAACGGGGCTAGCGAGCGCGATCGCCTCACCGATCAAGTGATCGAAGACTACCGGAGCGTCGTCAACGGTGGCGCGATCTCGGCGAACGACCGACAGCAGCTATCCAACTACATGGATCTGCTAGCCGACCTGCAGAACCGCCAAAGCGCAGCAGCCCCATCGTGTGACGCGCCGGATCAGGTCCGCGAGAACAACTTCGACGCCCTGCACGAAAACGCCACCGACATTGCCGTCGCCGCGATGCTGTGCGGTGCGACACGCGTGGTCGCCTATCACTGCTTTCAAGGGGCGCGAAACAGCTACGACGAGCCGACCTATCACGGCTGGGCCCATGGTGACGCCGCCAAGCACGGGCCCATGCAGGCCTACCGCTACAAGCACCTGGCGATGATGCTTGAAAAGATGGATGCGTTCACGGAGCGGGATGGGAACACCCTGCTGGACAACGCCGTCGTCTATTCCTGCAACGAACTTTCCCAGCCAGGGCACGGGTCGGAGCACCTCGAGGATATGCCCGTCATGCTGGCAGGCAGCGCCGGCGGACAACTCACGACCGGCAACTACATCGATTTCGACGATCGGCTGCTCAACAATCTGTTGATCACGATGTTCCACGTGATGGGGCTGACCTCGCCCGATGACTACGAGCAGCGCAACGTTGTGGGCTTCGGCGACTACCAGGGCGACAACGCGAACCGCTATCGGGCATGGGTGTCCGACGCCGAGCGCCGCAAGCCCCTGCCGTTCCTGTTCAAAGCCTAGCGACCTTGAGTCAGCGGTCCGCGAGCGTTTGACTGAAGTTGGATCGCGCTACCTTGATTGGATGCGTCTGGACAAGGTCGCTAGGTCGCACCTGCGGTGCTCCGGCGGCGGGATTGTCCTCACGCAGACGGGTGACGAGGTCGTCACCGGAATCCGTGATCTCACCGGCTTTTCGACACTTGATCGTGCTGTGAATTGTCCCTATATTCGGATGCTTATTGGCGCGACGACCCCTGGACGGGTTGTCGACCCGATGCGCCGAGCAACAGAACCGCTTTGCTAACCGACCCAAACAAGCACCGCTGGCTTCTGGTGACCGGCACCCCCCGAAGCGGGACGACGTTTCTTGGCGAAATGCTCGATCAGTCGGTGGCCGTCAACTCGTTCATCGAGCCGTTCAATCCCCACGGAGGTGTCCCGTGGGTGCACCAGCGATACCTCTACTTTCCGAGTGCGGACGAACTCGACGCCACGACGCGCACCCACTTCGAGGACTTCTTCAGCTACCGCTTCACCCAGCGCACCTACGTGCACGGCCTCGACAAGCCGCTGACGAAGTGGCGCAAGCGACTGTTGCTTGGCGGCAATGAGCTCTTGGTGTGGCGAGGCAGGTTCAACCCCTTTGCACGCGTCTCATTGATCAAGGACCCGATTGCCGTCTTCTTGATCGATGTGTTCCTCGATCTGCGCCCGGTGCACGTGTTTGGGATGATCCGGCACCCGCTATCCTACGCCGGCAGCCTGAAGCGCCTCGGGTGGGACTTCGAACTGGAGCCGCTACTGAACCAACCGGCACTCATGGAACGCTACCTGCCGGACTTCGAAGAGCGGAACCGAGGCAAACTGACGCCGATGAAAGCGTGCGCGTGGATCTGGCTGGCGATCAACCGCTATCTGCTGGATGTGTCCGCACGCCGACCCGGCGTGGACCTCATCTTCCATGAAGAGATGTCGAAGGCGCCGCTGGAAAGCATCCGGTGGTGTCACGCGCGGACGGGGCTGGACTGGGATAGCAAGAAGGAAGGACGGGTTCGGAGCCTGACCGACAACCAGCAAAGCGTCGGGGCCCGTGCCGGCATCGCCCATGACTTCAAGCGCAACAGCCGGGATATCTTCGCCCAGAGCATCGCCTGGTTGGACGACGAAGAACGCCATGCGGTGATGTCCATCGTGGCCCCGGTCGCCGAGACCCTGTACGCAATTCCGGACCAGCCGGAGCTTTCGGCGCGGGGCCGCAGCCTGATGGCCATCCAGTAGCACGCGGCCGGACAGGCAAGGCAAGGCCCCAAGCCAGGGGGCAAGGCCAGGGGCCGGATGGGCCGGAGCAACCCAGTTTGGGCCTCGAACGGTCACCCGAAGAAACCCAAGGCACATTTCTGTAGCGCAATAGTTACCAATACCCTAAGATGGGTACTCCTCAGCGCAGCGGTGGTGTGTGTTCGGGCGTGATTTCAAGCCCTTACGCCACAGCGCGTGGAGGGCTGCATTGGAGAGGGTACCTTTCGCGCGTGAGTGGAAGGGCCGCAAAACGGAGGTGTGTCTTGAAGAGGATGCGTTGTGGACGTGTGCGGATATGGGGGCTGTTAGCGCTGGCGACTACTGCGGGCTGTGCCGCGCAGACAAGTGAAGAAGCCATCGACGTGGGCGCGATCGAGGCTTCGCTACAGGCCGACGACGGTGCCATCCACCCGGGATGTCATGCGTTCCGGAAGCAGTGCTTCGCGGGCAACGAAAAGATGTGCGCCAAATACAGCACCCGCTGCGAGGTGCGGGTTGGGGTGATCGGCGACAGCCTGAGTGACGAGTACCAGGGCTTTGTCAATCTCCCTGGCCTGCAGTGGACGGCACAGGTTCAGGACGATCCGCGCATCACCCTCGGTGCACCGCAAAACGATCCATCCACCCGCGGCGAGCCCCGCAACGACGGGTTCGGGCTGAACTGGGCACGCTACGGACAGGCAGCCCTGGCGACCCAGTGGAACAGCCCCGAGGTCGTTGCCGCCCTGGGCGGCTATCAGGATCCCCGGTGGGTCGATATCGGCTCGTTCGATGACCAAATCTACGGACTGGCCGGACAAATCGCGACGGGGGATGTGGATGTGGCCGTGATCTGGGTCGGGCACAACGATCTGTTCCTTCGCGATGTGCTCACTCTGCCCGTGGATGCTGCCTTCGTGGGAGCGCTGGTTTCGCGCATCGTCACAGCAGCCGTGATCCTGCAGAACGCGGGCGACGCCAAGGTCGCAATCATGGGTCTGGCCGGCTCGCCCGCAAGCATCGCGCCGCTCAATGCGGCCTTGGCTGGCGGCGCCGCGAGCGCAGGCGTGACCTTCATCGACCCGTTCCACACGGTGATCACCCATTTGACCTCCGGGCCGACCATCACCGTCGGAGGCATGGTCCTTGCCCCGTTCGCCGTGGCCACCGCGAACTTCTCGGATCTGTCGCCGACCGGTACGGGCCCGTGCGCCGGGTCGCCGTTCGGCACCCTGTGTGCCACCGAGGCGTATGCCGAGTCCTACCGACACTACGACGGCATCCACCCGAATACGCTCTACATGGGCCTGATCGGGAACGAAATCGTGGCAGACTTGAACGGCGCCTTCGGCTTTTCGATGCGACCGGTGCCCGAGTCCCAGCTGTTGCACAACGCCGGACTGTAGTCACTGGCGTCATCACCGGGGCGGCATGCACAGTCGCCCCACCCGCTCGGGCGGGGCGCGCTTCGCGTCCCGCCCGCTTTCGTCTTGGTAGTCATGAATGATC
>JAPPOR010000857.1 GCA_028817905.1 Myxococcales bacterium
GCCCGGTGCGGGGGGGGGGCCGGCGGCCATCGCCTCGGCGATCTGCGAAGGGCGTGGCCCGCGTGACGGTGGCCCGGATGGGCTGGCCGGGGACGGGATCGCCGGTTAGGGCGTCGAGTGCCGAAAGCAGCCCCGAAAGCTCCTGTCGAACCGCCAACAGCTCCGCACGCATGGTGACTTCTTCCGCCACCTCGGGGCCTGGTTCACTGCTGGTGCGGGCCAGCCCCAGTTCCTGGAGCTGCTTCCTCGCGCCTGGAATCGTATAGCGCTCCTCGTGGAGAAGCCGCCGCAGCACGATCGCCAGTTCCACATCCTTGCGGCGATAGACGCGATGGGCGCCACGGGTCTTCATGGGCCGCAGGTTCGCGAACTCGGTCTCCCAGTACCGCAGCACGTGGGGTCGCACACCCACGATCTTCGCAACCTCGCCGATGCGAAAGAACAGCTTGTCGGGTAGAGCAGACTGGCCCACGTGTGCGCACCCGCTGCGTCCCGCGGTCAGCCTTCGCTACCCATGGGGCTGGATGACTCGTTGCCGGTAGGTGTTACGGGCGCCGGGGGCGCCGAAGGCGCGGAGCCCGGTTCCGCGGCGGACGCAACCGCAGCAGCCGCCTTGTCGGGGTTCAAGATGTGCTTGAGAACCTGACTCGGCTTGAAGGTCAGCACGCGACGTGCGCTGATCGGAATGGGCTCACCGGTTTGCGGATTGCGCCCTACCCGCTGCTTTTTCTCCCGCACGACAAAGTTGCCAAAGCCAGAGATCTTGACCTTGTCACCCTGCGCGAGAACTTCCTTCATCGTGTCGAATACAGCTTCGACGACTTCCGCAGACTCCTTCTTGGAGAATCCACCGACCTTCTCGTAAACCTGATCGATGATTTCGGCCTTGGTCATCGACTGTCTCCCTAGGAATTGGCGTTTCCTTACATCCGGTCTTCCGACCGAATCCTCCCAAGGTTATCACAGCGAATCGCTCCGGCGCACGATCTTGGGCACTTATTTCAGCTACTTACGCACGGATGCGCCGAAATACTGCTCGGCCGCGCGGGTCACCTTGGTGTGGACCTTGTCGACTGCCTTGTCGGTAAGTGTGCTCATTGGATCACGATATACGACATGGAACGCGAGGCTCTTGCTGCCCGCCGGGACCGGCTTTCCCCGATAAATGTCGAATAGACGCACCTCGGTGACCAGCGCGCCCCCGGCTTGAGAAAGCTGCGAGGCAACCTCCCCCGCTTGAACACCCTCATCTACGACAACCGACACATCCCGAATCGAAGCCGGGAAGCGGGGCAGATCGCTGGCTTGGGGGGATGCGCTGTCCTCAACCAAGCGCACTAGATCGGGAATCCTCACGAGGCCGTAGAGCGGGCGCCCGGTCAGCTCCAAGGCGTCGACCACGTCCGGGTGCAACTCCCCGAGGTGCCCGAGCGTCTCTTGCCCCAAGCGCAGCGCCGCGCACCGCTTGGGATGTAGGTAGGGTGCCGACCCGTTGAGTTCGGGTTCCGGCACGGTCGTCACATGGGAGCCGACCAGCGGCCGCAGGGTCGCCTCGAGCACTCCCTTGAGGTCGAAGAAGTCCATCGTGTCGCGCTCGTCGTACCAAAGCGCTCGCTGACCCCAAACCATCACGCCCAACTCGTAGGCCTCGTGGGGCAGATCCTGCCCGGCCTGCGGAAGGAATACCCGTCCAACCTCGAACTGCGCAAAGCGCTGGAGCTGGTGCCGCTGAGCCAGACGAAGATTCGCCGCCAGTCCCGCAAGCAGTCCCGTTCGCAGCACAGAGCGCTCCTCCGACATGGGATTGGCCAGCACAGCCGCTTCCGTGGGGAGCCGCGCGTCCATTAGTTCCGAGGGTGCCACGAACGCAAAGTTCACCGATTCCTGCAACCCGGCGGCAGCGGCACGCTCGCGCAGCTGGCGAACCATCAGGACTTCCGGCGACGTGCCCCGCTGCGAGGGGCGCACGGACGGCACGGCCGTGGGGATGTGCTCGTAGCCGTGCACGCGCGCCAGCTCTTCGATCAGGTCCACCTCCCGCACCATGTCGGGTCGATGGGTGGGGCACAGCACGTCGAAGCCGTCGGGCCGCTCGCTCAACTCGCATCCCAGGGCGGTCAGAATGCGCTTCACCTCGCCCGCCTCGAGCCCCAAACCCAGCAGCGTTTCCACGCGACCCAGGCGCAACCCCACCTTGGCCCGTGAAACGGGAGTCGGGTTCACATCCAGGCCCTGCTCGATGAGCTGGCCGCCCGCACAGCGCGCAACCAGACTGGCCGAGTGCGCCAGGACCGCCGGTACAGCGGCCGGGTCGACCCCGCGCTCGAAGCGATGGCTTGAATCTGTGTGCAGGCCCGTCCGCTTGGACGTACGCCGGATCGAACGCGGATCGAAGTACGCGCATTCGATCAGCACGCGCTCGGTCCCGTCATGAATCTCGGAGTTGCCACCCCCCATGACTCCCGCCAGCGCCACGGGCCGCCCACCGTCACAGATCAGCAGGTCATCCTCGCTGAGGCTGCGCGGCTCCCCGTCCAAAGTGGTCATCTTCTCGCCCGACTGCGCAAGCCGCACCTCGATCCGCGAGCCTTCGAGCCGATCGTAATCGAACGCGTGGATCGGATGGCCGAAACCAAGCAGGATTAGATTGGTCGCGTCGACGACGTTGTTGATGGCGCGGTGCCCGAGCACATGCAACCGGTAGCGCGTGGCAAACGGGGACGGCGCGATCGCCACCCCTGAAACCAGCGCCGCCCCGTAGCGGAGGCAGCGGCTCGGATCGCGAATGTCGACCCGCACGGGGGCGAAACCAACCGCCTCCCCGTCCGACGCGCAGTTGCCGGACCACAGGTTCGAAAGCTTGAAGACGGCATCGCCCTGCGGGAACTGGTCCGTGGGTGCTGACAGCAAGCGCCCGGGGGCCGGGACCGCTGGCGGAGCGAACGACTTGCCCTCGATCGCGCACAGGTCCCGCGCCAGGCCGAGATGTCCCAGGCAGTCGGGGCGATTGGGGGTCAGGCCGATCTCGTAGACGACATCGCGAAGATCCAGCGCGTCCGCGATCGGCGTACCAGGTCGCGCATCGATATCCTGGAGCACCACAATCCCGTCCTGATCGGAGCCGATGCCGAGCTCACTCTCAGAACACAGCATGCCGCAGGACACGACCCCGGCCAACTTGCGCTCTGCGATCGTGATCCCTCCGGGCAGCGACGCACCCAGCTGGGCGAGTACGACTCGTCCCCCCGGCTCGGGCACATTGGGCGCCCCGCACACGACCTCACTTCGCTGTTGGCCATCGAAGACCTCGACGAGCCGCAACTTGTCCCGTTGCGGGTGGGGGCGTATCTGGCACACCTCTGCGACGACCACAGGCTCGAGCCCCTCACCGTGGCGCGTCACGCTCTCGACCTCAAGCCCCGCAGAGGTGAGCTTCTGTGCGAGGGTCTCGCTGTCGAGCGAAAAGCCCGCAAGCTCCGTCAGCCACTTGTGCGATGCCAGCATGTCGATAGCCCGTGAGTCAGAACTGCGTGAGGAAGCGCGCGTCGTTCGAATACAGCAGCCCCACGTCCCCGACCCCGTACCGCATCATGGCGACCCGGTCGATGCCCATTCCGAACGCAAAGCCCGTATTCGTTTCGGGGTCGTAGCCGACCTGTTCGAACACGACCGGGTGAATCATCCCGCAGCCGAGGATCTCGATCCAGCCGGAGCCTTTGCACACCCTGCAGGCGCCCGCGTCGGGGCGCTTCCAGCGCTGACAGATGCCGCAACCCACATCGACCTCGCCGCCCGGCTCCACGAACGGAAAGTAGCTCGGCCGGAACCGCACGGGCACGTCGTCCCCGAACAGCCGGCGAAGGAAGTGGGTCAGAACCCCTTTGAGATGTGCAAAGCTCACGCCGCGGTCCACCATGAAGCCTTCCAGCTGCATGAACATGGGGGAATGGGTGGCATCGTCGTCGCGACGATAGACGTGACCGGCGCTGACCACCGCAAGCGGTGGCTTTCGCCGCAGCATCTCGCGCACCTGCACGGTCGATGTGTGGGTGCGCAGAAGGGTCGCCCGTGGATCGGACCCGGGCGGGCCCTTCATGAAGAAGGTGTCCTGCATGTCCGTGGCCGGGTGGTCCGGGGGAAACCCGAGCTTGTCGAAGTTGTTCTCGTGGAGCTCAACTTCGGGACCATCCGCGACGTCGAAACCCATGGTCGCAAACAGGTCCAACAGTTCGTGCTTGACGCGACTGAGCAAGTGCACGCGCCCCGGCAGACGGCCGAAGCCCGGCAAACTCACGTCCAGCATTGGCCCGGACAGCTCGGCCTCGCGCTCGGCGCGCGCAAGCTCCGAGAGCCGCTCCTCGAAGGCCACGTCGATGGCCCGCTTGAGCTCGTTGGCGCGCTTGCCAAACTCCCGCCGACGGTCGGCCGGCAACTGACTCATGCGTTTGAGCAGTTTTGTCAGGCTGCCTGCCGGGCCCAGTAGACGCGCGTTTTGGGCGCGCAGGGCATGCTCATCGGTAGCCCGACCGAAGGCAGCAGCGTACCCCTCCGCGGCCTCGGCAAGACCCTGCTCGAAGGCGGTCACCACATCAGCTGTGTCCGCCTCACTCACCGGACCCTCATTGCTTGGTGGCGTCGACCACGGCCTTGAAACCGCCCGGATCGAAGACAGCAATATCTGCCAGAACCTTCCGGTCCAGCTCGATACCCGCCCCCTTGAGCCCCGAGATCAGCTTGCTGTACGAGGTGCCGCATTCGCGCGCCGCTGCACCGATACGTGCGATCCAAAGGCGGCGGAAATCCCGTTTTTTGGCCTTCCGATGCTTGTACGCATCGTCCCAGGCGTTGTGAACCTGCTCCAGGGCGATAGAGAACTGGCGGCTGCGCGCTCCGTAGTACCCACGGGCGTGCTTGAGAACTCGATTGCGACGACGACGGGCCTTGAAGCCCCTGCGGACACGTGGCATGGCTCAGGCTCCAATCAAAAAGCGTAAGGAAGAAGACGTTTGACGCGCCTCGCGTCACCGTCGGCACAGATCCCGTTCTTGCGCAGGTTGCGGCGCCGATTCGCCGGCTTGCCGCGCATCAGGTGGCGGAGGCCTGCCTTGGCGCGCCGAACGCGGCCCGACCCGGTCACCCACAGCCGCTTCGCGGCAGCGCGGTTCGTCTTCATCTTGGGCATTATTGTGTTCCTTCTTACAAACGCTGAGCCTGCGAGACCGCGGCGCAGCGCGTGGAGCCGGGAGTTCTAGGGGCCGACCGACACAAAGTCAAGTTGGCGAATGATCGACCACCCGGACGCAAGGCCATGGCGGCGATTCGTAGCGCGAGGAGCAACGCGCCCGGCAGCGCCCGAAACCAACCGCCGCGCCACGCCGAGGTTTGGTGAAGTAGGGGTGGAGCAGAAAGCGCCCCCCCGTTCCTCAGGGCGCCGGCGCCGTTTCCTGATCCGTGTCTTGGGGCTGGTCGGGCTGGGAGGACTGGGCGGGGCGCTTGGTGCGCTGAACCACCTTGGTCTGGGGCGCTAGGATCAGTGTCATCGTGCGCCCTTCCATCCGGGGCGTCACCTCAACCTGCCCGATATCCTGGGTGTTGTCGCGAATGAAGTCGAGTTGCGCTTGGGCGGTCTCAGGGTGGGTTATCTCCCGACCCCGGAAGCGACAGGTGATCTTCACCTTGTTGCCCTCTTCGAGGAACCGCCGCACGTGCTTCAACTTGAAGTCCAAATCGTGGTCATCGGTCTTGGGCCGGAGCTTGATTTCCTTGAGCTCGACCTGCGTCTGGCGCTTCTTGGCCTCGCGCGACCGCTTTTTCTCATCGTACTTGAACTTGCCGAAATCCATGATCTTGCAGACCGGTGGATAGGCCTTGGGATTGACCTCGACGAGATCCAAACCCGCGTCGCGCGCAAGCCGCTGCGCCTCCGGGGTATCCAGCACACCCAGCATCTCGCCGTCAGCACCGACAACCCGCACCTGGGGGACTCGTATTCGATGGTTGACACGGGGCCCCTGTTGCTGCCGTGCACGAGGGTCAAAACGCGGTCTTCCGATAGCTAATTTCCTCCTGTTTGAGGGCGCCTGCCCTCTCCGTTCGTGGTTTCGAGCCTCTGCCCGAGCGGGTCGACCCGAAAACCTCCCGTTGGGTCCTATCTACCCAGTACGACCCAGCCTACCGCTAGTTGAGGCCCGGGGCACCCCCCCAATCACTTGTGTTCAGCCGGCGCTGGCCGGTACCCCACGACGTGACGCAAACCGCCGGGCTCCCACATATCTTGCGGTCGCCCGGTAGGCACGGGCGGGATTGAACCGCCGACCCCTACCGTGTCAAGGTAGTGCTCTCCCACTGAGCTACGTGCCTGCTTCCCGGATCGCCGGGTAGGTGCGGGTGTGTAGCGCCGAGCCAGGAGGGTGTCAAGCACCCGACCCCTGCGCCGGCGAGCGCCTAATACCCCGCAATTGCAAGCGCGATGCAGCGTTGGTATCGATCGGCGCGTCATGCCCCGGGAGCCGGACCCCAGTAAGAGCCCCAGCCCGCGGCCGTTGCCTACGGTCAACGTCGCACTGCTGCCCCACGAACTGCGTGCGGCACGGACCCGGCAGATGTTTCTGGCCGTGGGCGCCGGACTGATTGCGCTGGGGCTTCTGTGGTGGGCGTTCGGCGAAGATCTCATCGCGCTGTTCCAGACGGCCCCGCAGCGTTCGGTAGACCAAGATGGCTGGCCTGTGCGTCCGAACGCGCCCATTGCTGCTGCGACTCCGTCATCCACCATCAGCGATGCGGGCAACACCAACGTCGCCGCCTCTGACAGGCTCAAGGACGTTGTGCCACACCGGCTATTGCGACCGTTGCCGGCTTCGCCGACGTCGGGCGCGCTTCCTTCGGGCGCCAGCGAACAGGCATTGGCGGCGGTCGGGACGACTGGAGATGCCGCGCCGGAGACCATCGCGTTCGGCAAAGCACGCGGCTTCCGCGACGCGCTGCTGCGGGCAGGCGTGGATCCACCGGACGCCGATGCGATCGTGACCGCCCTGGAAGACCATGTCGACTTCCGCCGCTGCCGCCCGGAGCACAAGCTCACCTTCGCACGCCTGGACGATGGCAGCCTGCAGCGCTTTGAGTACCGCGTGAGCCAGACTGAGCTGTACCGTGCAACCCGCACCGCAGACGGGTTCCGGGGCGAACGGGTTCCGATCGAGATCGAACGCAGGCGCGTGGCACGAGGTGGCAACATTGCAGGATCACTGGGGCAGGCACTCGTTCACAGCCAGCTCGGCCGAAGCCTCGTGGGAGCGTTCGTCGAGGTCTTCGAGCGCACGATCTCATTCAAGAAGGACACGCGCACGGGTGATACCTTTCGCATCGTCGTCGACGAGCAGTACGTGGACGGCAACTTCCTTGGATACGGCACGGTCCACGCCCTCGAGTACACCGGAGAAAGGGCAGGCACCCTGCAGGGCTTCTGGTTCGAGCCCAAGGAGGGCCAGGGTGACTTCTTCGACGCCCAGGGTCGCGCGGCGAACGGAGGCTGGCTACGAACGCCCTTGCGCTACGACCACATCTCTTCAGGCTTCAACCCGCGGCGCAGGCATCCGATTCTGAAACGCATTGTGCCGCACCACGGGGTCGACTATGCCGCAGCAAGTGGCACCCCAGTGTGGGCCGCAGCCAACGGCGTGGTGCACTACGCCGGCTACAAAGGTGCAAACGGCAACCTCGTAGCGATCCGTCACGATGGCGGCTACGAGACCTTCTACGCACACCTTTCCCGCATCACCCGAGGTATCAAGCGAGGCACAAAAGTGCGGCAGCGCCAGCTCATCGGAGCGGTGGGAAGCACGGGACGCTCGACCGGCCCCCATCTCCATTTCGCCCTCAAGCGTCGCGGACGCTTCATCGATCCCATGAAGCAGCTCAACGGTCCTGGAAAGCCGTTGCCAAGCCGATACATGGCGCGCTTCCGCAAGCATCGCGCGGAGCTCCAAGCAGAGCTTGAAGCCATCGTGCTGGCACCGGCCCCGGCGGACGGTCCCCCGGAGGAGGAGACCTACTCTGCCGAGGTGTTCCACGAGGAGGGCGCCCTGTAGGGCGAGCCCGATGGATAGGCCTCGCAACATCGGGCGGCCTGCGAGGGCCGCGCTCTTGGGAGCCCTTGTGCTTTCGCCGGTCGGACTGGTGCTGACCGGCATCGCCGACTTCGGCATTTGGGATCCGTGGGAGTTGGAGGTCGCGGAAGCCGCCCGTCGGTTGCTCGAAGGCCGGCCATGGCGGAGTGGGGAAACGCACGTTTGGGGCCACATCTGGCTCACCAGCATGGGCTTTCGAGCGTTCGGAGTACACGAATGGGCCGGCCGCCTGCCGGTCGCCACGTGCGGTTTGGCCGCCCTGCTGCTCGCTTGGTACGGAGGCCGGCAGCTGGCTGGGGGCCGCGTGGGGCTGTATGCCGTCGTGACGTTGGCCTCCATGCCGCTCTTCGTGTTCAACGCGCGCCCGATGGCAGGCGCAGCCCCCGCGCTCCTTGCCCAGGCCGGCATCGCCCTTGCGGGAGCCGGCGCACTGCTGCGAGCCAACAGCGGCGAGCGTCACCTGTGGCTGGTCGCCTGCCTCGCCTTGGTGCCCATCAGTACTTGGCTGAGCGGCGCCCTGCTTGGTCCAGTTCCCGCACTGCTCGGTGTCGGAGCGGTCGCTCTGTTCGGGGGCCCCGGCCACGACCCCAAACGGCGGGCCGTCGCAACTGTGCTGGTCGCGGCAGCCGCGGGCATGACTGCCGCGACCGTCGCGGCCGTCCTCCGGGACGACGCAGCCAACACGATGTGGACCGGCGGTACGCCACGGAGTGTGGCACCACCGAGCTACGAAAGCGTGCTGGCGCGGGTCTTCCACGCTGCCGCCCCCTGGAGTGCGCTTGCGCCCCTTGCGTTGGTGCCGCTCCGCGGACCCGAGTCCACGACATCGCCGCGCGCCGCACTGCGATTGCTGGTCCTGACGTGGCTCGCATGCGGTTACTGCGCGCAGACCGTGTTTCTTTCTCGATACGGGCAGGCAGCCAGCTTCCTGCCGGCCGTCGCCTTGGCGCTGCTCCTTGGCCTGTGGCTAGACGAATTGGATCACGATCCGCGACCGCGCATGTTCGCAGGCATCGTCGCCCTGCTACTCGTCGGGCTCCTCGTGCGCGACTACGCCCTGTACCCGAGCGCACCCATCGAGGCCCTTAGCCTCAAGCGCTTCGAGGTCCCCGAAGCGTTCAACCCGCGGGCGGCCTGGGCGGCACTCTTCGGGCTCTTCGGCCTGGTCACTTGGTTCGTGCTGGCGATCGGTGACCACCGGCCCGAGCTCGCGCTGACCGCTCCGTACCGGCTCATCGGTCAGCAGTGGGCCCGGCGGGGTGGCTTTCGTGTCTGGATCGCCCTGACGATGCTCGTGCTGCTCCTGCTCGTCGCTGTCGGGGCAGTCGCCTGGGTCATGCCCGGTGCGCTCGGTCAGAGCGTGCGAGCCACCAAGACGCTGCGGGCGCTCGCATTGGTGCCCCCACTCATCCCGGTCTGCGTGGCAGCCCTTCAGGTCGCGTGGTGGCTCGCCGGCAAACTCGGCAGCCATCGCGTCGTTGCGATCGCCGCATCCGGCATCCCCGTGGCGGTCTACGCCTCCCAGGGATTCCTACCGTCCCTCGCCGAGCAACTTTCGCCCAAAGAAGTCTATGTAGCCTTCAACGAGCTTGCCCAGCCAGGAGCGCAACTGGCCGAGTACGGTGTGAGCCGGCGGGCGGCAGCTTACTATGCCCGCGGCGACGTGGTCGAAACGGACAGCGTGTCGGACCTTGCGGAGTTTCTCAGCAAGGAAGAGGATCACCGGTGGGCGGTGTTCCCCACCGAAGATCTCGCCGCACTGAACCGCCGCTTCCGCCGCAAGACAGGGCGCCATCTCTTCATCGCCGATGCTCCCAGCCAGCAGGTCCTGCTGGCGAGCAATCGTGACCTCGAGGGTCAACCGAACCGGAACACCCTGGCCCGACACGTACTCAAGAAGGTGCCCGACATGCAGCACCCACAGCGCGCGGTCTTCGACGATCGGGTTGAGCTGCTGGGATACCGATTGGAGCTGCAGCACGGAACATTCGCGGGGGCTGGGGAGTCCATCGAGATCACCTGGTACTTTCGATGCCTCAAGCGCGTTCGAACAGACCACAAGGTGTTCTTGCACATCGATCGTTCGGGACAGAGGATCCACGGGGACCATGTCCCCATCGATGGAAAATATCCGGTCAAAATGTGGGAGCCAGGCGACATCATCGTCGATCGCCATACGGTCGAGGCCGCAAGCAACCAACGACCGGGGAAGTACCAGATCTATATTGGCTTTTATGCGGGCGAGACGCGCATGAAGGTCACCGAGGGTCCCAACGATGGTAAAGACCGCGTGATGGTTGGGACATTGGACATCCGGTAGAGCACGTGCGACAAGCGCGAGGGGAATTGCATGGCGAAGCAAGATAGCGACGACGACCAAGACGCCAGTGACCGCCGAATTCATGAGCGCTTTGAAGCCACTTCGATCGCTGTCGACTATGCGAGCGGAGACACCTTCCTGTTCGCGTACCTGCAAAACATCAGCGAGATGGGGATCTTCATCCGCACAGACCACCCATCGAACGTGGGCGCACGCTTGCGGCTGCGCTTTCAGGTGGACGAGGGCGAACCGCTGACGCTCGAAGGCGAAGTCACGTGGATCAACCCGTACAAGGACACGGGGGACAACCTCAATCCCGGAATGGGAGTGCGGTTCGTGAACCTGACTCCGGAGTCGCGGGAGCAGGTTGTGGCGCTTGTGCGAACCGTCGCCTACCTCCGGCGTGACGAGTCAGAACGTCCCGACGCCTAGCTGACCTGAAACTTAGGCTGCCACGTCGAACAGAGGGACGACCTTCAGTCCGAGA
>JAPPOR010000536.1 GCA_028817905.1 Myxococcales bacterium
CCCTGGTCCCGTCCCCGGCGAATTCACCGCCCCCCGCGGCTACCACCTGAGGGGTCGCCACGAGCAAGGACAAGACCAAGAGTAGCCGCTGACTCAAACCGACCATGGACCCTCCGACGCGAAATCGCCGGGAGCGTACTAACTTCGGTCACATTAGGGAAGCATGTAAGAGCGCACGACCGGATTTCCCGTGAGGTCGCGAAATCGCTCAGAAGTTACCTCCGTTCAAATACCTCCATTCAGGGACGCTCGAGGTGCCCGAGCAGCCACCGCAAGGTAGCGGCGCGCACCAATGTTTGGGCCAAGTACCCTCACCAACCAAGGCGCGGCAGCGGTCGGCTCCCTCACCGGAACGGCAGCGAGGATGTACACGCAAGGCGCCCCCTAGTTGAAGGCCTCAGCGGACTCGTGGTGGCCCTCGTAACTCTCGAAGCGCGTGTACTCCCGCCGAAACACCGCACGCACGGTGCCTGTGGGACCCGCGCGCTGCTTCCCAATGATGATCTCCGCAAGCCCCTTGTCTGGGCTCTCGGGATTGTAGACTTCGTCGCGATAGATAAACAGGATGGTGTCGGCGTCCTGCTCGATCGCCCCGGACTCGCGCAGGTCAGAGATCTGCGGACGCTTGTCCTTATTGCCACGGCTCTCTACCCCGCGGTTAAGCTGAGACAACGCAATCACGGGCACCTCGAGCTCCTTCGCGAGCGCCTTGAGGGAGCGACTGATCTCACTGATCTCCTGTTCGCGACTATCCACGCGCCCACCCGAACGCATCAACTGCAGATAGTCGATCACCACAAGCGATAGGCCATGTTCCGACTTGAGGCGACGCACCTTGGCTCGCAGCTCCATCAGCGACAGGCCCGGCGTGTCATCGAGCCAGATGGGTAGCTGACTCAGGGTGCCCGCAGCGCTCGCCAGCTTGGGCCAATCGTCGCGCGAGAGCATCCCAGTGCGCAGCTTGCCCGCATCCACCCGTGCCTCCGCACACAAGAGACGATTGGCCAGCTGCTCCTTGGGCATCTCGAGCGAAAAGAACACTATGGGTTTCTCACGCAGCATGCAGGCGTTCATGGCCACGTTCAGGGCGAACGCGGTCTTGCCCATGCCCGGTCGCCCGGCCACGATGATCAGATCGCCGGAGTGCATCCCCGCGGTGTAGCGGTCGAGGTCTTCGAAGCCGGAAGGCATCCCGGTGATATGCTCCTTGCGCTCCGCCGCGAGCGTGATCTGCTCGAACGACCGCACGACAACGTCGTTGATGTGCTCGTAGGGGCTCCGGAGACGATGCTTCGCGACGTTAAAGATTGTCCGCTCAGCGTTGTCGAGGAACTCCTCCATCGTGCCGTAGTCGCCGTAGCCCTTGGCGGCAGTCTCGTGGCAAGCCGCGATCAGGCGACGCACGACCGCTTTCTCGCGCACGATCTTCGCATGAGCCGCAATGTGAGCCACAGTCGGTATCGTACTGGTTAGGCCAAGCAGGTACTCATCGCCGCCCACGGCCTGCAACTTGTGACCCGTGGCAAGCCGTTCCCTGAGCGTCACCGAGTCGACTGGTTGCCCTGCGGCGAACAACTCGGCCATCGCCTCGTAGATTCGCGCGTTCGCCTCGCTGTAGAAGTCTTCAGCCGTGAGCGGAATCTCCGAGACCACGTTGAGCGCCTCGTTCTCGAGCAAGATCCCCCCAAGCACGGCGCGTTCTGCCGCCAGGTCGTTGGGAGGAACTCGACTCACGGTTGCACCTGACATCCATCGCCTCCACCGCAGCTCGCGCCGCCACCCAGTTCGGCAGGGCACGATGACACACAGGATGCAGTGAGAACAGCGCGAAGCTCGCTCGCATCGGTCACCAGGGACCAGGGTATTCGCCCAAGTGATCGGGTTCGCACAGGTTTCGACGAAGCACAGAAAGCTCGCTGCGGTCTACGCGGGTCCGAGAACACGCAGCAAGCGTGAGCGAGTAGTGGGCTTCATGTGAATAGACCGTGGAAAAGCCGTCACGACGGGTGGGCAACCGGTGCACGCGCGGTGGAGGGAGCGGGCCGGATCGCTCGCTGCCCAACCGAGCCAGAACGGAGCTTCGCTAGCGACCTTGTCCGGACGCATCCATTCGAGGCAACGCGATCAAACTTGACGCAAACGCCCACGAAACGCTGA
>JAPPOR010000681.1 GCA_028817905.1 Myxococcales bacterium
GTGTTGAGCAGCCGCAACTCGGGCTTCCGGCAGCTTTCTTGCTCAACCTACCATTGGCGCGATCGCCCCTCAGGAGTCTCAGGCACTGTCGGGCGACCCCCGTTAGCGGTCCGAAACCCGACGGCCTTCGCAAGTGCCAAGAACGGAGACGGTGCTCGCTGGCCCATCGCGCATTTGGGATTCAGCTCACCCGTGATTGACCGATTGCCCGACTTTTCCGTGCTCTCTGACACAGAGTCCTTGCTAAGCGAGATCTCGCCGTATGCCGCGCTTCAGAATGGGTTAACCTGCCCGCGTTCGGATCGCCGTGAAGGGTTCAACAAAGGGGGAACCATGGCGAAACAGAGTGAAGCGCAGCATGCGAGTACGAATGCGCCAAGCATGGTTGTGATGTCGCTGCCGTTGGCTTGCCTCGGAAGAACTCGCGGACACCGATGCGATGCCATCGGACCACCAGCAGGGCCCCTGGCCTGGGTGCTCGGGATTGGGCTGGTGGTGCTCGGAGTGCCGTCTAGCGGCTGCGCGCCGGAGGTCTCTGTAGACGCGACAGGGCGAGTGACTCCGCGGGTGGATGGCCTGGTTTCGAGCGTCATTCGCCGGGAAACGGGACCCCGCCTACGTGGGTGGATGCGGGAGTTCAGGCTCGGGGAGTACGAGATCCGATCCGTCGACGTGGAGGCTTACCTGACGGGGTCCATGGGCGCTCGGGGAGAGCCCCTCGAGCTGGCCTTGTCTTACCTCCCTGCACGCCACGATAGTTCTTCCGTACAACGGTTCACGGGATTCTACCGAGGCGTTGCAGTGGATGGAGCCTACCGTCGAAGTGATAAGCTGGTCTGGACCGAGCCCCATGACGGTAGCACGATTCACGTACGGAACGCATTCCGTACACGTCATGACGGCCGGAGCCAGACCTGGGGCATCGTGGGTCAGAGCATGGACTTCAATCTCGGTGGTCACGGCCGAGGGCCAGGCGTTGATCCGCGCGTTTGCTTCGGACCCTTCGACCGGGCGGCTGGCG
This sequence comes from Myxococcales bacterium, assembly GCA_028817905.1. Lineage (GTDB taxonomy): Bacteria > Myxococcota_A > Polyangia > Polyangiales > JAFGIB01 > JAPPOR01. The sequence goes on from JAPPOR010000681.1 coordinate 1,022, forward strand.
TCGCCTCCCCCTGTACACGAGCGTCGGGCCCGAATGATAGCTGGGTTCTTTCCCATCCCACTGCCAGACGCCGCATGAACCTACCCGTGTACGACTTCGAAGATGACCCCGACTATTGGTCGTTCTTGGTGCGGGACTTTCCGTGCAAACCTGGGGATCGGCACCCCCAGTACCACGAACGCGCACTGCAGTTTAGCGCGTACCTGCCAGTTGCCCTGACGGCAAGTGGTACCAGAAGTAGCGCGGGTTTCGTGTACAACGTGAACAACGACAATGGCTGGCACGTGTTCTCCACCTGGATCTTGCCACCATCGAGTGATAGTTGCACGCAGACGTGGAATGGTGAGGGGTACGTTCGTCCTCGAGCGTTCATCGTGCGCAACGTGTTGTACGCGGACTACACCCGCGGACGGCGTGGAAACGCAATCAATGTCCAGCCGATTGAACTCTTGGTCTTGGCCGTGGAGCACGAAGGAGTGGGTAGAGAATGGCGCCAACAAGGGGAGATCGGTCCGGGGTTTTTCCGGGACACGATTGTTGCTCAAGGTGGTGGCACGGGCATCGAGGTATACTGGTTCTATCTGCATCCAGCGTACGGTTCGATGCCACTAGGCGGTATTTCCCGCGACTCTACCGAGTGCAAGTCAATGCCCCACCCTCGCGACGGGGCAGCCCACTGCCACGGCCACTACGACGGTGTGATCGATTGCCCAGACGATCAGCCCGGCACCTGCGGGGATGGTCACTGCGGGCGCGGTGAAAGCAGGGCCACCTGCCCGCAGGACTGCCTCACGCAGGCAGTGATGCAGCACTTCTACTACCGCCGGCGAGACAAGGCCCGTTTTCGTGGCGAGATCGAACCTGCCGACGCAGCGCCATATCACATGTTGCCATTCGGAGGAGACTGCAATCTCTGAGCGCCTCCAAACCCTACACAAGCGAGCAACCACACCAACCGCGCCGAGAGCCCGCATTTGAGATCATCATCTAGCCGTCGCCCATTCAGATCAGGTCCCTGCGGCGTTACCCGCATTGTGGTCCGAACCCCGCGCGAGCGAAACCCGGCCCACAAGACCTACGTCGCCTTCAGCAAGCAGCGTGGACTGGCCACTGCTGACATGGTCAAGAGCGA
>JAPPOR010000393.1 GCA_028817905.1 Myxococcales bacterium
CCGAAAAGCCGTGTGAAGCCGAATCCCTGCGCGATCCGACGCAGAGTTCATGAAGCATCCGGGCTAGCGACCTTGAGTCAGTGCTCCGTGGACGTTTGCATCAAGTTTGCTCGCGTTTGCTCGCTTGGATACGTCTGGACAAAGTCGCCAAGTCGCGCTGGCGCGCTCCGGGATGAGCTGCGAGTGACGGCGGTTTCCGTTTGGCGCCTGGGTCAGATGCCTTGTTGGGCTGGTGCGGAGCCCCGTTGGCAAACAGCTTGCTACGTGGGGGGGGCGCTTGCTGAGAGCTTATTGCGCAACGCGGCCACGGCCCCCACCAGACCGGTTTCCGAGAGCCGCGGGTTCGTCCTACGAAGATGCGCCACGTGCCACTGAATGGCGGCGGGCACCGTGGCGAACACGTGATGGGGGAAGCTGGTGCGCGTGAACATCGCCAGCCCGGTGACGATCCCACGCACTGTGGCCGCCCTGAAACCCTGTCCTTCATAGACCACGGTAGAGCACTCGATGCGGCTGGCACCGCTTTGCAGGAGCTCGCCGATCGCCTGGCGTGCGTCGCTAGATAGCGGCGCGCACTTGGCCTCCACGATTTGAATCAGGCCGATCTTGGCTTCCTCGCGCGTATCCGCGAGTTGCCACAGCATCGTGGCCAAGTTAGTCACCGCTTCGGGCGTCGTCTCGTGGTGCCAGACCACGATGCCTACGTTCTCGTACGACCCCGCGATGTGGTTGGTGTCCTGGATATGCGACATGTTCCCCTGCTCAAGACCATCTGAAACGTGTCCTCCCCCACTTAAAGCGTAGACGAGACGCTCGCGAACAGGGAGCCCCAAATGTGGGCTGTTGCGGTATTCTGGGACGCTTCCTTACGGGTCAACACGACGGTCCGCTTCGAACAGCTTCGAACAGAGGACGCCCGCCGGATCGAACTGCCGCTTCCAGTGCAGCCAGTCGTCGTAGGCTCCGGCAAAGTGCCGTCGCCATGCAGCTTCATCAGGCTCGAAGAGCCACCCGGACAGGTAGCGCTTTGCGCCCCCGTCGAGGAGCCGCCGGTTCGCATCCTGCAGCGCATCCAGAGCTAGGGAAAGGTAAGCTTTGGGTACCCCCGTCGGTAGAACGGCGAACCCGTAGACGGGGTGACCCTCGGGTCGCGCAATGCCGCGCGGGGAGCGCCCCACGGCCACGCGCGAGAGGCGATGCCCGCTTCCGAGAAACAGTGGCAGCCGTTCGAGGATCTCCGGCACGCGTTCCAGAGCGTCACCCGGAACGAACGCTTCCAACCAGGGATGGACTTCTTGCCAATCCCCGGTGGCACGCATCGCCGCGAAGCGAAGATCGTACCGGCTCGCATGCTCCGCGGCGTCCGTCTCATCGGAGCCCAGGTGCTCGCGGTAGTGAAGGCCGTCCAGCATTTCCGCATCTCCGATCGGTTCCTCGCTGGTCGCGTGCAGCCCAAAGAACCACCGGGCGAATGGCCGTCGGCCCCCTGGGCTCGCGCGAAGCCCCTGCACCGCACATGTGCAGAAGCCCTCGAGATGCGTCACGCGACCGCTGAGCGCGCCCTGGTCGTGAATGAATGCCGCGAAATCATCGTAGAGCAGATAGTGCGTGCGAAGCGTTGCCGGTAGGGCGCGCGTCTCCAACGTAGCCGAGCCGATGATCGCACAGCGACCCTGGCCTCCCAAGATCGCATCGCGCTGTTCCCCGTCGCGCACGCGCACGCGCTCCCCGTGCCCCAGCACGGCCTCCACCTCTGCCACGCTATCGACGACGAGCCCGTCCCTGTGACTCGTGCTTCCGAAGCCGCCTGCTGACAGCACGCCGCCCACGGTCAGGTCGAGGTTTAGCGGAAGAGCGCGGGGCACGCGGCCCATCGCGACACAGGCATCGAGGACTTGCCGGAAGGTCGCTCCCGCCCCACATGCGACGTGTTCTCCGTGGACCTCGACACGTCGTAGCCCGCACAAGTCGACGGCCACGGAGTCGCGCGTGACAGACTGGCCGCTTTGCGAAAGACCGGCCCCACGTGGTGTCAGTCGGAAACCCTGCCGATTGGCTTCCGTTACCAGCGAAACCAGTTCGGTCATCGACCGGGGGGCCGAAACACCTGTGGCGCACCCATGCGACAGCCCTCCGAAGTCACCCTCGACGCTACGCCGAGCGCGCTCGGATCGGTCGATGGGGGGAATCGCGGAATCGACCATCTAGGCTCCCACTCCGTCACCTGTGTTGGCGCGGCAGACGTCCGCGAAGAGCTGGTCCGCCAGCATATGCATCTGGTCGAAGACACACTCCACGCTCGATAGTGCCTGCCTGCGCTCGTACTCGCGCAGGTCGACATTTAGTAGTTTCGACTGAACGCTGTCCTCGAATACGGCGTGGTTGCGCTCGACATCCTGGTGGTGACGTCCGAAATAGCGCAGCCCCCCGTTGGCGCCTGCACGCTCGAGCAGGCTGATGATGCGCTCGAAGAACAGGTCTCCGATTGCCTCGAGTGCCAACACCACGACCAACCTGGACGGGTCATGTTGAGCCCGTAGGACCTCCGCGACGAGCTCGTAGCCGACATCGCGAGCAATGCTGTGGTGCCATGAGAACAGGTGGCGGGCGTCGACCGCGATGCCCAGCTGCTGGGCATCGTGAAGAAACCAGTTCTCGTGTCCCGCATCCTCTCGGTAGTGCTCTGTTGCGATATCGCGTAGGTTGGCGTCGTTGATTCTGTCGGCCGCGAGCCGCAGCACGTCTTGAAACGCGAGCACGAAGAAGGCGAGGCCTTCGGTCACAGTGGCCACATCGCTTGCGTTGTCGGACGTCTCGAGGTGTCGTAGGAAGGAATGGGCGGAGAGTCGGTCCTTGCGGTTGCCGATGTGTTGCAGCACCACGGACATGGCTGAGTCACTCTCGCTTGCCCTCGGCTTGGGAACGACCATCGACGTGCGGTGCGCACGCTGGAGACCGCTCGGCGGGGCGACCTGGTAGAGCTCGAGAGCGAGGTAGACGACGGTGCGTGCGTCGCTACCGTGTGCGCGCCCGCGCGACGAAACGTAGCTCACGAGTCCCCTGCCAGCGGATAGGTCGCGCCCAGCGAACGCGGCGATACCACGTTGTAGCCGCTCGAAGGGCTCGCCGGCTAGGGCTGTCCCCAGCCGTGTGCATAGCTCAGCATCGTTCTGAACGTAGCAGCGTACGGGAAAGTGCAGTGTTACAGCGGGAACATCGGAGGCTTCCGTGAAGGATAGGCAGGTGAGGATGGGTCGCTGATCGAAAGGACCGTCGTGGTCCGAAAGGCTGCTAACCAACTGCGTGGCGTGTCCCGCTTCGTAACGCTCAAACTGCGCCAGCTGCGTTTCCAGCGAGGACGCTTGGACTCCATGGTGTGCGATGTATAGCTTCACTCGTCCGCTTGGACCTGGAACCAGGTCTAGCGATGCATAGAACAGTTGATTGGTTCGACCATTGACTGCTAGCAGGTTCTGCACTGGGGTCCACGCCCGCTGTAGATCCAGCCGTTCGAGCATCTCGCGCGTGAGTGCCGGAGCAAGGGCCTCGCCGAGAACCTGCGGATTGAGGTACAGCTTGTAGCGGGTGGGTCCTTCCTCTGGAACTACTGCGCCGTGCCACAGCGAAAACCTCGGTGCGATTCTCGGGTCCGGGACGAAGAGATCCGCGACTTTCTGGAAGCGCGACAGGTCGGCTCCCGCTTCGCGCTGCAGTCGATCGTTTAGCGCCAGGGCCGCGTCCCAGCCAAAGTGCTTGCCGGCCTGGGTGCTTTGTGTCTCGGCCAGCAAGCGCAGGTCGAACCGGCCATCAGCCATCGCGACCGAGATCTCGACCGGTGAACCATCGTCGGCGATGTCCGACCCCCACAGTGGCTGGTCTCCGACGGGCTCGTGAGCGAATGAACCGGTCAGTTTATCGAGAGCGGCGATAGTACGCTGATACTGAGCGCCGCTCAGCTCCATGCCTTGCGTCAATGACGAGAGCTTTCGTTCGGCGACTGCTCGAAAGCTCTGGCCGCTGGATGCACGTCTTTGTGCCACGGTGTGCGCCTCCCTGCTGTCCTGCCGTGATGGACCTTACGTCACTGCCGTGTTCTCCACTTGTTCGAAGGGAGAGTCAATGGTGTCATCCCTCACTTCCATGCACGAAAGTAAGGTTTGGAACGAGCAAGCAAACGAACGGTCTCGTGGGCCATCGACATTCTCGAGATCCTCGAGCAGCACTTCCGAGGCAAGCGGGTCGAGGAGTCCCGACGACCTTGGCATCTCCTAGGATGATGCGACTGCTCGCGTGCTCAGTGCTGACCGACACGGGACGGCCGTGTGTTCAGGGCATTGGTGGACGAGTGCGTCCTCGCATCCCGGACGAACTCCGCGAAGCCTTGCGCTAGGGTGCGCTTACTCGGCCGGGTCGACGCGCTCGAGTCGATCGTAGCCGTTGCGGAAGGTGTTGAGGGCCCAGCGGAGCCCACTGCGTGATATGCGCACGCCGGTGGTTTCGAGGTGCACGCCTGGCAGCCATTCGGTCACGTCTTCGATCGAGGTGTGGACCTTTACCTTCATCTGATCCGAGGACTCGATTCGCATCCCGTTGATGGCCGCGCGTAGACCGCTGGCCCAGAAGCCTCCGCCTTCGATGATGGTCGACATGCAGCGGATGCGACTGACTCGGTCGTCAAAGATATCCGCGAAGGCTTTGCGCGCTTCCGTGTCAGGTGCGGCGGTCCCGTCTGGGACAAAGCCGACCGCCGAGTACCCGTCGGGGTATTGTTCGTGGATGCCTTTGCGAACGCCCTGGATGGTGTGAAGCGCGTCGGCTGTCGCGCGATCCAACCATATCGTCATGGTGACGTTGTGCCAGACGGCCACCCAAACGTGGTCCTTGATGTAGGCATGGATGACGGGCGCGACCGCGGGCGTCGGCATCGAACTGGTGTGTATACTCATCGAGGGCGAGACCTCCCCAGGAGTCTAATGGTAGCGCGGGAGCCCCCGTGTCCGGAATGTGAGCGATCGCCTTACAGGTCGCAAGGAACCGGGGCTTTGGGTGCAAACGTCGAGGTGTACGTCGATATCGTTGCCTTAGCTTGGCCCGGACCCCTGGCTCCTTCGAATCCACAGGGGCCTTTGTCGTCCCAGAAGGTATAGCGAGTACTCCGGTCGATCGTCGAAATGCCTGTGATCATGAAGCCGGGCTACTCCAGAGCTCTGGCTTCTGCCCAGCGACGCAGCTCGCGGCGATTGGAGAGCTGCAGCTTGCGCAGCACGGCGGAGGCGTGAGACTCGACCGTCTTGATCGAGATCGTGAGGCGGTCGGCGATCTCCTTGTAGGCGTAGCCTCGCGCCAGCAGTTGCAGCACTTCGCGCTCACGATTTGTCAGGCGATCGAGCTCAGGATCGCTTTCTTGTGAGGGCCCGGCTTCTGGTTGCTGGGCTCGAAACGCGTCCAACACGAACCCCGCCAGGCGAGGCGAGAACACCGCATCTCCCGAAGCGACCCGCTCGATCGCTGTCAGGAGCTCGTCGCCACCGATGGCTTTGGTCACGTACCCACGCGCGCCCGCCCGGATCACTGCGATCACATCGTCGGCGGCGTCGGATACGGATAGGGCCAGGAAGCGCGCGGTGGTGGCTGGCAGGCTGGCGATTACAGCCGGTCCATTGCCTCCAGGAAGATGCACGTCTAGCAGCACAACGTCCGGGTTGGTTGCTCGAATGAGTTCAACGGCGCCGGCCACATCGCCTGCTTCCCCCACGATGTCGACCCGGCCTGCCAGGGTTGCGCGCACGCCGGCGCGGACCAGTTCATGGTCGTCTACCAGGACGACGCGTAGCGGATCGCTTTGGGTCATGTGCGGGCCTTGGGCAAATGGGGCGCTGCTGCCACGTTCGCGGCCGACGGCTGCGCCCCGTCGGGCGCATGGGAGCCACCGACCGGCCCGTCGAGCGGCAACACCAGGACCACCTCCGTGCCGTGGCCGGGGTTGGACGTCACGCTTGCCTGTCCGCCCATGCGCTGCATGCGGCCGACCACCGACTCCTCCAGACCGCGCCGGTCTGTGGGCACAGCCTCCGCAACGAAGCCACAGCCCTTGTCACGCACGAAGACTTCCACCTGATTGGCACCGAACTCTCCGAAGAGGTCTACCGAGGCGGCGCCAGAATGCCTCGAGGCGTTGACCAGGGCCTCGCGCGTCGCAGCGAGCAGCGCCTGCATGCGTTCGTCTGTGCCGGGTCCATCGCCGACGGACACCGTCTCGATCGGGACGCCGTGCTGGTCCTCCACTTCGGCGGCGGTGCGCGCCAGGGCCTCACGAAAGGTCTCGTTTTCACTGGTCTGCGCCGTGCCGCCAAAGAGCCATTGCCGGAGTTCCCGCTCCTGCCGCCGGGCCAGCTTGCGGGTGGCGGCCGGGTCGTCCGCGTTGCGTGTAATCAGGCTCAGGGTTTGTAGCACCGAGTCATGCAGGTGAGCGGCCAGCTCGGCGCGCTCCACGGCTCGGGCACGTTCCAGACGCTGGTGGCTAACCTGCGCGGCTGCCCGCCACAGCCAGGGGGCGACGATCGTTACCACCAACGATAGGATGCCGGTGGCCAACAGCAGCGCCTGGGGCGCCACGGTCCGGCCGAAGTTGAGGACGATAAAGCCGATCACGCCGGCAGCGATCAAAGATAGCCCTCCGGCCGCACGCGCCAGCTCGCGCGGCTCCGACCAGTCCACTTCGCCGCTGGACCACGCGAGCAGGAGACCGAAGGCCGCCACAGCCACCGGCCACAGGGCCGCGTCATGCACCCCGGCCGGTAGGGCCCGACGTGCTGCGAGCATGGCTCCGACAACCACCGACAACACCCCCACGATCCGGTGGGCGCGGGTTCTTCCCTTGGGGACCGGCACATACCCGTCCGGTGACTCCCTGTCCGACGCTCGGACCGCGTAGGTAAACCAGAGCCAGGCCGCTGCGTACAGGGCCAGGCCCAGGCCCCCCGACATCGTGAGGACCACAAACGCGAGCCGGATCACCAGCGGTTCTACGCCTAGCTCCACGGCGATCGCCGGCGCCACACCCCCCAACCAGCGCCGCTCGGGGCGCAGCCGTGGGACCTGCCAATAGGGCGCTGCCGTGACGCTTGCGGGTTTCATCGTGCACAGCATGGCACGCCGATGGCCGAGTCGCATCAGGGTCAAACCCTGATACCGCCTCGGGGTCGAGACCGGCCTCGGCGTGCGCTAGGGTCCCGTCCGAGGGAGGGAAAAATCCGGGTCGCGCCCGGATGGTCCGGGCCGCTTCCATGGTCCACGATGCCCGCATGGACACAACGATGAATGAACACGACGTCCCTCCCCAAGGTCCGCCGGCTTCGCCCTCTGCCGAACCGTCCCAGCGGCCGCCACCGCTAGCGAGCGGTGAGCCCCCTGCTTCAGGCCGCCGCGGCTACCGGCGCCTGTACCGCGCACCGAGCGGCATGCTGGGCGGGGTGGCACGCGGCCTGGCTGCCTACTTTGACATCGATCCGGTCATCACACGCCTCTTGTTTCTGGTGGCGTTGTTCTCGGGCATCGGCCTTCCCGCCTATCTGATCTGTTGGGTCGTCATTCCCAAGGCGAGGACCTGGCCAGCGCCGGGATATACGGACGATGAGGTCCAGACCACGGGTCTGGGTCACCTGGGCCAGGTCACCACGGGCCTTCTGGTGATCGCGCTAGCGGTCCTTGTTGGCACCGGGCTGGATGGGGTCGGCGAGTTCGTGCTCCCCGCCGTGCTGCTCGGGTTCGGCGTGTATCTGCTCAACCAACGCGGAGCCGATGACGCCCCAGCTCCAGCTGTCCCCGTCGAGCCAGCCATGGACGGCCAGGGGGCTGCATTGCCGTACGGCACGCCGCGTGGTGTCGCACCGGCGCCTACCCGGTTGACGGCCACTGTCCTGAGCATCCTGGCACTCGGCCTCGGCACTGCATTGGCGCTCCAGTCCGCCGGCGTCGTGGAGTTGGCGATGACAGGGCTGGCCGCCGCGGGCCTTGTGATCGTGGCCATCGGATTGCTGGCTTCCATCCGGTTGGGGCCCGCGCCGGGCTTGATTCCCACCGGTCTCGCCCTTGCCATGCTGATGGTCGGCGCTTCCGCCGCAGCGCCCTTTGCAGCCCAGATGAGGGCGGCGGAAGGCTGGTCGTTCGACGGTGTCGATGGGCGTGACGCTGGGGCTATCCTGGGTGAGCAGGCTCACGCCCCGAGGGAACTCGCGCAGCTGGAACCCAAGTACGAGCAGGTAGTCGGAGAGTTGCGTCTGGACCTCAGCGAGTTGGACCTCGAGGGGCAAACCCGTGAGGTAGAGCTGGTCGTTGCCCTGGGAGACCTCGAAGTGCTGTTGCCGCCTGACGTTTCGGCGGAGGTCCACGGCCGCGTGGGCCTCGGTGAGGCCGAGGTCTTTGGGCAAACGGGCGGGGTCGTTGAAGGGGGCCACATCGCCGAAGGTCCCGGAAAGCTGATCATCAACTTCAAGGTTGGCATTGGAGAAGGGACGGTGCGCCATGACGGATAGCAGCAAGCAGGACAAGCCCACTAGCTCGCCTACCAACCTCGCTACAGCGGGCGACGTGGTCAACGAACGCATACCCCATAGGGCATCCGCCCTCGGCTTCGGGCTGGCATTTCTCGTCCTTGGCCTGTGTGGATTGCTACAAACCGCCAATGTGGCGGTCGACACCGCGACCCTATCCGCCATCGTACTGCTAGGCCTGGGGGCCGCCGGCCTGTGGAGCGTGCTGCAGCGGCGCTGAGCCCGGCACTCTGACTCGTCGTCAAGATAGGTTTCTGTAATCTCGATTGCCTCTCCCTTTGGGTACATTGCGATGCGCCTCTCTTTGCTCGAGAGTGACCCAGCAGGGAGGGGACCATGCGAAACACGTGGATCGCGATCGCTGGTGTTACGCTTGTTGCCGCGGCACTTCTGTTTGGGACAGGGAAGGACCCAGAGACTGCAGTCGGAACAGCCATGGTCGGCGAGACGGACCAACCAGTCGAAGCGCAGGAGGCAGCGCCTGATGCATCGGTACCGTTACCTGTTGACGGGCCCGGTGACCATGCCGAGGCGGGTCCCACATCTGGCGTCAACACGCGCGCCAACAGGAACCGCGCGGGGTCGACCGGCATCACGACTTCGGTTGCCAACGCGGACAAGGGCATCGGGGGCGCGACCCGCGGGAAGTAGGAGAAGGCCTACGTAACAGGGCAGGTCTGGTGCGTGGATGGCGGACGCACAGGAGGTTGAAGGGTTCGGTCGTCACCTCTTGCGTTCAACGCACTCCATAGACCGGCAGCAACGCACCGGTGGTGAGGGCGTTATCGGTGCCAGCCAAGAAACCCACCGCCTGGGCAACCTGGTCGACCGACGGCCAGCTTGCATGGTCTGCTTCGGGCATGGCCTTGCGGTTCGCTGGGGTATCCATGATCGAGGGTACGACGGCATTGACGAGGATAGCGTCGGAAGCAACCTCGTCCGCCAAGCACTGGGTTAGCGAGGCCACTGAGGCTTTGGCTGCGGCGTAGGCGACCATGCCCCCACTCGGCTCGACGGCGGGTCGCGCCGCCACGTTGACGATGCGGCCACCTTGGCCGCGCCGCATCGCTCGAACGGCCTCGCGGCAACACAAAAAGGTTGTCATGCTGTTGAGGCGCCACATTTGCTCGAACATCGCGAGCGACGTGTCCCCAACCTCGGCCATCGCGAAGCCGCCAACCAGGTGGATCGAGGCATCCACCTGGTCGAGACCAGCATAGAGGTCGACCACTGCCGCTTCGTTCTCGCAGTCCACCTGATGAAGCGTCACGGTATCGCGGTGCTCGAAACGCTCGAGTTCACCGGCATGTTTCCACGTCACGTGGCACTGGGCTCCGAGCGCCACCATATGCCGAACCACCGCTTGCCCCAGATATCCCGTACCGCCTGTAATGACCACCTGCCGCATCTGCTGCATCGCGGACTCCCTCGTGTTGGGCCTGTTCGCCGCTCCGCAAACGGCGAGGCGTCGCCGTCCGTGACGTTGAAGGCACGTACGACTGGTACCACACTTTGCGGTTTCCGTTCGGTGGTTCCCACATGCGCCAACAGCGTGGACCGCCTGGGTGATTTGAACGGTTTTTCCGCTTCAGTTCGCGCGAGGCTCACGGTCCGTCGGACGCTTGGGCGAGCCACGTGTCAATCGCAGTCGAGACCCCGTCGCCACGGTGGGTGCCGTGGCGGCCCACGCGATCTACCAGCAGGAGTCGCGAACCAGCTGGCAGGGCCGCCTGGATGCGCTCACTGTGTGAGGGGTGCGGGCTAGTCGGCGAAACAGAAAAGGCGCTTACCTTCCCGAATGCCCGTCTCAAGGGCCTTGATGAGTTTGTCGAGGACATCTGCCACCGGTGGGTTTGCCGCCGTCCGAAGGCGCCTCACCTCCTCCAGAAGTGGCTCCATTTCGCCAGCCTGGTATGTGGCATCCGAGTAGTAGTCGCTCATGCGGGAGAGCAGTGGATAGCAAGACTCCTCAGCCGGCTGAAACAGACGCTCGTGATCTGCGTCAGACAGCCGTACTTTGGGGAACTCCCGCTCGGCGGCTTTGGCATTCGAGGAAACATGTAGATCTAGCGACACTTTGCTATCTGGCTATTGACGGTCGAGGTCACGACCTTGGGCGAGATCGAGCGCCTGGGCACTGATCGGATTGAAGAAATCTACGTCGGCCCCAAGCGGGTTGTCACTGAGAATATCGCGACGCCGAGTGCGGCGCCTGGCAGCATCAGGAACTCGGCCTCCGGGAATGCGGTGACCACCTCACCCGTCTTTTCGAGTACCTCCCGACGAACTTTGCGGGGCCTCGCCTGGTCTTCGACTGCACGGGAGGGTGTGCTTGGG
>JAPPOR010000816.1 GCA_028817905.1 Myxococcales bacterium
CCCCCTGCTCCCACCCCTGGAGCCACAGCTGGGGTCGCAGGAGTCGCAGCAGGGCGCGCGACGGGGGTCGCAGGCGGGCGCGCCAGCGCTACCCCACACGCGGGGGAAGCACGCAAGGCCGACCCGGGATCCGTGCGGGCGCCTCGCCTGGGCGCAAGCCAGCAGATGCCCGCGGCGCGCTGGTCCGCCGGTCCATCCCTCGGCGCATCACAAAATCCCTCTTCTGGGCCTACGGCAGGAAGGGGTCGAGCCGCGAGGGGAAACACGGCCTCCCCCATTGACGGCCCCAAGCTACAACTCGGTGACGACGATCGTGTTCCCGCGCGCGGCCGGGAGGGACCGCCCGCATGGGTCCCGATGTTGGTCGTCGCAGGACTCGGCACAGCGGCGCTTGCCTATTTCGGCATGACGCGCGATGCAAAGAAGTCTCCTGGCGTGCAACCGCCAGCCTCCACCGCCACCAGCCCAAGCGAAGTCGCGCGGAACCCGCCCGCCATTGGGGCAGGTTCTGGGACGGCCACGCAGAAAGCTGGAGCCGAAAACGCCGCCGCAAGCACCGGTGGGAAGCCAAGCGGCAAGCAAACGACGAAGGTAGCTGCCCATCCCGACGACCGCGCGAAGGCACGCACCCCAGCCAAAGCAACCGCGGGAGCCGCTAAGACCGCGGCCAAGAGCACCAAGGCTGACAAAAGCACCAAGACTGGCAAGAACAGCAAAGCCAACAAGAGCACCAAAGCCAGCAAGAGCACAAAGGCGGCCAAGGCCCTCGCCCCCCGAAAGCGGGCCGCCGACAAGCCGCGAAAGCCGAGGCCCAAGCGACAGGACAAGCCGAAGTACGACGAGGAAACCGCGGCCAGCATCGCCGGGGCACGAGACTCCCTCAAGGCGCTAGAAGCCATGCCGCCGCCAGCGCCCGACCAGGAGCAAGCGCAAGACGACGGCAAGGACATCATCCAGCTGCGCAAGGCCGGGGAAGCGGCCGCCTCAGACGGACCCAAGGACGACAGGGGGCAGGCACCCGCGCCTCCCGACCCGCCTGCTCCCGTGCGCATCGAGACGCCTCAAGACCCCTTCGACGCGCCTCCCATGCCGGACTGATGCGGTGCACGCGCGTGTGCCATCGCCACGCGCCGACAGCAGTGCCACACCTGTAAGACAACCGGCTCTGGTGTCGTGCATCACCTGACCGCCGAAGCTTTGCGAGGGCGGCAGGGGCGTGCGAAAGAAGATGCGTCGGCACTGGGGTAATACGCTTCATGGCGGGACGCGAGTCCGGATACCCTTCCAGCACCGGCTCGCAGGGATTCGGCTTCACAGAGCTTTTCGGCAACGACCCGAAACACTGCCCGGTAGGAGCAACGCAGCCGCAGCGCTCATCGTTCGCTCCAAGCCCTAGGCACGCCGCTTGGGGCGATGAAAGGGATCCTGTCGAGCATTGAGCCAGGTGCTTGATGATTGTGCAAAACGATCGGGGACGGACTCTTGGTCCTGAAAGAACTTGATGTATCTTCAACGCAGCCTCGCACATAGCGGAGTAGAAGAGCTGTGCGAAGCCGTAGGATTCGGGTGCATGGAGCGCGGGTCTTCGCGTCAGGCACGCGTGGAAGGGACGATGAACGACCAGGCAAGGACTCGCCTTCTCATTCTTACCCTGACCGTGTTCGGCACCAGCGGATGCGATGAACACTTCTTCCTGACCCCCGCCCCTGACACGACCAACACCGACTCAGACGCTACCCTGCGTCTCGCCGATGCGGGGCCCGATAGCGCAACCAGCGATTTCACCGGTGGCGGCTACCGCGCCGACGAGACGATGGAGCCCCGTTCCGAACGCGCCACGGGCGACGACGGCGAGCCCGATGATATCGACGACATCGCGGACTTCGATGACATCCCGGACGCCGGGATCAAGGCGCTCCCCGCACGGCGGCCAGACGGACCATGTGTCGTCGGTGCCCAATGCGAAGCGACCTTCTGTCGATACGTTGGCAGGGCCGAGATCGATGGCGTTGCCCCCACTCCGGCTGAGTTTGCAGACGGCGAACCCCTATCGGCAGGGTGCTACAGATTGAGCTACGTGGAAGGCACCTACGTGACGGGAGGCAGGGGCACCATGTCGAGACCGTACAGGTACGCGGTGGGCACGCTGCTGTACTCCGATGGCGAGCAGGTCGGCGATCGGATCGCCTCAGGCGCCTATCCGAGCGCCGACGAAGCCGAAGCCTCGGGCGAGGATGCCAGGCTCGTATTCCAACACTGCGGTGGCACCATTGCAGTCGGAAACGGAGACCTCCCACCGGGCTCCGCCGACAACGACCAGGGCGACCCGAACCCCATCTGGCGACTCGAGACCTGCGAAAGCTTTGAGTAGCGACTCCTTCCCTACTTCTTGAGGTGATACGACTTGGGCCGCGTCAACAGACCGAAGCCCAGGACCGACAAGGTGCAGCCTCTACCCGAATCCTTGACCCCCGTCCAAGCGAGATCTGGGTCAAGGTAGTCGCAACGGTTGGCGAACACGGTCCCGGTCTCGATGCGCTCGCCAAGCGCAGTCGCCGCCTCGAGGTCGCTGGTCCATACGGACGCCGTCAGGCCGAAGGCGCTATCATTCATCCGCGCAACCGCTTCATCGTCGTCCGCCACTGGCATGATACCGACGACGGGCCCGAAGCTCTCTTCGCGCATAACGTCCATGTTGTGGTCGACGTCGACGAGCACTTGGGGAGCCAAATAGGGCGTGCCCCTCCGAGAGTGCGCGAAGTCTGCTTCGTTCACGAGCGCGCGCGCCCCCGCGTCCACCGCCTGGGCGATCTGGGCGCGTACGAAGTCCGCTGCGGCGGTGCGCACCATCGGCCCCAGCGTGGTCTCCGGATCGGTGGGGTCGCCGAGCCGATAGGCGCGCGTGTGTGCGACGAACGCCTCGACAAACCGCCGGTACTGCTCCCGCTGAACGTAGATGCGCTCGATGCCGCAGCAGGACTGCCCGGTGTTGTAGAAACTCCCATCGACCAAGCTCGCCACCGCCACGTCGAGGTCCGCGTCGGCGCGCACGTAGGCGGGGTCCTTGCCACCTAGCTCGAGACCGGTCGCGACAAAGCGTTCGGACGCAGCCCGCTGGACCGCACGTCCCCCTTCTACCGATCCGGTGAAAGCGACGAAGTCCACGCGCGCATCGGCAATCAGGCGCGCGACGTCGCTGTGGTCCACGTGCAGGTAGGAAAACAGACCGTCCGGAAGCCCCGCCGCAGTGGCCGCCTCGGCATAGCGCTCAGCACACAGTGGGGTCTGGCTCGAGTGCTTCAGGATCACGGCATTGCCCGCGAGCAGAGCCGGGATCACCGTGTTGACCGAAGTCAGATAGGGATAGTTCCATGGAGCTAGGACCAGCACGACGCCCAGCGGCTCGCGACGTATGGTGCGAACGAAGCCCGGCTTTTCGGGCACGGTCACCGCCGACAGACCCGCCTCCGCCAACTCGATCATCCGTCGGCCGCGCTCCTCGAAACCGCGCACCTCGCCGGGACTATCGCGCGCCGGGCGACCCATCTGCCAGGTGATTTCCGCGGCAACGTCCTGCCCCCGGGCCACGAAGGCGTCGACGAGCGCGGCACACAGGCGCATTCGCTCCGACAGCGGAGTTCGCCGCCACGCGCGCTGAGCCCGGCTCGCCTGCACCAAGGTCGCCTCGACCTCGTTCTCGTCCGCGAGTGGGCGGGAGGCGTACAGGCTCCCGTCCACGGGGGAGATGGTCTGCTGGATCTTGCTCATACCTGCATTGTCCGATCCCCGGCCGAAAAAGCGAGCGGGATCTGCGACGAAGGCCCACCCGCCCGTGCTATGGAGTTGCGCATGGAAGCGCTATTTGTACGCGAGGCGGGGCGCATCGTACCCTGCGAGGGCGCCCTGAGTCCCTGGGCCGGCGATCGACTGCACGGCGGCCCCGTCCAGGGCCTGCTTGCATACGCGGCCCAGGCGACCGTTGACGATGGGTTCCAGTTGACCCGACTGACAGCGGATCTGTTCGCGCCCGTGCCCAACGAACCCCTGGAGTTGGAGGTGTCCCATCTGCGTGATGGGCGCCGCATCCAGCTCATCCAGGTGTCGATCATGGCGAGCGGGCGCGAGGTGTCGCGCGGGACCTCGCTGTTCATGCGTCGCGGCGAGGGCACCTTTTGCGATCTCGATCACACGGTCCCGCCCGGCCCCGATGGTCTTCCCACGCGCAGCTTCATCAGCGAGCGACGCAGGGCCAAGATGCGCCCAGGATTTCATATGAAGGCGGAGACTCGCTGGCCCGAACGGCTTCCCGGGCAGCCCAAGGCGATCTGGTTTCGAATGCCACTGTCGTTGATGGCCGACCAGGCGCTGGACCCGACGATCGCGGCCGTTACCTTGAGCGACTTCAACAGCGGCATCTCATCCATCATGGCCTACGAGGACGGCCGCCCGGGCTCCCACCTCAATGCCGACGCCACCATGTACTTCGAGCGCGCCCCTATCGGCGAATGGTTCTGCTTGGTCGCCGATCGCCAAAGTGACGCCGACGCGATCAGCATCTCACAGGTCACGCACTACGACGTGAACGGGCGGTTCGGTCGCTCGATCCAGGCGCGCCTCGAAACACCCTTCGAACAGTGAGTGGGCCTGCTCCTATTGGCTCATCAGGCACACGTCGGCGCAGTTCATTTCTGTGCAGGTGCCGACGACGCCTGCTCGCCCGACGGGGTAGTTCACATTCGCGGAACGTTCGAGAACCACAAGTGGAGACGTGGTATCAGCAGCAGCCGTGATCTGCGGTACACAGGGCCCGTCCCCCTCGACGATGCATAGCAGCGCGTTGGTGCAGAAGCAGGGCGTCCCCGTACAGCCATTGGCCCGGCCGCACCGCAGCACGTCGGCGCACAGCTCGTTCTCCTCAGCATTCGGTCCGTTGGAACAGGCATTGAACTCGTCGGCGCAATGCTGGCATTGGCAGGCGACGCACGCCTCCTCCACCGAGGGCTCCATGGTGAACAGGTACTCACAGATCGCCTGAGGTGACTCCTCCTTGCACTCATGGCAACCGTCCCACTGGGTATCGTTGCCATCGTCGCACTCCTCGTCCCCCTCTTGCACCTGATTGCCGCAGGTTACGCGGCAATCGTTGTCGTTCTCGTTGTTGCAGGATGATGGGCAACACATGTCGTCGTCCATGCAAGCGGAGATCATCCGGTTGATGCATCGCACGTCGCAGGTCCGTGCGCTCCCAACCCTCGTGTCTACCGTGCACGGGTCGTCGTCATCGCAACTGGTCGGGCAGTCGCCGTCGCAGGTCTCACCCTGGTCTTGCCGCCCATTGCCGCAATCCTCCGGTCTGGGGCAATCATTGTCGCTGTTATGATCGCAGCCCGGCGCGCAGCACATGTCGTCGTTCACGCACTCGGTCTTTTCCTCGAGCTCGCAAACCGAGTTGCACATGGCGGGATCGCCCGTCACAGAGACGCTGGCACAGACGTCGGTGTTGCCGCAGGTGCTCTCGGTCGGGCAGGACCCCGGAGGGTCGCACGTCTCGTCCGGCTCCACGACGCTGTTGCCACACACGCTCTCGCAGTCGTCGTCATTCACGGCCGTCGCACCTGCATCGGCGGGGCAACAACCATCGCCATCCTCTGCGCTCGTGATCTCCATCGGGACACACTCCACCTGACAGCCCTCCCCCACCAGCTTTTCAGGCTTGCACGGGTCCGCTTCGCTACAGGCAGAAGGACAAGCTCCCTCCTCGCCCTCGGGGATCCCGGTGTCGCACTTCTCGCTAAGCGCCAAGCGGCCATCGCCGCATCCGACCGGACAGCTGGGACTTCCCATGTTCTCGGAAAGACAGCAGTCCACCCGCGGGTTCACCTCGGCGGCAGGGCCCGGTGTGATCTGCTGGGACTCGAAGCCGATGGCGAGACTCATCGCATCGCAGGGCGTCTCCGCGTTCTTGCTGCCATCGGCAAGGAGGTCGAGTCCCTCCAAGACAAACGTCTCGACGGTGTCGAAAATCGAGCCCAGGGCTTCGCCGGGACACAGCCCGAGCTGGTGAAACGAGCCGATCAGGTCATCGCCGCGTATGCGCCCCGCCATGAGACCGTGTTTGAGCGACCAGATCCCGTCGCGCCCCTTGATCAACTTGCCCGTGAGGACACCGCCTTGGACCCGCATCGACCAGCCGGGAAATACGGAGTTGTCCCCGGGGAGGCTCATCTCCCACTCCCCGTTGAGAGCAACCAAGTAACCGTTGCGCACGTAGGCGCGGACCGCGGTGCGATTCGAGTTGGGCAGCTGCCCAGGCGCCTCGATGTCCTCAGCCAGGTCCGCCGCATTGACATGCCACTCGGCCGTGGGCTTCCAGCGGGTGTAGTTGTCCGCGAAGTCCGACCGCGGGCACTCCCAGAACGTCGGAGGGCTTACGAGACCCGGAGAAGCGTAGTAATCGACTCGCACCTGGGGGTCATCGGGCCGGCCGTTGTAGCCACTGATGCGTGTGATGAGCGTGTAGTCGCCGTGGTACAGCGAGCAGTTGAGCGCCGCTTCCGTCAGCCCATAGACCTCGCCCAAGTCAGGAGCCTGGGCAACCAGCGGCTGATAACGCGCGAACGTGTTGTCTCGGCAGGCATTGCCATCATAGGGCAGCTCCGCCCCGGTCTGCTTGCACGAAACGGTCGAGGTGGACGCCTCGCAGTCGGGACTGTTGGTGCAGGTATTGTCCAAGTCATAGCCAAACCCCGACCATGACTCGGCGATCTGCTCATCACTCAACCCATCGGCCGACCCGTTGCGAGGGGACTCGCCGAGCCAAACCCTCGACAGCCCGAGATAGATGTCCGGGACGCCTCGGTCATCTGCGTCGGGCTCCGCGGGCGGGGCCATGTCTGCCGTGGGAACGCCCACGCCCCCGCAGGCGGCCTCGGGATCCGACCACCAGCAGTCGCCGGTCGCACAGCGCTCGTCATCGTCGGTTGCGTCCCCTGAGGGCGACGCTGTGGGATCACTTTGACCGTCCCCCGGCGGTGCAGCGTCACCATCCCCGTCACCATCGCCATCGCCATCGCCCGTGGACACCGGATCCGGCTCGTTCGTAACCACCTCGGCGCCGAACACGGTCTCAAGCCGGTCGCTGTCGGCCATGTTGCACGCCTGCAACAGCAAGAAAGGCAATACAGCCCCAATCCATGCCCGCATGTTCCCCCGCCTGTTCAAGCTCGCATGCACCACCGTGCACTCACGTACTGCCAACGCCATAACAACGCATGATACCACCCCGACCGAGTCCCTGCACATCGAGCCAGGTCATCGGGAAGCCTCCCACAGCGGAAGAACTACGGGGCCGAGCTCCCCACGCTGCACCACGAGGCGAGCCCATCGCTACCGGCAAACATTGGCAGACGAGGACACAAACACGGGCGAGCACTCACTAAATTGCGAAACAGCAGGGCGGGATCACGTGCCCACTGCGGACCACGCGCCCAGTGAAGGAGCCTAGTCGCCGGCCATGGGGCCTCACAGGCGACCGGGCAAGGCGTACGCGCCCGGAACTATCCAGGGAGCAGGCTTGAAGAGCCTGCAAGTATTCTCCGCCCCGTCGGAAACCGCTGCGAAGCCGATCACTTGCACGACTGTAGGGTGTCTCGGTGGCTGGCCTTCTTGATGGCAGCCGCGGCGACGCTCGCGCAGGACGAACCGGAACGCGGTCTGGGCGCTCGGGCCAGCGCGCCGGCGTAGGCGTGCTCCAGGCGGTCGGTCATGCGTGCCCAGGTCAGCTCGTTTTCGGCCAACCGCCGCGCACGCTGCCCCAACGTGTGCGCCTCTGCGGGATCATCCATGAGCCGCTGGATCGCCTCTGCCATCGCTTGGGGCGTCTCGTCCACGAGTACACCCACCCCATGGCCCCGTACGAGCCCAGTCATTTCACCGACAGGATTGGAAACGATCGGCCGCCCCAGCGGCAGGTAGTTCCCAACCCTGCCCGGCCAACGCCCGCGATTGGCAAGGTTGTCGATGTACGGGATCGCATACACGTCGGCACACGAGAGCAGCTCCGAAAGGTCCGCTTGGGGGACAAAGCCGAAGTGACGGAAATGCGCCGCCACCCCGTGCCGAGCGGCGAGCGCCTCGAGATCCCGTTGGCCGCGGCCCGTCATCATGAACAACACCCGGCGGCGGTGCGCAACCAAGCGTGCCACGGTCCGAAACGTCAGTTCGATGCCCATGGTCACATCGTGCGCCGAGTCGCATAGGATGAACGCGTCAAGCGGTAGACCGAAGCGCGCACGATGGGTTTGGGGCGGCACCACCTGGACTCCCTGCACGGAAACGCCGTTGGGAATCCACGTGATCGTCTCCTCGGGAATCCCCAGACCCATGGCCCGGTGTTTGAGTGCGTGGCTGATCACGGTAGTCGCCTGGGCCCCGCACCGAAAGCGCTCCTCGTAGTACGTTTCGAACCCGCCGAACAGCTTGCGGTACCACGCTGGCCGCTGATGTTCGATCAACCCCCCGCGCCCCCACCAATCGCTCCAATCGGTCACGAGCACGGCATTGCTGAGCCACAGGTTGAGCTGGCTTGGATGGATCACGGCGGGCCTGGTCTCGAACAGGTGCACCACGTCGAAGCGCTCGCGCACGAGGCACACGGCGCGATGCAGCGCATCCCACGGGTCCCAGCTCGAACGAAGCTTTCCGGTGAATAGGTCCGGCACTTCGACGAACCGCACCCCGTCCTCTCGGTGGTCGCGAATGCCCAGTCGACCGTGATCCGCGATGCACATCACCGTGACATTGTGGCCACGCTCCGCAAGGCAGCGAGCCAGTGGGGTCGCGCGGAAGTCCGCTTTGCTTCGGCGATGGTAGCTATGCAGCAGGATCCGCACGGTCACTCCACCACAAGCCCGCGACCCGAGCACCCACGTCGTCACGCTGTGTGTCGCATCCGTATGGATAGTACGCGATGTTCGGCTCAGCACTCAGGGTGGGCGCGAGGATTCTCCAAAGGTCCATCACCACGACCCGCTCTCCATCTTCGCGTCGGAAATCCTCTGGGGTTAGGCGCGCAAAGGCGCGGTCAGGGGTCGTGATGATCACCACGTCGGCTCGCCGCAAGCACGCGCCGATCGAGGGCAAGACCGAGGCGGCCTCGCCGAGCTCCGCGCGTGCGGTCTCGCCGGCCAGCGGATCGTATGCGACGACGCTCATGCCGGACTCGGACAGGCTGCGAATGATTTGCAGGGCTTGTGACTCCTCAACCACGTGTGAGTCGGGCTTGTAGGCCAACCCAAGCACCGCCACGGTCGCGCCATCGCCGGCCCGCTCGCGCACCAGATGGGCGATCTGCCGCGCCACCGCCCGGTTGGTCAGGTCGGTTGCGCGCGGGATCGGAGCGGAGACCCCGACCGCCTCGGCGAAGGACGACAGCGCCTGGTTATCGCGTGGGAAGCATGGCCCCCCATAGCCGAGCGCACCCTTGAGATAGCGCGCGCCGATGCGTGAGTCCTTGCCGAGAGCCGTGGTCACCACGTCGACATTGCCACCCGGGATGCGCTCACAAATCTGACTGAGGGTGTTGGCGAAGCTGATCTTGGTCGTGATGAACGCGTTGACCGCGACCTTGGTCAGTTCGGCGTTTTCGAAGCTCATGCGCTGCACTTCGGAGCGCTTCACCAGGATTTCATCGTACGCGGCGACCAGATGGTCACCGGAGCGCGTATCGAACTCGCCGATCAGGGTGAAGTCGGGATGGAGGAAGTCCCGTATCACACTGCCGAGGGCGATGAACTCCGGGCTGTAGCACAAACCGAAATCGCGACCACATGTCTTGCCCGAGCTGGCCTCCAGGACGGGTAGCAACCCATAGCGCGTCGAGCCTGGCAGGACGGTGCTCGTGATGACCACGCTGTGATACTGCTGCTTGTGGGCAAGGGCCTGACCCAACCGTGTGAGCGCCTCGCGCAGATAGTCGAGCGAAAACCTCCCGCTGTCGTCGGACGGGGTCGGCACGATGACAAATGTCAGGTCCGAGGCGTCCACCAGCTCGCAGTAGTCGTGCGTGGTCGAAATGTGAGCGCGATACTCGGCGAGTGTCGCGTCGAGGTCCGTCTCCTGCACCGGGGCGCGACCCGCGCCCACCGCCGCAACCGCAGCCGGGTCGATGTCGAGCCCGATCACGGGCAGGCCCCGACTCGCGATCCCGGCCACCATCGATGCCCCGAGCTTTCCCAGCCCCACGATCGAGTATTTCAAAGCGATCCCCTCGCGTTCCGTTCCCCACCATTGTCACACGAAGGAAAGCGGCAGCGAAGGGACGTTATGGACGCACATGGACGCACCACGCCCGCATGGGGTCGGCCCGCTGTGACGGTTCTCGACAGCCGCAAGCCGCCGGGACTCACGACGAGGTCAACATCTCGTGATTGGCAGCCCCAGGCGGCACCATCGGCAACACGTCGTCGCACTCGCTGACCTGCGCGTGGATCAAACTGGGGCGCTTGGCTGCCGATGCCTCCGAAAGGGCAGCCGCCAGGGCCGACCGCCGTGCCGCGCCGAAGGGCAGCCGGGTCGCCTCGAGCCCAAAGGCGCGCGCCGCGGCGACGAAGTCCACGCGCTGCGCAAAATGGGCCGAGGCATAGCGACCGCCATAGAAGAGGTGCTGCTGCTGACGCACGAGCCCGAGCTGGCCGTTGTCCAGTACCAGCACCGTCACCGGCAGGCGCTGCTCCACCAGCGTGGCTAGCTCCGGCAGACTCAGCATGAGCGAGCCGTCGCCTGTCACGCACAGGGTCCGATGTCCCGTACCCAGGGCAGCACCGATGGCAGCGGGCAGGCCGAAGCCCATCGCGCCCAGGCCTCCCGAGGTGAGCAGCCTACGTGGCGAGCGGATGTTCAGACGCTGGGCAACCCACATCTGGTGTTGACCCACATCGGTCGTCACCAGCATGCGGTCGTCGACCAGTTGGGCCAACGCCTCGATCAAGCCTGGCGCACTGTCCAGGCCCCCGGTCGGCGCCGCAAGCGGATGGGCACAGCGCAGGGCGTCGACGCGCCGGCGCCAATCCCTGCGGCTGCCCGCGGGCGCTCGAGCCGTGAGCGCCGCAAGGGTGGTCGCCCCATCTGCCCGAACCGCAAGCTCGGGACGCCGCAGCTTCCCGAGCTCGCGCGCATCGATATCCACATGCACGACGCGCGCCTCCGGACAGAAAGCGCTCAACCGGCCCGTGGCGCGGTCGTCGAAACGCACGCCAATGGCGAGCAACAGGTCGCACTCGGATAGGACCAGGTTCGTGTAGGGGGCTGCGTGCATCCCGAGCATCCCGAGCCAGAGCGGGTGCGCTGCGGGCAGGAGCCCCAGTCCCATCAGCGTGGCCGCCACGGGGATGTCACACCGCTCGGCGAACGCTCGCAGTGCTTGCGCGCCGGCCGCGCTGCCAAGACCACCACCGACATACAGAACAGGACGACGCGCGGCTCGCAGCAGCGAAAGCGCCTGTTCCAGTTCGGCTTCGGATGCCTGGGGAAGCGGCTCGCACGGGCGTGGCCCTGCGCCCGACGCTGGCGATGCGGTGGCCTGCTGCACATCCTTCGGCATGTCGAGCAGCACCGGACCCGGCCGCCCACCTCGGGCAAGGGCCAGGGCCCGGTGGACCGATTCCGACACCTCGGCGACATCCTGAACCTGGATCGCTGCCTTGGTGATCGGCCGCGCGAGGGCGCAGATGTCGACTTCCTGAAAGGCGTCGGTCCCTATCAGCCCGCGGGGCACCTGCCCGGTGACCGCAAGGATCGGAACCGAGTCGCGGTGGGCGTCAGCCAGGGCCGTCAGCAGGTTGGTGGCACCGGGGCCCGAGGTCGCGAAGCACACACCCACCGAGCCGGATGCGCGTGCCAGGCCTTCTGCGATGAAACCGGCCGCTTGCTCGTGTCGCACGAGCACGCCGGCGAGGCGGCTACGTCCGAGCGCGTCGTAGAGCGGGAGGTTGGCGCCCCCAGGCATCCCCGCCACGACCCGTACACCCTCGCGCAGGAGCGCCTCGACCAGGATGTCGGCGCCGGATACCGGGCTCGCCCCCTGGGCATTGCTGACTTTCTCACTTTGCTTGGACGCCATGGGACGGTTTCCTCCAGACCCGACGGCCAAGGCTGGAGGGCGACCACCATGGTGCAGCCCCTGCCAGCCACGCGCCGGCAGGGTCTTGCGATTGCTCCCCTACGGCGCGCGCATCACGACCACTACGACCTCTACCGAGACGGTGAAGGCGTCGTACGCGTGCTGGCCACGGGGAACGAGGTTGGACATGTGTGTGCAAAATCTTGGCGATCCTCGGGCCCCCGTCAAGCAGATTGTTCGAACCGCGGGTGAACCCGGACACCTTGTCCCGACTTCGGACTCCACTCCCGTTCACCCCTTCCCTGTGGGCGTCCTCACCCGCGGCCGGTGCGCAGCCCGAACGGGTTGCATCCGGCGCCGTTTCCGTGCGACGTGTCGGATGATGTGGTGCGGTGCCCATTCTTTGCCGCATCGGTTGGTTCGGAGCCAGACATCGGTGCCAAGCAAGGTCAGCGAGCGGTGAACGACGGGCGCGAAAATGGCGCACGGCCCGCAAGCGCAGTGCCCATGACGTTTCGCGGCCTGATGCGCTTGATGTGGCGCACGCTGCCGTATCTCAAGCAGGCCAGCCGCGACCTGCTCCTGCTCGGAGCCCTGGCGCTCGGATTGTTGGTGGTCGTGGTGCCGATCGCGCTGGTCTTCTACGACCTCGCCTACAACCGAATGCTGTTGGGCAAACCGCTGGCTGCGTACCAGGCGGGCCTGTTCCGCCTCGACCCGGCCATCTTCGTGGACGTCGAAGCGCTCACGGTGGAAGCGCGTGAGGTCCTGCGCATGCGGGTGGTGGTCTTCGTGCTGGGAGCGGCCGCCGCCCTCGCACCCCTGGGACTGCTCTTCTACCTCTGGTGGGTCCGGTTGCAGCAGCGCGTCAACCAG
The DNA here is from genome assembly GCA_028817905.1 of Myxococcales bacterium. Taxonomy (GTDB): domain Bacteria; phylum Myxococcota_A; class Polyangia; order Polyangiales; family JAFGIB01; genus JAPPOR01. Next base: position 12,995 of record JAPPOR010000816.1, read on the forward strand.
GCGTTGCGCGTGCAGATGGTCCAGCAGGTGCAGGCCATGTCCATGCGCTTCCATTCCGGTGCACCCATTGGGGACTCCATCTACCGCGCCTACCAGGATAGTGCGATGGTGACCAGCCTGATGGCCATGATGGTCAAGCCGCTTCCCTGGGTGGTCTTCACCATTCTGGCCTTGCTGGCATTCCTGGCCCTGGAGCCGAGGCTCTGCTTGCTCATGATCGCGAGCTACGTCGTGATGTTCTTGATCGCAAGGGCCATGACCCCCGGCATGCGCACGCGGTTTCGGACTGCCCGGGAGACGAACAGCGAGCTCACCTCCCGCATCCAGGAGACGATGGCCGCGCTCAAGGTGGTCAAAGCCTTTGGCACGGAATCCGTCGAGCAAGCGCGCTTTGAAGAGGCCTCCGAGCGCGCCTTCGACGCCGCCTGCCGGGCACGGATGCACGCGACCTCGCTACAGCTCGTGGGGTTTGTGATCGTCGCGTTGCCGGCCGTGTTCACCGCGGTCTATGCGGCGGTATTGGCAGGTCGGGAAGCCCCCCTTAGAGCTGGCGCAGCGGTTGGGCTGTCGGGCTACACGGCCTGGAGTCTGGCAGCCTTCTCGCTAGCGGTCGGGCGGGCGATTTCAGCGAGCCGCGCGGTCAGCCGTCTCGTCACGTACTGGTCCGAGACGCAGGACATGGCGGTGGGCATGGATCGAGCGCTGCTACACGCCGACCTCGAGCCCGAGGTGCAGGACGACAAGGAGGCGATACCCTTCCCGGGCTTGCAGGCCGGCGTCGCATTCCGCGGCGTGAGCTTTGCCTACCAGAAGGACAGGCCGGTCCTGTCCAAGATCGACCTGGAGCTGAAAGCTGGGGAAGTGACCGCGTTGGTGGGGCCCACCGGCTCCGGCAAGAGCACGCTGGTCAACCTGCTGCTGCGCCTATTTGACCCCGACGAGGGACGTATCGAGATCGGCGGAACCGATCTGCGAAAGCTCCAGATCGAGAGCTTGCGCAGCAACGTTTCGATAGCCTTGCAGGAGAACCTGCTGTTTGGCACGACCATCGCCGAGAACATCCGCTACGCGGTCCCTGACGCCAGCGATGAAGCAGTCCAGGCGGCGGCCAAGGTGGCGTGCGCGGACGAGTTCATTCAGGAGCAGCAGGGCGGATACCATGGCGAGCTTGGCGAGCGCGGCAGCAAGCTCTCCACGGGCCAGCGACAGCGGCTGTCGATCGCTCGCGCGGTGATCAAGGACACCCCGATTCTCGTCCTGGATGAGCCCACCGCCTCGCTGGACGCGGAAACCGAAATGAAGGTCCTCGAGAATCTGGCCACGTGGGGACAGGGCAGAGCCATCGTGGTGATCGCCCATCGACTGTCCACCATTCGACGGGCCGACAAGATCGTCTACCTCCGGGATGGGAGCATCGTGGAAACGGGCACACACGCCGAGCTCGTGCAAGCGGGAGGCGCCTATCGGCGCTTCGTGGACCTGGAGCAGGGAGGCGACCTGGACCCGGAGCAGGGCCGCGAAGCCCAGCAGGACAAAGCCCAGCAGGGAGCCAAGCAGGACAAAGCCCAGCAGGGAGCCAAGCAGGACAAAGCCCAGCAGGACCCTGGCGGCGTGCGAGAGGTTCCACTGTGAGCGAGCCTGCGAGCAAGCCGATCAACAACCGCGAGGCCTTCAAGCTCCTGGTCAGGGTTCTCGGCTACGCGCTGCCATTCAAGGGTCGGGTCATGACCAAGACGGCCCTCGCCCTGGTAGGCACATTCCCGGCGATTCTCTTGCCCTGGCCTGCCAAGCTGCTGATCGACCACGTGGTTCAGGGCAAGTCACCCGAGGACTCCCCGACCCAGTACCCGTTCTTCTTGCAACCGCTGGTGGACGCGATCGCCAGCGCCAGCATCACCGAGTCCGCCACGTACGTATTCTGGTGGGTCTCCCTGACCTTGGTCTTGATCGGTGCATGGCACACGCGGGGGCGGGACATCGCGCGAGATGAGTTCGCAGAGGGGCATGACGCCGCTACCCGATCCGAAAAGCAGGCCAACTTCGCCTATAGCTTCATGGGCGGGCTGCTGGGATGGATCGAGTTCCGTGTCACCATGCGGCTCAGTCAGGTGCTCAACCACCACGTCCGCAGTCGCCTATTCGAGAAGCTGCAGCGCCTGCCGATGGCGGCGATGGACGACCGGCGCATCGGCGACTCGATCTATCGCGTGATGTACGACACGCCGTCGATCTCCCAGGTTCTCTACCGCGTAGGTATCACGCCCGTGGTGTCACCGATCGGGATCGCACTGTCGATCTGGGTAATATCGTTGAGTTACGGGCACCTGCCCTTCGTGGTCTGGAGTCTTGTGGCCATGGTGCCCCTTGCGTTGCTGGTCACGTTGCCGTTCTCGGGCACCGTTCGCAAGCAGGCGCAACGGGCGCGTGACCGCGGTGCCGTCACGACCGTCGCCATGGAGGAGGGCTCCGCCAACGTGCTTGCGGTCCAGAGCCTGGGGGCGCAGGGACGCGAGCGAGAGCGCTTCGCCAGCGATAGCTGGGATTCCTATGAGGAGTACCGGCGGTACATCAAACTATGGCTGGCCATGATCTTTCTAGCGGTGGCCTGTGGTCTCGGCCTCGGCGTGTGGGTCTGGTTCAACCTCACCGACCGGGTGTTCGCCGGTGCGCTCACGGTGGGCGATCTGAGCGTGCTGGCGGCGTACTATTGGCAGGTCGCCTTCTCCGCGGGACGACTCGGGTCGGTCTGGATCTCCCTGCAGGAGAACGTAGCGGGTCTGCAGCGCGTGTTCGCGCTACTGGACATGCCGGGTGAGCACCAACCCGATCATCCGAAGCCGCTGCCCGCCATTCGGGAGGGATACCACTTCGAGAACGTAGGCTTCGCGTATCCGGACGGCACCCAGGCCCTATCCGGAGTCACGCTGGAAGCCCACCGCGGGCAGATGGTGGCACTCGTCGGACCGGCTGGCGCTGGTAAGACGACCCTCGCGTATATGTTCGCGCGCTACCACCAGCCCAGCGAGGGGCGCGTGCTCGTGGACGGCGTCGACCTGACAGACGTCGACCGAGACGCCCTGCGAAAACAGGTCTCGTTCGTGTTCCAGGAGCCGGTGCTTATCGACGCGACCATCGCGGACAACATACGCCTCGGCAAACCGGACGCTACGCTGGAGGAGATGCGCGAAGCGGCGGAAACCGCGGGTGCGCTGGAGTTCATCGAACACATGCCCCAGGGCTTCGACACGCCGTTGGGGCGCAACGGCGGCAAGCTCTCGGTGGGACAGAAGCAGCGCCTGTCGATCGCCCGAGCCCTCGTGCGCCAGGCACCGGTACTGGTGCTGGATGAGCCAACCGCCGCCCTCGACCCCGAGACCGAGGCCCAGCTGGTCCGTACCCTGCAGAAGGCCAGTCGGGACAAGTTGGTCGTGGTCATCGCGCACCGCCTATCCACGATCCGGCGCGCCGACCAGATTCTGTTCGTTCGCGATGGACACATCGACGAACGTGGCAGCCACCTCGAGTTGATGTCACGACCCGGTGGCGCCTACCGGCGCTTCGTAGAACTGCAGAGTGTCGCCGCGGCCTGAAGGGTGCGTGCCCTCCTGTTCCGCTTATCCGCCGAAGCCGGCGCGCGCTCAGACCCGTTGGCACACCATACGCACGGCCCGCGCCTCTTCTCCCCAGGGAGCGATATTGGTCATCTGCAAGACCAGCTCGGATGTGGGGACCCGGAAGCAAAGGGCAATGCGCCAGCCCCAGTCTCCTTCGGGACCATACCGACCCTCGGCCTGAAACAATCCCCAAGCCTCCTCGAGCAACCGGCACCGCATGGGCTGAGGCTGGTGCCAGCTGTCCTCGAACTCGGCCGCGTCGGCTCGCACGGCAATACTACCCTGTTGGTCCTTGCCTTCGCGACTCCACGTATAGCGGACCGATCCGTCCTCGACCGCCAGGGTGCACTCGCTGCGCTCGACTTGATCACCCAACGGGTCGACCCACAGCTCAGCGTTGCCCCTCCATCGCGTGCCGGCCAAGTCGGGGAATGTCGTTGCCATGGCGCGCAGCCTACACCGCCACCATCGGTTTGTCCCTCTGGCCTGGAGCTTCCCGAATGGAAGTTTCGGGCCAGCTTCTAGGAAAGGACGCGTGCCCTTCCTGGATGGGAGCCTTCAAGTGCGCAGGGGCAGGCCTGACAGCTCCGCGACGCGCCGCCGGGTCATCTTGGCCAGCTGCCTCAGGGGCGTGGTGGTCACCGTCTCAGCTTCGATCGGTTCACCGATATGCACGTGAATCCGGCCAGGGTGAATCAGCCAGCCCTCCCGTGGCATCACGTCGCGACTGCCCGAGATCCCGACGGGAACCAGCGGCACGCCGGCCTCCTTGGCGAGATGAAAGGCGCCGGTCTTGAAGACCCCGATCGTGTTGGAACCGCCGCGTGTGCCCTCGGGAAACACCAGAACCGTTCGGCCGGACCGAATTTGGCCCGCCGCCTCTGCCAGGGACTCCCTGGCCCGATCGCGATCTTGCCGGTCGATCAGGACGTGGCCGCCCAGGTCGAGCGCCTGGGACAGGAAGGGCACCTTCTTGAGTTCCTGTTTGGCCACGAAGCCCGGCACCACAGGCAAGGTCATGAACAACACAACGATGTCGAGGTGGCTCAGATGGTTGGAGACGACGACGTAACCCTGCCCCTCTCGCATCCCCGAATCATCCCGCACGCTCACATCGATATCCGAAAAGTCCAGGATGCCGCGGGCCCACACCCGCTCCATGCGCCGAAACAACTCCCGGTCGCGGAGCAGCACGGTACCGGTTCCGGCACAGGTGACCATCAGGGCGGTCCAGGAGGGAAGGAAAAGCGTGTTCAGTACCGGCTTGAGCACCGGACGAGTCTACGGGGGCCCCCGGGCCTGACAAGACAAATTTCGTGCGTTTCGCACGCGTGGCCGGTCCGGCGCGCACGCCGACCCCGCTCGTCAACCATCATGCGGCAGGCTGCCACCCGGAGCCCGCAGATACGCATACGGTGTGTAGGGCAGGAAGTTGGAGACCCTCGATGTGTACACGTCCGCGTAACGCTCCAGGGTCCGCGCCAGGCGGCTCTTGTCGCGCCCGGCCCGCATCAGGGGGCCCCAATGCGGGTTGAACGTCCTGGCGGCGCGCGCCGCGAGCGGGGTGATGGCGTCGTCCAAATCGAATAGCCGCTGCTTGATCTCCGCGAGGCCCGCCTTGTGGTCCCCTCCGCCAAGCCGACCGCCTGCACCCTGAACGACGGGACCATAGTTCGCTTCCGCCCGCTGGAGCGACAGGCGTAGCCGAGCCTGATGACGCTCCAGGTCCGCCTTCTGCCGCATCAAGGCCTCAAGGCGTTCCCGGTCAGCCTCGAAGCTCGCCTGCCCGGCCAGCTCCTCCTCGAGCTCGCGTACGATGAGGGCCGTGCGCCAGCGAAGAATCTCCTTGCATACGTGAACGTCCGCATAGAGATGATCGCCCACGTACAGGATGTCCTCTCCGGGCACGCCCAAGTGCTGCTCCACCAGCCGCGCGTGTCCACCTATGAACACCTTGCCGGACTGCAGCTGGCCGCTGCTGGGCCTGCACAACCCCGCCTCCTCGTCCACGATCTCATACAACGAACTCTGACCGGTGAAGAACAACGGCTTGCGGGCCGAGACGATTACGACGTCGAACAACTCGCGCCAGGTCATGCCGCCCGGCAGGTAGGCATCGAAGGCGTAGGCCATCATGAAGCGCGTATAGGCCCATTCGGAGTTCGTGACGACCATGAGCCGCTTGCCCGCATGCTTCATGTCGAGCAACGCCAGAGGCAGTTCCTCGTCGAGCACCACGAAGCGGTCCGGGTCGCGCATGATCTCTTCCTTGAGTGTGCCCTCCATGTGGGCGACACCCATGTGTTGGGTCACGAGCGAATACAGGTCCCGGTAGCCCAGCTGCGGTGCCAGCGCCCCCGCGTCGAGCAGGTCAACGAGCTGGCCAAACAAGCACCCCTCCGACAAACTGAAGAGCGTGTTCAAGAACACCCAGCGCCCCTCCGAGAGGTCGACCAGGGTCCTCGCGTAGGCCTTTCGCTGTTGGTCGTGCGACAGCATGCGCGTGCCATGCATGGCCCGCGTCACGTACCCGAAGCGACTGCACTTGACAACGTTCCCCCGCTCCAGGTCCAGCACCAACCCACGCGTGACAAGCTGCGGGTCGAACTCGAAGTCCTGCACGGGATAGCCGGCCGCGAGCAGGCTGCGCTTAACGTGCTCGTAGGCGGTCTGTTCCCACAGGTCGTGGTTGTAGTGGACCAGCGTGTAGTCCATATCGCAGCCGATCGCCCGGATCCCCCGGAGATTGAGCGTGCGGTTGCAGTAAACACGCCGAGAAAGCGGAGGCATCGTCGGCGTCGACAAGCGCATCGGATCAGGCATGGCGCGAAGCTATCACCAAGTCGCGAACGGATCGCCCAGGGATTCGGCCTCATCCGGCATTTCGTCCGCCGAGCGAAGCGCAACGACGCTACGGGCCACCCGTCGCCACAGGGATCAGGTGCCCGAGGGCGTAGCGCCCGTCGCCGCCGACCGGGAAGACCGCCACAGTATCGTAGCCCGCCCCCGCGGCAGCGGCTGGAACGTCGACCACATGCGGCCGCAGACCCCGATAGCCACTCGAACGATCGATCGTTAGCCGCGCGAGAACCCTGTCCCCCCGCTGGAAGCGCAGCTCGTAGTCGTCATTGGCATCAGCCGATAGCTCGACACGGCGCGCGTGGGTCACCGTCGGCAGTTGAACCGCGATCGGCGTCCTCATGCGCACTGTGCCAGGTGCATTCCAGCGCGTGTGCGCCTCTCTACGCCGACTGAGGCGATCGGCAGCCACCGCCTTCGGCGAGATGTCCCGCTCGACGAGCATGCACGGCACGACGATGACCGCCATCGCTCCGCAGAGCAGTGCCGCGCGGGCTGCCCTGGACCACCCCTGCAGTTGAGGCAACAGCAGCGGGGGCTTCCAGACCAGGTCGTAGAGGTAGCCCAGCGTAAGGAATCCAAAGGTGCCGGCCAGACCTACCGAGGTCAACGACGTCGCGTAGTAGCGCAGCCCCGCATGCTCGCCATAGTACGTCAGGCATTCGGTCACGGCCAGCAACAGAAGACCACCCAAGGCCCGCAGGCGGCTTGGCTCCAGGGCCGCAAGCGACACCACCAGCAGCAAGCGGATATTAAAGTAGGTGATGTTCGGCGTGGTCAGACAGTACAGAGGGATCACTCCGAGGGCCATCGTGGCCCAAGGTCGCGTGCGATGCAGCCTCAGGGTCACGATCGCGATCAGGGCAAGCGACAGGCCGCCGACGAACCGCAAGGTCGGGGCCATGGCGCGGATCAGCTCCGCCTTGCCCAGGGTGCCACCGTGAAGATTCATGGCCGCGCGGGTGGTCTCGCCGTGAAACACCAGCAAATCCCCAAGGCCTACGCGCATCGAACTGTACGAATCGGGACCGCCGTGCAGCAGGATCTTTTGGAAACCCTCGACGAACGCTTCGCTCCCCAGATCGGCAAGCGCAGCGGCGCACAGCCCCGCGGTCATCAGGCTTCCACCGACGATCAGACCCATGGACCCACGATCGATCCTGCGCGCCTGCCACAGACCCGCACCGATGACCACCAGATAGGGCCATAGCAGAATGGCGGGAAACACCCGGACCAGGGTCGCGTAGGCGAGCAACGCCCCCGCCAACACCGCACGCCCCCGATGGGCGGCCGCGAGTCCAAGGGTCGCGGTCGCAAGCCAATCGAAGCGCAGCAGCGCTTGACCCACAAGCGGCCACATGGACGAGCCGGTCCAGAAGAAGAACAACAGGGCGCACAGCAGGGGCAGCTCGCCAAACGCCCAGGCAACGCCCATGAACATCGCTGCCACCAGCAGGAGGTCCACTGACGTGATCCACTTCGCATGCCAAAGCGGGACGTGTGTCGATAGGAGCCTTCCGACGACCGTCCAGGTCGGTGGAGGGTTGTACCCGTGATCATTGAACAGGTACTGCCACGGCAGATTGTGGGCGCTGATATACTCGACATCGCGCGTGAACTGTCGGAAGCGGGCTTTACCGAAGCGCGCTCTGATCGCCTCGCTGCGCGCCAGCGCGCGGCGCGTGCTCACCACCCGATAGGTCTCGAGCTCGCGGTACCTTGTAACGTGCTGCAAACGCCGCGCCGACCCTGCGTCCGCCACCAGGATCGCTTCCGGCAACCCTGTGTAACCCAACTCGTGGTAGTACTTGGAGTTGAGGTAATAGAACGTGAGGTCGTAGAAGTCGACAGTCTCGGTGAGGTTGCGCAGATCGTACTCGAAGTAGCGGCCGGCACCGATACAGATCAGGACTGCGAACACGCCACGCAAGACCCAACGCCGATGGCGGGGTAGCTCGCGGTAGCGCTGGGCGAGCGAGGGTTCCGTCATGGCGCTGATTCTGTCCGTGGATAGCCGCATCCGGTGCGCCAGGCAAGCAAGTGACGACGTGCGGCGCGCACGTTCCACGTTCGCCAGCCCGCATCACTCACGACTTCGGCGTCGGATCGCGTAGGGATTCGGCTTCACAGGGCTCTCGACGACCGACCGAATACTCCCCGTATTGCCTAGGACGACGAAAGTCCTGTGGAGTCGAAGGACAAGCGAGGCGGCGTCGAAGTCGTGAAGGATGCGGGCTAGACGGGCTCCGCCGCTTCCTGCTCGAACCGCCTGCGCCAGCTGGCCGGGGGCGAACCCATCTCACGCTTGAACGCCCGACTGAAGGCGGACTCCGACTCATAGCCGACCTGCGCCGCGATCTCGGGGATGGACAGCTGCGTGTCATCCAATAGGTTGGTGGCCTGGCGAATGCGCCAACGGTAGAGATAGGTGATCGGCGAGACCTCCAAGAGCTCTGTGAAGCGCGCCGAAAACGCAGACCGGGAGGCCCCCACCCTACGTGCCAACTCCGCTACCGTCCAGGCGTGCTGCGGCCGCTCGTGCATGTGACGGACCGCCGCGCCCACCAACGGATCCTTCAACGCTGCCAACCAGCCACGCTCGCTTTCCGGAAGCCGATCGATGTAGGTGCGGATCGTCTCCACAAAGATGAGCTCCGTAAGGCGCGAGAGCAGGGTCTCGCTGCCCGGCCGCCCCGACTCCGCTTCCGTGATCAGGTGGGCGATGCTGGTCTTGAGCCAGACGGTGGACGGTCCCTCGTCCTGGGGGATCAGCAAGTACGGCGGCAAGGCTGAGAACAGTGGGCTGATCCCGCGCTCCACGAACTGCAGCATCCCGCACACCAGGCGCATCGATACATCGCCACGGCCCAAGTTGACCTCTGGCGGAGCCGCAGTCTTGGTGAACTCTGCGACGATCGATGCACTGGGAACCGTCGCCCGGCCGGGCACGTCCACAACGGAGTGCACGAGGTCGTCCAGGATGATGATCAGATCGCCGTCGCGGATCTGGCGAGGCTCGAAGCCCTCTACCTCCACGTAGCCCTGGCCTTCGCGAACGATGTGAAACATCACCAGCCGGTGGTCGGGAGTGGGTGGCCGCAAGCTCGGATGGGAAAGGGTCGGCGGGGGCATCTCGACACCGTACTGGTCCCGCAGCTGTGCGCGTAGGAAGACTACGCCGGAAAGCTTGATGGTCTTCAAAACGTCGGAAAGCGGGTCCATCCAGCACCTCGGAGCCCCGTATTGCCTCGCTTGGTCGAACGCGGCGTCGAGTTTGGACGCTGGGGCAAGCGGCTCGGACGCTCGGTCATAACAATTCGAGCTGCGATGGGACAGCTTTGATCCAGCCGGTTGCCGGCGAGCAAGGAGATAGAGCATGACGACAGAGGCATGGATCGAGCGAGCCCACAAGCTGGGCCCGGAGCTTTCGGAATACGCCGCGCGCCACGACGAGGACGGGACCTTCGTCATGGAGAGTTGCGAAGCCCTGAAGGCAGAAGGCTACTATCGCGCCCTGGTGCCGCAGGAGCTGGGTGGGCTCGGTGCCGGACTCAGCGAGATTTGTGAGTTTATTCGCACGCTTGCACACTATTGCCCGGCCACCGCCCTCACCTACTCGATGCACTCGCACCTGGTGGCCACCACCGTTTGGAAATACCGCCAGGGGCAACCGGGCGAGGCGCTGTTGCGCAGGGTCGCGGAGCACAACCTCGTGCTCGTGAGCACCGGTGCCGGCGACTGGTTGGAATCGGGCGGCGAGCTCACGCGCGTCGACGGCGGCTATCGCTTCACCGCCCGAAAGGGCTTCTGCAGCGGCTCCCCGATCGGAGACCTCATGATCACCAGCGGCCGTTACGAAGACCCGGAAAAAGGCTCGCGCGTGCTGCACTTTCCGTTGGCGTTCAGTGCCGAGGGAGTGACCCGTGGCAACGACTGGAACACGCACGGAATGCGAGGCACCGGCTCACACACCACGTCCATCGACGGGGCCTTCATCCCCGAGGGCAGCATCGACATGGAACGCCCCCGGGGACCCTGGCATCCGGCCTTCGACGTGATCAGCACGGTCGCTTTTCCGATCATCATGAGCGTCTACACCGGCGTCGCCGAGCGCGCCTGTGAGTTGGCGATCGCCAGCGCAAAGGGCCGGCGCGAGGACCCCGACGTGCAGTACCTGGTCGGGGAGCTACTCAACGAACGAACGATCGTGCAGAGCTTGTACCGCACGATCGTCGACAACGCGGCCGACTACGCGTTTGCGGTGGACGCCGAGCGCACTCGGACGGCCGCCCAGGCCAAGACCACCCTGGCCGACGCGTGCGTCAGGACCGTAACCAAGGCCATGGAGGCAGGCGGTGGCGGTGCATTCTTTCGCAAGCGCGGCATCGAGCAACTCATGCGCGACGTACGCGCCGCGCCCTACCATCCGCTTCAGCCAAAGCGCCAACAGCGCTTCTGTGGCCGTAGCGTCCTGGGCCTCGGCGACACGGGCTAGCTATAGCTAGCCTTGAGCCCAGGCGATCGCCTCGTCGACGCTACGGAGTACCCGCGCCTGCACGCCCGCCGCATCGAGATACACCAGCGCCATGCGCGACAACCCGTAGTGCAGCGAGTCCGAGACGACGATCGCCATCCGCGGTCCGAAGTGGTCGCGCGCCTCTACAAAGCGATACACGCGATCTCGAATCTCGGCGGCGCTTGCGCTCTCCCGTGATTCCCGGATGTCCAGAACCAGGCAGGGTTTGGCCGGACAGGCGGGATCCACGAGCCCTGCCCGCACCATCGCGCCCAGATCCTCGGTGGTAAACCGCGCTCCGGACTCGATGACCAGTGCCTTCGACTCGAACCGGTACGTCACCGCCATGCACAACCCCCGACGCGTCGCACAAGGATGGTATGGTAGCATGCAATCTTGGGTCTGGCCCAAATCGATCAGGCCAGCTGTGCAAGTCACAGCTCGGTTACGGCAGTTCTGCCACCCCACGGGGCGCTCGCGCGACGTTGACAGGGGTCAGGTCTCGGGCTACCCCATGCGCCGATGTCGTAGGGAAGCCGGTGAGAGTCCGGCGCGGTCCCGCCACTGTCAGCGGAGAGAGACGACTCCGGGCTATGCCCAGCCACTCGCTGTTGGCCATTCGCCGACAAGGGGGAAGGCGAGCCGATCTCGGTGACCCGCGAGCCAGGATATCTGCGCCATCGTAGCCCTGTTGGCTCTGCGGATGCACGGAGAGGGGAAAGCGGTACGCGTGTTCTCTCGATGGCGCCAACGCGGCCAGCATCGCCGCGGAAGCGACAGAGGTAGCACATGGAACACGCCGCTTCGAAATCCGCCCGGTCGGACGGGCCCCGGTTGACCCTACATGCGGGTTCGCCCGAGCGGTGCATGGTGGTCGAATTCGAGACACCCCAGCAAGTTACCAGCTGGGCCATCTACAATGGAGGCACCCGGCTTTCGACCAGGGTTGCGTGGGTCGAGGTGCGCGATGCAGAGCTCGGCCTCGACGCGGATCCCCATGCGCTACTGTCCGAGCGCCTGGCGGCGCTGGACGTCCACGACGCGGTGGGCATGCTGACCAGCCGCGATCTGCGCCGGCACGTCTCGCGGCGCGTCGCCCTTGACGGAATTGAAGCGCGGTGCATTGCGACCGTCGGCCTGAGCAACGCCCTCAGGGCGGGGGATCCACCCGCCGGACCAAGACCCAGGCCCTACGCGGGTACCATCAACCTACTGTGCTGGGTCTCGCAGCCCCTGGCACAGGAAGGCTCGCTCGAAGGTCTCTGTCTGGCAGCCGAGGCCCGAACGGTGGCGGTGTTCGAGGCAGGCGTGGCGAGTGGCGTGTCCGGCCTGGCCGCCTCAGGAACCGGCACGGATTGCATCGCGTTCGCCTGCCCAAGCGCTCCAACAAGGACCACACCAAGCGCCTACGCTGGCAAGCACACCTTGGTGGGGCATCTGATCGGCGCAGCGGTCCACGGAGCGGTCGCGCAAGCCACCCGAGCCTGGTGTGCCGAGCAGGAAGTACCCTGAGCATGCTGCTTGCGCCAGACTCGCACGTTGCACCCTCCGCCTTGGCACTCATGTTGGCCTTCGGTATAGACCAGCTGTGGGGCGAAGTGCCGGCCCGCGTGCACCCGGTCGTATGGATGGGGCACGTTGCCACCATGCTGCGCCGGCGCGTGCCCCAAAGCTCACCAGCAACCGCACTGGCAGGGGGAGCCCTCGTGGCGCTGGCACTCCCGGCGCTCTTTGGGGCGGCGGCCTTCGGGCTGCTCCGCGCGCTGCCAGAAGGCCCGCTCGGAGCTGTCTGCGAAGCACTGCTGCTGTCCACCACCTTCGCGGTCCGGGCCCTCGGACAGGCCGTCCTCGCGGTCAGAGACGCATTGGAAGCGCAGGACCTGCAGGCTGCACGTCGCGCCCTGGGCCAGCTATGCAGTAGGAAGACCGAGCAGCTCGATGCTTCACAATGCAGCGCCGCCGCAATCGAGTCCGCGGCAGAGAATGCATCCGATAGCTTCGTGGCGCCCATGTGCTTCTACGTACTCTTCGGTCTACCGGGCGCGATGGCCTACCGAGCCATCAACACCCTGGACGCGATGCTTGGATACCGCGGCCCTTTGGAATACCTGGGCAAGGCATCGGCGCGGCTCGATGACGTTGCGAACCTGGTACCGGCACGCCTGACAGCCGGGCTCATGCTAATCGCAGGGGCTGGGGGGGCCATGCCCGCAGTGCGGGTGTGGTGGCGCGACGCACGCGCCACGGCCAGTCCCAACGCGGGCCATCCGATGGCCATGATGGCGGGCTTGCTCGGCGTGCGCCTCGACAAGAAAGGCGCCTACGCGCTCGGAGCGCACCTCCGACAGCCCGGCGCACCGGACGTCACGCGCGCCTGGAAGATCGTTTCGACGACCGCGTGGCTCAGCGTGGGTGCGGCCCTCACAGGCCTGGCAGGACTTACGGCACTTGCGCGGTTTACGGGACCTTCGCAACTAGGAACCTTCTGATGCGTTCGGAACACGGCGGTATGCAAGACGACGCGCTTCGGGCACTGGGATGGGAGCCGGAGCAGGTGCTCGACCTGAGCGTCAATCTAAACCCCTACGGGCCTCCCCCCTCCATGCTGGCGGCCATCGACGCAGCTCGGCTCGACCGATATCCGGACCCGGAGGCGCGGCGAGCGCGTCGGGCCCTTTCGAAGTGGCTCAACACCTCACCCGAGCGCGTCGTACTCGGCGCCGGTGCGTGCGAGCTCCTGTGGACCCTGGTGCACACGCTTGGGGCAGCCGGCTCCTCACACAGGCGGGCCGTCATCTCGACACCAGCATTCGGAGAGGTGGAAGAGGCGTGCAAGGCCTTCGGCGTCCCTGTGACGCGCGTGCCGGCCAGCGCAAGCGAATCACTGTCGCCAGACCCGGAGGACCTTTCCGCCGAGGCCAGGCGAGCACCAACCGCCTTTGTCTACCTATGCCATCCGGGCACACCGACCGGAGCCCCGCTCAGCTGGGAGCGGCTCTGCAGCCTGGCGCGCGAGCTCAAACCCACCCCGCTGATCCTCGACGAGTCCTTCCTGTCACTCAGCGACCGGTGGCAGGATGCACACGCACCCTTGCCGGAACACGTCGTCCGGGTGCGTTCGCTGACCAAGGCGTTCACGCTGCCGGGCGTGCGCGTGGGATACGCTATCGCGTCGCCAGCCATCTGCGAGGCGCTGGCCAACCGCCGCCCGGCCTGGTCGGTGTCCGCAGCCGCCCAAGCCGTCGCCGAGTGCACACCCGACCAGCAAGGCTTCATGGAGCAAAGCCGGATCCGCTTGCGGCAGGACAGGCAAGCACTGCGCGCCGCCCTCGAGAATCTGGGGCTGCGACCCCTGCACTCCGTCGCTCCCTACCTGGCGTTCCCCTGGCGAGAGGCCCGGTCGCTGTGTGAGCGCATGCTGTCGCGGCAGGGCATAGCATTGCGCGACTGCGCATCCTTCGGGATGCCCAGCCTGGTCCGGATGGCGGTTCGCGCCGAAGGCGACCGGGCTCGCGTGCTTTCAGCCTTGCGCGCAGAGCTGAAGGGTGAATGAGAGCCGGTCGCACCAAGCGGCGAAGGGCCGGCGCCCAAAGCCCCGTCTGGAGCCCGAACCACGACGCGTGGAAAATGGACGGCTCGGGGCTGTCGCAGTACACCCCGGATGGTGCCTGCCACGCGTGAGCATCCCGGCGCCTACACGATCGTGCGCATCCTCGTCTTCGCGAGCATGCTGGCGGGCTCCGGTGTGGCCACCTACTACTGGATGCACGGACAAGCGGGCCCGAAGGTGAGTTCGCGCTTCCAGCGCGTAGCCGTGCCCGGCGAGCGCTACCATTTGGTGCGACCCGAGTGGCGGCCGCGCATCTTCGCTACCTCAACGGCCCGCGTGCTGGGCCTGGGCGAGCCCAGCAGGTCGCGCCATCGCATCGCACTGTTCTTCGCGCTGGGCTTGTGCCTCACCGGTCTCGCCTATCTGTTCGTGGACCAGCGCGCCGCCCCCTTCATGCTGCTCGGCACCTTTGTGAGCCTCGTCTACAGCGGCTCTCCACGTGCGGAAAACACGTGGTACCCCTGGGACGTGCCCGCGCTGGTCCTGAGCGCCGCCATTTTGGCCCTTGCCGTCCGACGCAGGGTCATCCCCCTGGCCATGGTGGTCGTGCTGGCGGTGCTGTTCAAGGAAACACTCGCGGTCGCAGCATTCTTCTTCCTCTTCTACGAAGGCAGAAACTGGCGCTGGCGAGCCACATGGACGGGCGGCGTCCTCGCTATCTCGGGCGCGCTCCGGCTAGGAGTCGAGTCTGTCGTCGGGGGATCGTATCCCCACCAGGATTTCCTGCACGTGCATGGCAAACCGGACCGTCCCCTGCGCCTGCTCGACAACCTACGCTATCTGTTCGAGACGCATCCGAACCACGTCCTGTGGACCAACGTCGGCCTATGGCTCACCGTGCTCATCATCCCAACCCGTGACCCGGTTCTCAAGGGCTTCAAGTGGATCGTCGCGCTCCACTACTTAGGGGTCTTTCTCGCGGGTAGCTTCAACGAGTTCCGGGTCTTCTACGAAGTGCTGCCCGGCTCCTTGCTGCTCGCCCACCAGGTGTTTGCCGACGCCAGGGACAGACCGCGCGAGCTCCCATGAGCATGGGATGGCTAGATTTTGTGATTTGCGTTTGCGCGCACTCGATCCCCGCGTCATAACCTCGCAAGCAATCCGACGACAACGAAAGGGATGACCATGGCACCGCGTGAAAACGCGGTATTCGAGGCTGAGGGGGGGGCAGTATCCAGCCGCGGCACCGCATCCATCGATGTGCTGGGAGCGTTTTCGGTGCTACTCGCCATCACCGCGCTGACCCACCGCACGATTCCGAACTGGACCCGGGCACCAACGGGTCACCTCAGTGTAATCATGGCTCTGGCCCTATTGTGGAAGCCGACGAGTACCCGACGCTTCGGGCTATTCGTGGTGATCATGATCGTCGAGTGGCTGCGCCAGCTTCCGTTCGTGCCCAACCACTTCTTCTTCGAAGGGCTCGTCTACGTCTCGCTGCTACTGACACTTGCCCGGCGCGCGTGGCTGGATCGCGGTTCCGCCATCCAGCGCGACCGCTTGTTTCGCGACCTGGCGCCGTTGATCCGTGTCGAGCTCTGCGTTCTGTACTTCTTCGCGGTCTTTCACAAGCTGAACACCGACTTCTTCAATCCCGACGTCAGCTGCGCCGTGCAAATGCACCAGGACGTGGCAGGCGAGCTGTTGCTCATCCCGTCCGGTCGCTGGACCGACTTTCCGGTGATCGCAGCCACCCTGTTGTTCGAGGCCCTGATCCCAGTCCTTCTCATGCTGCGGGGGACAGTCCGATTCGGTGTGCTGGCTGGGCTCTTCTTCCACTGGCTACTCGCGGTGCATCCCCATCCGGGCATCTACAGCTTCACGGCCATGATGTTCGCTCTCTACTTTCCCTTCTTGGCGGCCGACACGCAGGGGGAGCTCGGTGCCATGTGGGAGCGCGCCCTTGGGCGGTTTCGGCGCGTGAAGCTCCTTGGGAAGGTGCACCCGGTCTTCTGGATAGTGCTCCTCATGCTTTCGTCGGTGGCGGTCATGATGCGCGTCATGCAGGCCTCCACCAGCTTCAAGGAAGGGGTCTGGGCCACCGGACAGGTCGGGTTCTACACCTGGGTGCCCGCGGGCGTGTTCGTGACACTCAGCTATCTGCTGGCCTTGCGCCGCACGTGGGCCGCAAGGCGCGCGCGTTCTCCGCTGTCCCTACAGCCCGCCTGGTTGCTCGTGCCCGTCATGCTCGCAAATGGCTTTCTCCCCTACTTTGGGCTCAAGACCCTGACCGTGTGGTCCATGTTCAGCAACCTGCGCACCGAGTACCGATCCAATCACATGCTGATGCCCCAAGTTCCGCTCACCGATCTGCAAACGGACCATGTGGAGATCATCCACTCCAACAACCACGGAACCGTCGAGGAATGCGATCCCGTGCCAACCCTCGGCCAGTGGTGTTCCTACACTGGGCAGAAGATCCCCATGTTCGAGTTTCGACGTTGGGTTAGCACGCATCGAAACGAGGATGGTTCGCAGCTCGAGGTGGAATACGTCTACCGCGGCCAACGCTACCAGATCGGGTCGGACGGCGATCCGGAGTTGACCCGGCGAATGCGGAAACCCCATCCACTGTGGCTGGGCAAGCTGATGTTTCTGCGGCAGGTGCAGGACGAAAACCGACCCGCACCCTGCGGATGGTGAAGGCAACAGCGCGGCCTCAGAACGGCTTGACAGTCTGGGTGGCTTCTGCCACACCCGGGCGCGAGGTTGATGCGTTGCCATAGGCGCATCGCGATGGGCGGCGGGATGGCCGTCGCTCAAGAGGGAAGTCGGTCAGAAGCCGACGCGGACCCGCCACGGTAGGCGGCCCAAATCCTTGCCACGGGGCGTTCGCCCCAGTCACTGGTTTCGTCTGAAGCCGGGAAGGCGGCAAGGGCCATGGTCGCGAGCCCGGAGACCTGCCTCCAGTTTGAACCACAACACCTCGGGAGATGGGTGTGGGCTGCTTCGCTAGTTTCGAACACAATAGCAGGTTCTCACCGTTCTCCCGGCTTTGGAGCCACTGCTCCCGGAGAATGGAACCATGATGCAGGCTTTCACCGTGCGTTGCTGCGCCGCCGCTTTGGTGTCGTCGCTCGCCCTATGTGCTGGGTGCGCGGACGACGCAACGCACGCCGACCCGCCAGACGCAACGAAGGCGGCCCTGAAGCGCCGCGCATATGTGGTATCCGAGCGGTCGGACGACCTGTTCGTCATCGACCTCGACACCCTGACGAAGGTGGGTCAAATCGACATTGGGGTCGGCGGGGGCAACGCCAACCACATGGTGGCCCTGGCAGCTGACGCCCGCAAAGTGTTCATCACCGCAGCGGATCAGAACGCTGTGGTCGTGGTCGACGCCGAAAGCCTCGCGGTCACCAACGTGATCGAAGTTGGATACCATGACACGCACTGCAACGTGTGCCTGGGATGCGGTGACCGCGGGCAGGACGAGCTGTGGGTTGTGAACGAGGGGGGCAACGGCCACCCCAGTAGTGTGTCCGTCATCGACGTGGAACGCGAGACGGTAACCGATACGATCGAGCACGAATCACTCGTGGGGCCACACTTCGTGCGGTTCTCCGAGGGGCACGCCTATATCCCGAACATCGGCGGCAACCAGATCTCAATCGTCGACATGAAGACCCATCGCGTTAGCGATGTCCTCTTGACGGGCGGTGCCGAACAAACGGGCGCGTGCAGCGCCGATCCGTGCGGCTTCGCGGATGCGCAGATCGATCGCAACGGAACCCTGTTCGCTGCCCACATCGAAAGCGGAGATGTACTGGTCTACGACACGCTCGCCGGACAACGACTGGCTGATGTCCCCATGGGCTTTCAACCCTGGGCGGTCTTCGTGGACACCCTGAGCGACGACTTCGGCACCGCCCTGATGCCCAACTGGGGCGACGCAACGGTCTCGGTGATGGATGGGGCTGCCTTGCGGGAAATCGCGCGTAGTCCGGAAGGCGACCAGCAGTCCTACGGCATCAACTTCAGCCCCATGGCACCCGGGCAAGCCTTCGTGCTGAACCGCATCAAGAAACAGGTGGCGGTCATCGACCGCATGACGGGCAAGCTTGTCGAACGTCTCGACGTCGGCGGAACCACCGAAACCGCCTCGACAACCTCGGATGGGCGTCATCTATTGCTGCCGGTCTCTAGCGCCAACGAGCTCAGCATCATCGATATGCAGACCCGTGAGGAGATCGAGCGGTTCGAGAATGTGGGCCAGTACCCATGGTCGGTCGCGACCTGGGGCGGCCAAAACTACTGTCACTAGCATCGTCACTAGCATCTCCGGAGTGAATTCGTGAGCCGGACATGGGCAACGCGCGCGTTATTCACATGGGCAGCGTCGACCCTAGGACTGCTCCTGTTGTCTGCCGCTTCCGCGCGCGCAGACACGGTCGTCGCGATCGTGTCGGAAGCGTCGGCGCCGGAGTTCGCGGCCGCCGCGCAGGCGTTTGCGGCCCGTCGAACCTCGCACCGCCTGGTGTTCCGGTCGACGTCGCAGGTCGCACGCATGGGCGATGCTGAGCTCCAAGCCCTGCTTGCGGCCGCGGACGTACTCGTGTTGGCCGCCGTGTTCGGCGAAGAAGCGGCTCGGCTGCGGCCGCTCCTACACGGGATACGTGCCCGCACGATCTTGCCGCTGCACGGAGACACGGGCTTCATGCGCCACGCCCGCATCGATGGGCGAGCGGCGTTCACCGGAGCGCCGCCCGACGAGGCCGCCCGGCGCCTGCGCGAACTGGCTGGCAAACCGCCTGCGTTCGCGGCTCCGACGGGGGAGCCGTCTCCCGAGCAACTCTTGGCCCAGGCGCGCCGCTACCGCGACGGGCGCGGCGTCAGCAACATGGTCGCCCTTCTTCGCTTCGTCCTCGCACAACCCGAGGGGCGTCCATCCGTACCGCCTCCCCGGTCGGGAACGGCATTGCGCTATCTCGACGCGAACGGTCAACCCCAGCAGACGCCCTCGACAACGGGTCCCGCCGTGGTGATCGTGGACTACGACTCGGGAGACGGGGAAGGCGACACAGGCGTGCGAAGCGCCCTGTGCCGTGCACTGTCGGGGCGGGGGCTCACCTGTCTGTCTGTGCTTTCACGGTGGGGCAAGGCCAGCATCGAGGCACTTCGCGCGCTCCTCGCAGCGCAGCGCTCGAAGGCGCTTTCCATCCGGGCGATCGTGATGCTGCAAGACTTCGTGATCGGCGGTGGCGCTGGAGCCGAAGAGGCCGCGGGGCTCCTGCGCGGCCTGGACGTCCCGGTGCTCAAGGCGGTGCGCATGGCCGACCGCAGCACCGGCGCCTGGAGCGTGAGCGAAGACGGTCTACCGGACGACAGCGTGCACTACCGCCTTGCCATGCCCGAGCTGCAGGGGGTCTCCCAACCATTCGTGGTTGCGGCTGCCGGGCCCACGCGCGTCGAACCGACGTGCGGGCTGGAGGTATCGCCGCCGGTCGCCATCATGCCCGAGGTCCAGGCCATGGCGTCACGGATCGCACGGCTATCCGCACTGCGCACCAAGTCGAATGCGGACAAGCGCGTCGCCATCATCTACTACAATCACCCCCCCGGCCGGCACAACATCGGCGCCGACAACCTGGACGTGCCGGAATCGCTTCTTTCGATCCTCGCGCACCTGCGCGCCGCTGGCTACGACACAGGGGAACTGCCGGCGAGTGCCGCCAGTCTGCTCGGCAAGCTGCAGGCGCGTGGCGTAAACCTACCGCAGGATGATGAAGCGTTGCAGGCCATGGCCGGGCGCGTGGCCCGCGTCGCACCTGCCGACTACGGGGGCTACTTCGCACGTCTGCCCTCGCAGGCCCAGGCAAGCGTGCGCGACGGCCCGCTGTCGGCCTTGCGCCTGGCGGCCGAGCAGGCAATCAAGACGGGCGAGCGTGAGCTGGCATCCGAACGGGTCGAGCGCGTGCTTGCGGACGTTCGCCACCTGCTAGAAGGCGTGATCCACCCGGCACGCGAGCACGCCCTGTCGACGCTCGATCGCTTGGCGGATCGGTACGGCGCATGGCTCGACGGACAGCCAGAAGCAAACGCCAAGGTCACGCGCCTGAGTTCGCAGCTCGCTGGGTTCGGCATCGAAGGGCTTGGCGGCTGGGGACCCCCGCCGGGCCGCATCATGACCCACGCAGGCGAACTCGTGATCCCGGGACTGTCCTTTGGCAAGGTCTTTATCGGACCGCAACCCCCTCGGGGCTGGGAGCTAAACGAGGAACTCCTGCACGCCAACCTGGCGTTTCCGCCTCCGCACCAGTACCTGGCGTTCTATGAATACCTCCGCCACGTGTGGCGCGCCGACGTCTTGATCCACGTGGGTCGCCACTCGACCTACGAGTTCCTGCCGGGCCGGCGCGCGGGGGTCGGGGTCGATGACTTCTCCCGGATCGTGCTGGGTGACCTTCCCAGTGTGTACCTCTACATCGTGGACGGCGTCGGTGAAGGCATACAGGCCAAGCGTCGCGGGCAGGCGATCATCATCGACCACCTGACACCTTCCCTGAGCACGACCCCGCTCTACGATGACCTACTGTCGCTGCGGCAACTGGTCGAGAGCTACGAGGCGGGTGCCGGCATCAAGGGGCACGCAGGAGCCCGAGCGCTGTCGGAGATTCGAGACACGATCGAGCGCCTCAACATGCGTGACGAGCTAGAGGCGAGCATGCGCCCCGAGCTGCAGGCGCGGGGCATCGGCTTTGACCAGGCGGATGGCGAGCTGCTGGTGCACGAGGTCGGTCACTATCTGACCAAGCTCCAGGAACGCTTCATGCCCCATGGTCTGCATGTATTCGGGCAGCCGTGGAGCCCGGAGGCGATCGAACGCATGGTCCGGTCGATGGCCGGGGACCGAAAGCCAGACGCCTCCTGGCGCAAGGCGCTGCTCACGTCACCGCAACGGGAAGCACAGGCGCTGCTATCGGCCCTGGAAGGACGCTTCGTTCCACCCGGCCCGGGTAACGATCCCGTACGCACGCCCGAAGTGCTTCCCACCGGCCGCAGCTTTCACGCCCTCGATGCGAGCGTTCTTCCCACCAAGCTGGGGTACAAGTTGGGCGCAGAACTCGCAGCCCGCGCCCGCAAGGACGCTCCGGGTACGAGCGCGGGTGCCGAGGCGGTCGTGCTGTGGGCGTCCGACACCGTGCGCGATGAGGGCGCCATGGTCGGCTTCGGAATGGACATGCTGGGGATCGCACCACGCTGGAACAGCCGGGGCATCGTTCAGGGGCTAAAGCGGCTCCCGCTGGTGGGCGGCCGCGTACGGCGCGATACGACCTTCATCGCCTCCGGGCTTTTTCGGGACCTGTACCCACCGCTGTGCGACTACCTGGATCGGGCTGTTCTGCTGGCCATCGACGGCAGTTCGCAGCACATCGCATCCCACCATCCCGAACTGCGTGACGCCCTGGAAGCCACCATGGCCCCGCTCGGCGATGCCCGAGCCCCCGGAAACGAGGGGCCTTCGCACAACCAGGTGGCCGCGCACTGGGTACAAACCACCAAGGAGCTGCTCGCTCGCGGCACCCCGCCAGAGACTGCAGGACGCCTGGCGGCCGCACGCGTATTTGGCGACGCACCGGGCACCTACGGAGCCGGCATCAACCGCCTGGCCGAGCGGTCCGGCGCCTGGCAGGCGCGCAGCGAACTGGTGAAGACCTATGTGCGCCGCGTGGGTCATGCCTACGGGGGCGGCCGATCCGGCGCGCCGGCGCATGCGGTGTTGCGAGCCATGCTGGCACGCACGGAACACACGTACCTCGGCCGCGCCAGCAACCTGTACGGCATCCTGGACAACAACGACGTGTTCGACTACCTGGGTGGCCTCGGCATGGCCGTTGAACAGGCGCGTGGGACCCCACCCAAGGCCCACGTCGTCCAACATGCCGATCCCAAAGCCACCAGGGTTGAGCCCCTACCGAGCGCGTTGCTCCAGGAGCTGCGCGGGCGCCACCTGAACCCCACCTATCTGAAGGGCCTGATGGCCCACGGATACGCGGGCGCGCGAACCATGGGTAGCGGCTTCGTGGAAAACCTGTGGGGCTGGCAAATCACCAGCCCGCACATCGTCCGTAGCTGGGTCTGGGACGAAGTCAAAGCCGTGTACCTGGATGATAAGTACGCCATCGGGGTTTCGAAGTTCCTTGCGCAGGACGACAACGTCCACGTTCGCACCAACGTACAGGCGATCCTGCTCGTGGCCGCCCACAAGGGATTCTGGCAGGCCGACGAGTCCGCCCTACGCGCCCTATCGGAGTCCTTCGCCCGGGCCGTCGTCGAACACGGGCTGCCGGGCAGCGGACACACCCGACCGGACCATCCGATGCTCGCCGACGTTCTTCGGCGCCTGCCCGATGAGCTCGCACAAGCCCTGAGGGCGCGTCTCGACGCTGCCCTCGGTCGCAGCGCGCGCGCGCTGGTCAGCGAACTCGAGCACGCGCACCCTGCGAACCGACAGGGCGAGCAAGCGGATGCGGAGCCGACCTCGGCGCCCGCGGCCGCTACGGCCCTATGGCCCAGGGGCATGACCGTGGCGCTGGCGGCCCTCGGGCTCGTGGGCCTCGGGTTCGTACTGGAGCGTCGAAAGAGGATGTGATGGAAGGATTGCTATCGTCAGCGTCATGGCTTCGGATGGTGTCCGAGGCACTGGAAGCGCCCACCCACGTGCTCCTGCTCGCAAGCGCGGCGCTTGGACTGCTCGAAGTGGGCGTGTATCTGCACGAACGGATGGGCAGTGCGCTTCGTCAGCTGGCACCCAGGGTGCTCCTTGACCATGGCCGGACCCGCATCGATCGGGCGGACCTTCTGGCACGGGCCGGACCCATGCTCGGACTGATGGGGACCCTGATTCCCCTTGGGCCGGGCCTGTCCGCGCTGGGTCGCGGGGATGTCGCGACACTCGCCGCGGCAGTGACGGTGGCTTTCGACACCACGGTGTTGGGACTCGCGGTCGGCATCGTGGGGTTCGTGCTGGGGCGCGCGCGCCGTCGGCTCTATGACCGCCTGCTAGACGCACAAGAGCCAGCGGTACGCGCCGACTCCGAGCCGGAGCCCGCGCTGGAGGTGGCCCGTGCGGCGGTGGAATAGCCGTTTCGATGAAGGCACCGAGGGCGACCCGATGGCCGCGATGGCCACCCTTGTCGACGTCATGTTGGTGTTCGCCTGTGGGTTGATGGCGGCCCTCGTGATGGGCCAGCTGAAGGAGCCGCAGCACGAAGGAAGCGGCGAGGAGGTACAGAAGGCGCGCGTTCTTTCACAGCCGCCACGCGGCATGGGAGACGTGGGAGGCGGCTTCCACCCGGTGGGCCGCGTGTTTCGAGATCCGGACAGCGGCAAGCTCATCCTGGTGGAGTCTCCCGGCGGCGCCTCCTCCGACGCTTCGCCATGATCCGCTGCCTGACCACGATTGTCCGCGTGGTGCTGGTCGTGGCCGCGGCCCTGCTCACAACGCGCCCCGTGCTTGCCCAGGACCACGAGCTCGTGCGCACCGATGGGTTTGTCGCGCGGCGAAAGGGGGTAGCGCTTATCGTGGACCTGTTGACCCCACACAGGGTCCTCACCACCTCCACGGTTGGACCCGGGCTCGGGCACCGGCTGCGCCATATCGTTAACATTCAAAGCATGGAAGCCCGTGGTCATGAGCGGAGATTGCAGGCTCGTCTGACGGTTGGCCGAGCACGTCATCACGAAATGACCGCCGGGCATCTCGGACTGCCACCCGAAGCCACGGCCTTGATGGGCACAGCCGCGCATCAAGGCCACCTGGGTCATGCCTCGGGCACCTTCCGGGAGCTACGGGTCGACGCCTTCGCAACGGCTGGGGTGCACGGCAATGCAGTAAGCGCAGGGGATCCCGCGAGCTACCACCAGACCGGCAATGGCGCCCGCAAGGTCGCCGCCGATGGCACCATCAATGTCATCTTGATCATCAACCAGCCCGTCGCGCCTGGCGCCGTGGTCAAGGCCGCAACCGTCGCCGTAGAAGCCAAGGTAGCCGCGCTCATGTCACTCGCGGTGCCCAGCACGAAGTCTTCCGAACTTGCGACAGGTACGGGGACGGACCAGCTCACGATCGCGGTGCGCCTTCCATCCAAACAGGGTCCGCCCAAGCCGAACTCGCCCAAGCCCCGTTCACCAACGTCGCGGCCGGCAACGCGGACTGCCGGCCGGGTCCTAGAGAGCGCAAGCCAGCACCTCAAGCTCGGCCAACTGATCGGCGAAACCGTCCGCGACGCCGTGCGGGACGCCATCGAGCGACAGAACGGGCTTGCGCCAGGCGCGACCCGCAGCCTGTGCTACGCGCTGAAGCGCTTCGGACTCACGGAGTCGCGCCTGCGGGCCCGTCTGGCGCGCCATCTGAGCAGCGAGGCCCTACAGCTGTTGCTCGCCAACCTGTCAGCGATCGAGCGCGAGCCGCGCGTGGCCGCCGCTGGATTTGCCTTCGCCGCGATCCTCGACCGCGAGCAATATGGAACCATCGATCGCTTGTCGGCCCAAAGCGTTCTGCGTGACCAGGCTGCGACCCTGGCGGTGGCTGTCGCCCAGCGCCCGGACCGCTACGCGGGCTTCTGGAAGCAGCTGAGCGGGCCCTACCAGGACCGCACCGACCTGGCGATCCACGCTCTGGCGATCGGCTTTGCGGCCAAGTGGCGCGACGACGTCGAAACTGTGGTGAGGAGAACGCACCCATGGCACCCCTGACGCGTCGCGACTTCATGATGGGGGTGCTGCCGCTGCTCGGCTGTACGCCGCGTGCCAGGGGCCGGACAGGGCGTCTCGCTGGGCCAAACCGTGTGTTGAACGTGTGTCTGTGTCATCTCGACGTTCATGTTGGCGCGCTCGAACGCAACTGCGCGGCCCTCGAAGCTGCGATGCGCCTCGCGGCCAAGCACGGCGCCCAATGGTTCGTGACACCCGAGCTCGCCCTGTCGGGCTACCACTTCGACCGACATATCGGAACCGACTGGATCGCCCCGGGGCCCGACCGCTACGCACGGCGCCTGGGCGAGCGGGCACAGGCGTTGGGACTGGCGCTCGTGCTCGGCCACGCCGAGCGCGTGTCCGGCCGGCTGTACAACACGCTGTTCGCGATCGACGCCAACGGCCGCCTTCGGGGTCGCCACCACAAGATCAATACAATTCCGGTCTCTGAAGACTGGTCGTCCCGCGGTCGCTCCCCGAACGTGTTCGAGCTGGACCGGACCCGGGTGGGCCCACTCATCTGCGCCGATGCCTGGCCCACCAACCACGCCCGCACGCTCAAGCAACAGGGGGCGGAAATGCTGGTGTCGTGCGCGAACTGGGCCCGCGGCGAACATGGTCCCGGCGACACCTGGGAACGGCGCAGTGCCGAAACCGACTTGCCGCTGTTCGTGTGCAACCGAACCGGCACCGACGATGGACTCGACTTCCGAAGCGCCCAGAGCGTCCTCAGTCATCGCGGTAGGCGCCTATTCTCGCTTGACGCGGCCACCACTACGCTCGCGATGCTGGCTTGGGATCGTTCGGCACGGCGCCTGGTCCAGGTCGAACGCTGGGCGCTTCGATGACCGTCGACGGGACGTGGAAGCCAGAAGATGGCGACCGGGATCGTCGCCCACGCGAGCCAGGCAGCGCGCACGCGTGGCGCGCCATGAAAGGGCTTTTTGGCTTTGTCCCGCGCCTGCATCGCTGGCTCGGAAGCGGGCTATTCCTGTTCATGCTGACCTGGTGTGGCTCAGGGATCGTCATGCTCTTTGCACGCTTCCCGCACGTGCCCGAAGCGGAGCGCCTGGCGCACCTCTCGCCGCTCCACCGCCAGGACCTCCCTAGCCCGGCTGCCCTTTCACAGCTGCCGCTTGCCGAGCAACCGGACCATGGAGCGAACATACGGATGCGCCGCGATCGCCTCGGTGCGCATTTCCTATTCGCAGCCCGCGCAGGAACACCTGCACGGATCGAAGCGCCACCTGGGAAGCGCCTCCAACTGGTCCACTCGATCGAACAACGGGATCTACACGCGCTGGCAACCCCCTACTTCCGTGACGAAGGGCCGATCGCCGAGAGCACGCACGTCATGGGCGACCGGTGGACGATGAGGCCGTTCTACGGTCGCCACTACCCCCTGCTGCGCGTGACCTCGGAAGCGGGCGACAACGTCTACCTCTGCGAGTCCACCGGTGAGGTGCTGCAGCGGACCACGCCTACAACACGCCTGTTGGCATGGCTCGGCGCGATCCCCCACTGGTGGTACCTGCGAGCCTTGCGCGAGCACCCCCCGCTCTGGGAGGGCGCAGTCTCGGTCGCTGCGGGTTGTCTGCTCGTCCTGTGCCTATCAGGCCTATGGGGCGGCCTGCGGCGACTGGCCCGTTCCCAAAGATTGAGCTGGCATGCAGTGCTAGGTCTTGGTTTTGGCGGCGTCGCGAGCGTGTGGGCCCTGAGCGGCGCCCTGTCCGTCAACCCCCTGGGCCTGCTGCCAGGGCCATGGTCAACCGGGTCGCTCGATCAATGCCTACAGGGCAGCGAACTCAGCGTAAATGCATACTCACGGCATCCATCCGACGCGCTGTCGGCCTGCCGACCTTTGCTCGGCCATGTCCGGGAGATCGAACTGACGCAGCTGGGCGGCAAGCCGTACTACCTGTGCAAGAACGAGTTCGCTTCCACGGCCGTAACGCCAGCGGACCGCCCGGGAGCCCCCGCTACACCCCACTTTACGTCAGCGCAGCTGCGGACAGCGCTCGCGTGCGAGGACCCAGCGGTGAAGGTCGACATCGAAACCCTTGTGCTCACGAGCAAGCCAGACGAGTTCCACCATGCTCGGCTAGACGGATCGAAACTGCAGGTGCCCTACGGACGAGTCGAGATGGCTGGATCGCCTGGTGGGCGGGCCTATCTGGACGTGCACCGGGGTCGGGCCCTGGCGTTCTATGATGCAGCGGGGGTCCGCCATCACTTCCTATTCACCAAGCTTCACACGTGGGACTACGCCTGGCTCCGGCGTCACCCCCAGCTCCGGCGCGCGCTGATGTTGGTGGCCCTCGCAGGCGGAACGCTCCTGGGCCTCAGCGGAACACGCGCCGCACTCGGGCGGGCCGTCGGAATGTCCCGCCGACGTCGCCGAAAGGCCCGCGACGCTGCCCCGCGTGCTTGAGCGTCACCGTCGATAGATAGCAAGCTCGGGCGGTTGTCGCAGGCGGACGTGATCATTGACCCTGCCGAATCGGTAGAAGCTCAGGCGACGTCAGTCAGCCGGTGGCGTCCCCCTACCGGACCGATCCCGGAGGTGTGCCGCGGACCGGCATCGGAATCGCGCCCGGTTTCTCCCAGGAAGTACCCTGTCGTGAGTGTCAGCATCTCGCGCCAAGCACCGCGGATCGTTTCCCGTCGAACCGGGTCTTCGCACAGCGGGTCGAAGCGCTCGTCGCCGTCACATACTGTGGCGATGAGCGTATCGGAAAACACCTTGTAATGCTCGAGCCCAATTTTCCTATCCGCGTGCCTGCGGGCGTGCTCCCTGAGTTGTCGGTTGCCCGCGCGATCGATCCCAGAAACCGGAGAAAGCACGTAATCGAAGCAGGCGTCGATTGCGCGGCGAAGCTGTTCTTCTTGCTTGGGCCAATCCTTGCGTTCGAAATGCCCGAAGAAACGCCTAATCAAGTCGTGCGCCGCGAACCGTTGATAGAAGACCGTGAAAAACGCCGGCGTACGCGCCGCTTCGAGGCAGCGCGCGTAGCTGTCACGCGCGGTCCACAACGTTTCGCGCTCGACGTAGCGGATCCTGTCGATGGCCTTGCCCAGTGAATGGAAGCGAGC
Source organism: Myxococcales bacterium (assembly GCA_028817905.1). GTDB lineage: Bacteria > Myxococcota_A > Polyangia > Polyangiales > JAFGIB01 > JAPPOR01. Next base: position 41,385 of record JAPPOR010000816.1, read on the forward strand.
ACCCGAATCAAGCCGCGTCATCTTCTCCAAGGCTTCGCCGATCTGCCGCGGGATGAGCTGTCGTTCGTGAAGGGGAGGTAGCGGTTGATAGGCCGCACGGCCGCGTTCCCGCAGGGCCGTACGGGTCTCCTCTACAGCAAGCTCGCCCGGGGCACCGCGAAGCCCAGGTAGAATCGCAGGCAGCTCGCCGGTCAGCAACTCAATGGCCATCATGCCAAGGGCGTACTGGTCGCATTTCTCAGGACTGACCACGCCGCCGGAACCAGTCAGTAGTTCGGGTGCCGTATAGACGAGGTCCTCCTCCGTCAGATGGCCATCGCGTAGGGCGTCCTGGAGCTGAGCTCGGTCCAGGAACGTCAAACGCGTGCGAGGACTGACAAGCGGGCGGCCATCAGCACCGCGCAGGATATTGCTGGGCTTGAGGTGCCCCAGCTGGACTCCCTGACTGTGCGCGACTTCGGCCGCTTCGCTCACCCGGCACAGGACCTCCCGCACGGTGGACCACGCGACCGGGCGAGCTTCGCGTTCGATGTACTCGCGAAGGCTTCCGTTCTGCGCGTACTGCATCAGGAAGTGTGGCCGGTCACCGGCGGCCTGCGCTGTGTAGACCGTGACGAAGTGGGTCTCGTTGCCGAGCTTCGCTACGCCCCGCATGGCCTCGACGAACTCCTGCTTTCGCTTCGGATCGGTCAGTTCCTTCTTGACCACCTTGCGGTTGAGCACTGGGTCGTGCCCAACCCACGTGGTTGAAATCGGGCTGCTCGAGGGAAGCTCCTCAAAGCCCTGCGGGACGACCAGCCGCCGTCCCAGCAACCACCACATGGTCGCGAACGCGAGTAGCACTGCCGCCACGACGGCCAACCCGCATAGTGCCTCGAAGAGGTCGCCTTTCAGCAGTGGTACGACCCCGATCACGATGAGTACTGTCAGGACGCCGCCCACCACCAGCACCCGGTCCCGCTCCGGCGTCTCCGCGATAATCCTGAGCAGGCTCCGCTCGAAAACCTGCTCTGTCCCCCCCGAGTCGCTTGGCATGCGCCGACCCCTCCCGACGTTGCAGCACCGTGTGACTCGAAGAATACCACTGAACCGGAAACGGGACCTCGCCTAAAGATGGGGCAGCACGTTGATATGGAGCAAACGCCTCGCTTCGAAGGGGCCCACTGCGGGGCGGCGTGAGGGTGTGGATCACGGACAGCAATATCCATATTCAGGGGACGAAACGGAAGGCATCTGCCACGCAGCGTCTGCTCGAGTAGGGTGACTGGCGATGGACGCGAAGCTCCTCATCGACGGAATCGTTCAGCAGACGACGATTCTGCTGGCCCAGGTCTCGACAGCCGCCGGGGTCCGCGCACCTCTCGCCCACGTAGCCGATCAGGTGTTCATCGAACTGGCCCGGGAAATCGAGGCCCAGGGCGTCAGGCGCAAGGTGGCCGCCGACATGTTTGGCCTGGCGCTGAGGACCTATCAGAAGCGGGTCCAGCGGCTGACGGGGGGGCCCCCGTCCCGCCACCGTACGTTGTGGGAAGCGGTCTACGAGTTTCTGTCGCACAAGCAGCGCGTGACACGCGCGGAGGTCAACCAGCGCTTTCGATATGAGCCGGCCGAGCACGTGGGGGCCGTCCTATCGGATCTGGTGCAGCAGGGAATGGCGTTTGCGACTGGCCACGGGCAGGCAACGGTGTACCGGATCGTTGAGTCGGAGGACCGTGCAGCGCTGCTTGCCGACGGGACCGATGACGCGTTGACCGACATGGTCTGGTTGCATGTCTATCGGCATGGCCCGCTGCGCCGCTCCGAGTTGGAGTCTGCGTTCACGGTCGGCGAGCGACGCTTGACCGCGGCCGTCGACGTGCTGTCGCAACGGGGTCGCTTGCGCGCCCAGCTGGAGCGCGACCCGATCCTGGCCGCAGACACCTTCGAGGTGCAGGTTGGAGACAAGCAGGGCTGGGAGGCGGCGGTGTTCGATCACTTCAGCACGGTTGCCACAGCGCTGGCGAGCAAGCTGCGCATCGGCCCGCGGTCCAGTCACAACGACCGCGTTGGGGGAAGTACGCACAGCTTCGATGTGTATGCGGGACACCCCATGGAGGATGAGGTCTACGACCTGCTGCGTACGGTTCGGCAGCAGGTGGATGCCCTGTGGGAACGCGTCAGCCGCCACAACCGCGCGCATCCCGTTCACGATGATCGCAAAGTCAAGGTTTCGTTCTATTTTGGTCAAACAGTATCCGATGCGGCCGAGGATGCCGCGGGACGAGGTGGGGAGCATGACACGCAAGAGTGAAGGACAACTGACGGAGTTCGATCGGGTGAGCCGACAGGTGCTTGCACTGTCAGGTGTGATCACGGCGCTGCTTGTCGGCTGCGGGTTCACCACCCGACCACAGACGGACAGTCGGTCGAACTGGCTGCGGGCATGCGACGAGGATGCTGACTGCAGTAGCGAGCTAGCATGCGTATGCGGCGCATGCACCCAAGCTTGCGACCTGGAAACCGAGTGCGTAGGCGAGGGCATGGAGCTTTCGTGCCTGCGACCGGAGGATTTCGAAGGGCTCGGTGCGTGTGCATCGATGGAGTCGAGCCCAGTCCCCTCGGCCTGCCTACTTCCCTGCAGATCCGCCAGCGACTGTGGGGACGGGCTAGTGTGTGAGGGCGGGATCTGCATCGCGGAACCGGAACCAGCGGCGCCTCCGATTGCGGTTGGCGGCCCCGATGCGGGGCCGCAGGATCGGGAGGAACCCGGCACTGTGCCCGAGGTTGCCGCCTCGGACCAGGCGACTGCGGCTTCGGTCTCCGAGGAAGTGTCCGGACAAGCGCCGAACAGTCCTCTTGGCGAAGAGTTTTCCGCGTGGTTGGGGGAATGGCCTCCGCAGCCACCGCCGCTACCCGGCGAGCCCGAGCTGCGGATCGATGGCGAGCCGATCCCGTTCTTCCCCCCGGGCCTCTTCGACGAGGAAACGGGTCGGGCCCTGGCGGACTTCGATCCCTACCCGTACCAATTCGCGTGTCTGCTCGATGTCGACCCTGGCCGTGGGGGCCCTGTGCGCGTGTACTACGCCCATGCGCCGGGCACTATGGTGGAAGGTTTGCCCGCAGCTGACTGCCTGGAGGTGTGCCGCGGACCATATGACCTCCAGGGAACCATGGTTTCTAATGGCGCCTGTCCGGCTGCCTCCAGACCACGCTGCGCGACGACCAACGTCACGCGCTTTGTCAGCGGTGACGTCACCCGCGAGGCGTCGTTCACCTTCACCCCCAACGCGATCCTTCTGCACGTAAGCGTACATGGAGAGGGGAGCGAAGACCTTGACTACACAACGAGAATTCCACTTGGAGCGTGTGTGGGGGACCTGCAGGCCATGCGGGACTGGATCGCCGCGAGCGACCCTTAGCCCGGCTCTCATGTT
>JAPPOR010000739.1 GCA_028817905.1 Myxococcales bacterium
ATCACCAAATCACGCGCCCTCGCACAACTGCTCGACTCCGCAGCGCTTTCGCCTCGGTCGAAAATACAGAGAGTATTCCCTTCCGTCACCGAAAGCCCTGCGAAGCCGATCACTTGGACGATCATCACGTGCCTTGGTGATGGATGCGGGCTGGGAGAATTGTCTTCCGAAAGCGGCTGTTTCATGCCACCAGGCGTTCGCCGCTTCGATCGCTTACGCGGTCCGCCTGCGAAACCCCGGTGCACCTTCGGAGGGCCGACATCGGGAAGCATCGTGCGGATGGGCGACTCGTGCCAACGCCATGACGGCTGAACCCACCGCAAGCTCAGAGCACACCAGGAAACGCGTCGTGCGGATGGCGTTGGCTGCCTGCCCGCTATTGATAGGAATCGTGCACCTTGCATACCACGTTGGGTACACGATCGACGACGCGTACATCACGTTCCGCTACGCCAAGAACCTCGCGCGCGGGTTGGGCCTGACGTTCAATCCCGGGGAACCTGTCAAAGGCTACTCCAACACGCTGTTCACGCTGCTCATGGCGGGCGTCGAACGCCTCGGCTGGGATCCTGAGATGGCAGCAAAGGCCATTGGGTTTGGAAGCTTCGTCACCCTCGCGGGCGTCTGCTATCGACTTGGCACCCGCCTTACCTCGACCGCGCTGTGGCCTGCTGCGTGCATTCCCGCCTTGCTGGCTGTGCTCACGCCGCTCTCGATCTGGTACGTGGCCGGGCTCGAGACGGGCCTCTACACAACGCTGATCTTCGCCGGAACCCTCAGGCGGTTGTACGAGCAAGAGGCGGCGGGGCGGCACCCCTGGTCAGCAGCCATCTTCGCTCTGGTGGTCCTGAGTCGTCCCGAAGGCATCGCGATATTCTGCGCGGCTGCGGTGCACGACCTGCTGGTGGGCGCGAAGGCGAGGCGTCTGTCGCGATCGAACGCGATCTTCTTGACGGTTCCGCTGGTGGTCTACGCGCTGGAGCTGATGCTCTCCCAGGCTTACTACGGCAGGCCATTCCCTCAGACTTTCTACGCGAAGATCGAAGACTCCCACCGCTTGCTAGAATCCGCGGGTTCCCTGGTGCGCGGCATCGAGTGGCAATGGCGCAAACACGCCTACCTTGCCACAAGTCTGAGGCACATCGGCTGGAGTGCCTGGCTGTGGGCACTGTGCGCGGTCGCCCTGTTCGATCGGAGGCGCATGCGTACCAGCAGCGCTCTGTGGCTCATCATCGCTGCTCAGGTCGCCTTCATCGCGCGCGTCCACAACGACTGGATGCCTGCTGGCCGCTTCGTCGTCCCGATGCTGCCAGCCATGGTTGTGCTGGCCGTCATGGGCATCAGCCGCGCGGCGGAGATGCTGCCGTTCGGACGGTGGCTCGGGTTCGCCCTTGCCCTACTGGTCTTCGTCACCCTGGTGCCCGAAAACCTCAGGCGCAGCCAGCGCGCGCACCAGCGCCGCCACGTGGATGCGGGCTATCACCTGCGCAAGGGAGGCCGGATCGCCGCGATCGTGCCGCCAGGCGGCACGTTCTCCTCCTTTGATGTCGGAGGCCAAGGATATGCGTCCGAGCTCGACCTGCTGGACACTGCGGGACTCACGGATCCGAACCTCGTGCGCTGCTGGAATCACGAGCGCAGCTCCCGGTGTCTACGCTACCTCGCGCTTCGCGATCCAGATTACCTGCGGCTACATCGCAGGAAGGACCGCTGGGTTAGGAGCCTAGCTAGACACTCGGAGACATACATCGTGCTCAAGCGAGTGGAGAACCATGATCTCGTGCACAGACGCGTTGTCCTGGCCGAAGGCTCACCCGATCACGTCGCGCGCCTCCAGCTCGACTTTCCCACGGGGATTCGCCTCGTCGGCGTGGACGCCCCGGCATCCGCCCGACCCTCCGCCCAGGTCGATCTGGTGTTGTATTTTCGCCGGGCCGACCGCAAGCCGAAAGCCATCAGGAAGCGAACCGTCAGCCTGATGGACCTCCACGGCAACGCGCACCTGTGCTCGACGCACTCCCCGTGGCACCTGGCCAAGAAGACGTCCGCCTGGCCCAAGGGCCGGGTCTTCGTCGATCGTATGCGCTGCCAGATGCCCAGCCAGCCGGGGAACTACCGCATCCACCTGGCGATGCGTGACCGACAGGCCGCCATTGGCGGGATTGAGGTCGTGCGCGGGGCGGACGAGGTCGCAGCGCGCGCTGCCCGCATCCACAGGCGCGCGAAGCAGCTTGAGCACGCCTCTCCCGCACAGGCGCTCGTGATGCTATCCCGTGCGCTCGAACTGCACGACACAAGCGCCGTTCGCCACTCCTACCGGCGGGCCGCCCTGCGCCACGCAAATGCGCTTGCAGCTCCCCAGCTGCGTGGGGAGGCCGCACTGCGAAACCTGCAGCGTATCAAACGAATCCTGCACGCCGCCGTGACCAGGACGCGCTCGGCCCGGGGGCTACAGGACGCCATCCGCCGGAACGCCCGCCAACGCCACCAGCTCGTTCAGGCCGCCCTCGACGCACCCAGACCGGAGGAGACGTGACAGGCACGATGGCGATGGGAGGAAGGACGGATGCCCTGCTGGCAGCACCAAGCAAACCGTCACGACCACATGGAGATCATCGCCTGGCAGCGCAGCCTTGCTCCAGCTCCCGCCACAACCGCTCAACCGACGGCTCCGCCGGGTGCTCCCGCCGCAAGGCTGCGGCGATCGGGCTCGCCTCGGTGCAGCGACCCAGGGCCAAGAGCAGTGCAGCAAGGGCGCGGCGGGCGGGCAGGTAGTCGGGCTGAAGAGCGAGGGCGGAACGCAGCGTGGTAGCTGCTTCCTTGCGGTGCCCGCTTGTGGCCAGGTAACCGGCGAGATTGGTGAGCAGCAAGGGAGAAGGACGCAGGTCGGCCGCGCGCCTGGCATGCTCGAGAGCTGCTGGGCGGCGACCCACGGCGGACAGGGCACCGGCAAGGTTGGCGTGGGCCTCCACGTAGCCAGCGTCGATGGCCAGGGCTTGCTCGAAGCCGCGGATGGCCTCTTCAAGCCTGCCATTTCGACGACGTTGCTCGGCAAGGTTGTAGTGCGCCCTGGGATTCGTCGGGCGCGCGCGGACGGTTGCCTGCCAAAAGCTCTCCGTGCTGCGATAGTCGGCGCTGCGAACATACGCCCGCGCCCCGAGCAGCAAGGCGAGGAGCATGCCCGCACCGAATAGGTAGCGGCCCGCACCCGGCTTCAAGCGCACAGCCACCACTACGGCGATGAGCGCTGCCGGCGCGAGCAGAGGCAAGTACATGCGCCGCTCCGCGCCGATCTCGGTGTAGATCGTCGGCACACTCGTCGGCAGCAACAACAGCAGAGGCCACAACCCGGCAAAGCCGACCCTAGGGAACCGCCAGGCAGCCCACAGTGCAAACGCCGCTGCTCCGCACACGCCGACCAGAGGCCACGGTGAGCGGAACTGCCCAGCGACCAGGGGGCCATAGTCCCCCACCAGCACCGATGGCCACAGGGCACTTCGGGCGTAGTCCAGCAGGATGTGCCCCTGTGCCAGCCAGTAGGAGTACCCGGGTGCGCCCACCGACCCGGGACGCGGTTGGCTCAGCTGCAAGAGCCCAAGCGGAATCCAGGTCGCAAGCAGCGCCAGGTGCAGAAGCCGGCGCTGCGACCACACCGCGCGCAGCGAGCCGGCCACAAAGGCTCGATCATAGGCCAGCGCGAGCAGGGGGAACACGGCGATGACCGCCTTGCAATACACCCCAGCGCCGCACGCGAGGACCGAAGCAGCCCACCATCCGGACGGCCCCTGTAGCACCAGGGCACGCTGAAAGGCCACAAGCGCAGTCATCAAGCACAGGGCCATCAGCGACTCGCTCCGCTGAATCGTGTAGAGCACCACCTCGCTGTGCATCGGATGCACAAGCCACAAGGCCGACGCCATGAAAGCCGCCGGCACCGCGCGCGCACGCAGTCGCCCACGGGCGGCCGGGGACGACCGGGCAACCTCGTGCACGAGCTGCTTGACCGCGGCAAAGGCCAACAACCCCACGAGCATGTGCACGAACAGGTTGAAGGCGTGAAAGCCCCAGGGGTCGAACCCCCCGATGGTCCGATTGAGCGCCAGACTCAGGTTGACCAGGGGTCTGCCCGCTGTTGGCGTCTCGACGGGCGGGTCCAGGGAGGCCCACAGCGACCCGAGAGACGGGTTTTGGACGATGGCATGCTCGTCGTCAAAGACGAACGGGACCGCCAGCCACGTCCCGTAGATGAGCACCGGCACGACCAACAGAGCGACAAGCGCCCCCGCCTGCGGGAGCAAATCGCTACGCGAGCTGGAAGGGTTGTCGCTCAAACCGAGAGGATCGTACACGCGCCGGTCGGCGACTACCACAGCAGCAACCTTGTACGAGCTCATCCCCGCTCGACCACCCGACCAGCCTCGCCCATTTGCCCACCCAACGCCGCTCAACGTTGTCCGCGCGCCTCCACCCCAGCCGAACGAGGCATGTGACCCAGGCGCCACCGGAAAATCACTGTCACTTGTAGCTCATCCCAGGAGCGCGCCAGCGCGAGGCTCGAATCCTTGATACGACACCAACAGAGAATGGTGAGTTGCCCAAACCTGACTCAGCTGTTGACGAGATCGCTTGTCAAGGATTCTAGGTCAGCGCGCCTAGCAGGCGGTCAAATTGGATGTCCGCCAGGGCGGGCAAGTGCTTTTCCACGGTCTCGCGTTGGAGCCGTCGGCGGATCTCTGGACGATAGAAGTGCTGCCCGACGCGCAGAACATAGTTGAGCAGAAAGAATCGATACGCTTCCTTCTGCATCAGGATGTCCTGGGGCGTCAGGGGGAACTCCGCGTGGTAAGCGCGCACAAAGCGCTCGAAGCGCGGGTCGAAGAACGGGTCGGCGGAATAGCTGAAGACGGTGCGATCGCCCTCCGACCGCACGACCCGCGCGCAGAAGTAGAAGTCGAACACACGCGGCTCCAACCGGAACCAATCGTAGTCCCAGCGCGAAAAGAAGCGGAACCCGTCCCGGTCCAGGCCGACGGAGAAGTTGGTGATGTTCCAGTCGACGAGCACCGGAATGTGCGGCATGTCGTGGTAGCCGAGCCGCTCCGACTGCTCCAGGCACACATCGCAGTGCTCCCGCAGCACGTCGGCCAGTTCGGGCGCCAACCCCTGCTCATCGAGGAAAACGTCGTGGCCGAGCGCATCGTAGAGGATGGAAATGTCTGAGCCGACGGTCTTCCACGTGGGGTCCATCCACTCGGCGACGCGCGTGCCCTCGCGATGAAAGCGCGCCATCTCTCGACCCAAGGCCTCGACCTGGCCGTCTGTCAGCACCCGCGGGAGGAAGTCGTAGAACGGAACCTTGTGATAGAACGCGACGAAGTAGCCGCCCTCGCGGTGGGTAAAAACGCGCCCCTGCTTGAGCGCGACCCGGGCCAGAAAGTGCTCGTAGGGGGTGTTCGAGAGCAGGGAGGCCCATTGATGAACCAACTCGTGGTCCTTCTTGAAATGCACGTAGGATCCGTAGCTGGACACCTTCGCAAACAGCTCGAGCCCATCGTCGAAGAGCACCCGGTAGACCCGGTTGGTGGATACCGTCATGCTGACGTTCTCAACCTCGGCAACGCGGCGGCCCGGCGCGAAGCGGGCCAATGCCCCAGAAAGCGGTCCCGGCATCTGGTTGTCGGTTGCCATCGCCCCAGGTTGCTCGCAACCGGCCGCCCGTGCAAGCCGTCAGCGGGCGACCGAAGCCTGACAGCGCGCGATGGTCTGCGCGCGCAAGCGCTGTTGCCGCGTGTTCATCGCCTCGGGCCCTAGCAGCGCAAGATCGGCCACCTGGCCGGGTCGTTCCGGATTGGCCGCCTGGTAGAAGGGCTCCAGGCTATCCACGACATCGTATAGCTCCGCCTCCGGGTCACCGAGCAGTTCACAGTTCCGGTCGCGAAGGTGACCAACCAACAACCGAAGCGCGTCGACCGTCCAGGCATGCGTGTCGTGCAACAGCACTACCCCACCCCGCTGTCCATGCTCGCGCTCATTTCGCCTGAGCACGCGCACAAAGGTGCGCAGCAGCTGCTCGGGCGGGCGCTCTACCCAATCCGCCAGACCCACGTTCCACATGACGTTGGTATAGCCGCGTGCGGCAAGCAGTCTGTCGAGGGCGGCGTTGGTCGAACCAAACGGCGGCCGGAACAGGAACGTGCGCTGCCCGAAGACTTCAAAAAAAAGCCGGTCATTCTCGTCCAGCTGTGCCCTCAGCGCACGGGGCGAAAGGCGGGCCATGCGCTGGTGGTCGACGGAGTGGCTTCCCACGGAATGGCCGCGCGATAGCACGTCGCGCGCAAGAGCGGGTGCGTCGCGATTGCGGCGTTCGCGCCCGCGAAACCGGCTCGCGGAGAAGAAGAACGTGGCTTTGATCCCCAGGCGATCGAGCTCGTCCAGCAAGCGCGGCGTGGTACGCGCGTCGGGGCCATCGTCAAACGTGAAGTGAATCAGCCGATGCGGCGTACCACCGGAGATCGTCCGGCCCGCGCCCAGACGCTCCCCGAGCCCCCCGACGGTGGGCGTGGCCCGCAGTGGCCACGCGCACAGGCAGAGCAACAGGACAGCAACGACCAGCGCACCCGATTTCGATCTCACCTTGTGAGTGTAGTACCGGAACCGGTGCGAAAGCGGGCGAACTGGGTGGTAAATGCGGGAAACACCGGCTGGAAGCCGAACCGCCTCACGGGGAGAAGATCTTGATCGTCACCTCGGAGCCGTTGTTGAACGGCGTGGCCTCTCCCATGTCCGTGATCTTGTCCCAGTTGGCGGCAAAGTCCTCCAGGGTAGCATTCTGACCCAGCTTGACCCCCTTGCCCTCCACGATCTGGACCTTCGAGTAGTAGCCGGCACCGGCTTCGATGATGGTGCCGGTCGGCGCGTCGTCATGGGCCAGGTACAGCACCGCGGGCGAGACCAGCTCCGGTTTGAGCTGGCCAAACACCTCCGCTGGGATACCCAGGTTCTCGGTCATGCGCGTGGCGGCGACCGGTGCGATCGTGTTGACGTGAATGTTGTTCTTCTGCCCCTCGAGCTTGAGCGTGTTCATCAGCCCGACGAGCCCCAGCTTGGCTGCACCATAGTTGCTCTGCCCGAAATTCCCGTACAGACCCGACGAGGACGTGGTCATGACGATCCGGCCATAGTTCTGCTCGCGCATGTGTGGCCAGACTGCCTTGGTCACGTACGCACTGCCGATCAAGTGCACCTTGTGGACGAGTTCGAAATCGTCGAGCTCCATCTTCGCGAAGCTTTTGTCGCGCAGAATCCCGGCGTTGTTGATCACAATGTCGACGCGGCCGAAGCTATCGAGGGCCGTCTTGACGATGCTCTCGGCCCCGGCGCGATCCGACACGGATGCGCCGTTGGCGACCGCCTCGCCTCCCGCCGCCTTGATCTCCGCGACGACCTTGTCGGCGGCCTCGCTCGAACCACCGGTGCCATCCACAGAGCCACCCAGGTCGTTGACGACAACCTTGGCGCCACGCTTGGCAAGCTCGAGCGCGTGGCAGCGACCCAGACCCGCACCAGACCCTGTCACGATCGCGACCTTGCCTTCAAAACTCATTGCCATTTGACTCTCCCGTGTAGCGCCGGACACGCATCGATGGTCCCGACCCATTACTCACTGAAGGGCGGGCCCGTCAAGGCCTGTCTGACACCGCGCCACGCCCAGGGGCGCGGTTTGCGGATGGCGCGCTAGCGGAGGGTTTTGCGGACCTTGGCGAGCAGGTCCTCGGCCTCGAAAGGCTTGGTGATGTAGTGCCGGGCACCTGCCTGGATTCCGGAGACCACATCCTGTGAGGCACTTCGCGAAGTCAAGAGAATCACCGGAATCGACGAGAGCCGGGGGTCCGCGCGCAAACGCTTTACCAACGCGACCCCGTCCAGCCGCGGCATCTCGACATCGGACACGATCAGGTCGGGCCGCGGTTCGGCCCCCGCCTTGAGGAACCCCGTCAGGCCGTTGTCCGCTTCGATCACCGAGTAGTGCTCCTGCAGGCTTCGGACGATGGTCGCCCTCAATGTGGCATCGTCATCGACCACCAGGACCGTCTTCTTGCTCATGCGACCATTTTCCTCCAAGCCGTCCAGTATTATGGCACCCGTGCCAGCGTGCGCGGAAGGTCATGCTGCACCCACATGGACACCGGGCACCGGTCCTGGTGGGCGAGGTGGGCGAAGAGACCAGGTCTTGGCAACTACCGGGGTTGCGCTATCCAAGGTAAGGTAGGCACGGGAGGTAGCGAACGGTGACCGTTGGAATGTTGCGCGACCGCTTGAACGGCCTGCTAGGCGCGCAGCTGAGCGAATCCGAGGTGGCGAAGCTCATCGAGGACGTCGTGTCGGCCGGCGGCGGCGTGAACATCGAAACGGACGACGGTCGCTATAGGCTCGTCCGGCGCGAAGGCAAATACGAGTTGCGCAAGGCTGACCGTCGCCCCTCGAGCCACCCGCCCTTTCGATAGTTCTCATCCAGGAAAGGGCACGCGCCCTCCCCGCCTCGGAGAAGCCGCCCTCATGTACGGCCACCCCTTACTGCGGGTCGCGCCGCTTCGCCCCGGTTGCAGACCATGACGTCCAAAGGTCCATGCTCGGGATGGACACTAGATAGGCGCGCCCCAGGACCCTGCAACAGGCAATCGCAGCGCTCTTGACCGACAGCAACGTGGCGCGCTGACCGCGCCTCACCTTGGCGACGGCGCGCGCTTCGGTCGGAGCGGAGGCGAAGCGGCGCCACTCGGTACACAGAGGACGGGGGGTTGGCGCTGAGGGAAGTGCGCACGCCCCTTCCTGGTACCGACTCGGCCCCATCCTTTGTGATGGATCGGGGGAACCGGCCTCGGCTTTCACAGGGTTCGCCGCCGGCGAAAGGAGGGGTGGATCCCCGTTCGAGGGAGGCCGCGCACCCTGTGGAAACCAGGAACAAGCTACGCGCGCGTCGGATGCGACCAAGTCGTAGCACGCGCCGTTGGAGGTCCCGCAAAGACGGGCCTCGCCCCGAAAAAGGGGCGCAAAACCGCCGACATACGCGACCACGACCCCTCCCGCGGGAGCGCCCAGCAAGGCGCTCTTTCTCCCACGTTTACGCACAACAAATTTCATCTCGAACATATTTTTACGATTACACGGCCATTTCTATAGACAGAGTTTCATTGAAGCAGTAAAAATATACTCATAATGAAGTTTGCAGTTGGTTTCTTGATGTCAGTCGCGGTGCTCTTGGGCACCGGCAGTCCCGCTCTGGCTTATACGGTCAACACCACCGAAGACGGCCACGCTATCCGATGGAGCACCGATACGGTCGCCCTACGCGCAGATCAGGGATTCCTCGACATGCTCAGCCCTGGCGAAGCGTACTCGGGTCTGGCGATGGCATTCGATGCGTGGCGGGGCTACCCGGGCGTACCAGACCTGATCATCAATGAAGGCGAGCCAGCCGAACCGGGCCACCACCCGAACATGGGCCCGACCAACACCATCCACCTGCTCAAGGATTGGCCCTACGAAGACGAGAAACTGGCGGTCACGGTCATCACTTACGAGCTGGCCAACGGCCGACTGCTCGACGCCGACATTCTGGTCAACGGCCAGGTCGACTTCGGACTCCTGGACGAAGTCCACGAAACCGGCGTCACCGACCGCTACGACCTAGCCGCCGTGCTCACCCACGAGGCCGGTCACATGCTGGGCCTGGGCGAGTCGGACGCCGACGACGCAGCCACCATGTGGCCCTATGCGCGTCCAGGAGATACCCATCAGCGTACGTTGGCCGCCGACGACGAGGTCGGCATCATGTGGGCCTACAGCGGCCCGCCCCCAGCGCCCGCCACAGGGTGTGGTAAGAGCACCGTGGCGGGACGCCGCGCGAGCTCCGGCGCCTGGCTGTTGCTGGCCGGCCTGCCGCTCATCGCCGTCGTCCGCAGCCACCGGCGGCGACCGGGCCGAGCCGCCTGGCGCCGCCCCACCCGGCTGGCGCTCGCGGGCCTTTCCCTGTGTGGCCTCGCGCTCTGGACCACAGAGCCAGCCGCGGGCGAAGACGCAGCCGACGCTCGGCGCGCCCATATCGAAGCTATCTCCGACCTGTCCGACCCGGCACAAATCGCGCTTCTTCGCAACGGCATGGTGGACGCTGATCCCAGCGTGCGCCTGGCCGTGGCTGAACAGCTGGCACGGCTAGGACACCGCGAACAGCGGAACATGGCGGAGCACTTGCGGGGGGACGACAATGTGTTGGTGAGGCGGGCAGCCGTGGCCGCGATGGATGCGCTGGTCACGGCCCCGCCAAGCGCCACCCGCCTGTCAGACCACGACGCGCCCCACATGCATGGACGCCTCAATCCCCTGGCCATCGACCGTGCCCAGGTGCGCATCGGCCACGCCCACAGGGTAGCGACCGAGCGCAGCAGGGGCCTGTTGTTTACGCGTTACGAAGTCGTCGACGCCTCGGGTGCGGTCACGGAACTGCGGCTGCCCGGCGGCACCGACGGTGTCATTGCCCAACGCGTAGGCGGCGAGCCCCTGCCCCCCGAGGGAGCCGAGGTCGCGGTGATGCCCGGGGACCACGGCCAACAGGCCTGGACCTACCACGCCGCCGGCAAGCTGTTCGGAGGCTCCCTGGGCGACCAGGTCTCTGGACTTTGAACACGAGCGACCTTAGCCCGGCGTTTAGCACGCGCGCCAGTCCGGTCAGCTCGTCGTGGCGGTTGCGCTCTCACAAGGTCGCCGGCTCGCCCGGATCATTGATGACTACCGCCTCGCTTGTCCTTCGACTCCACAGGACCTTTGCCGCCCTAGTCCCCTTGACCAGAGTGGTCATGGACATTTGCGTCAAGTTTGGTCAGGTTG
>JAPPOR010000465.1 GCA_028817905.1 Myxococcales bacterium
CGGAGTCTGGCAGCTTGAAGCTGGACTGGACGGCCATCGTGATCGCCAAACGCCCAGGGTAGCGTCCGAACGGCTAGCCTAGCGCCAAGCTTGGCGCCAGGTAGCGCGATACAGAGAGCCAAGCATAGCGAATGGGAACGCGAAGCGAGCGGCCACCGAGGTTCCCTTTGCATCCAGTCGGAATCGCGAATTGAGATCGACGGTAGCCCTCAGCAGACGCTGCAGCTCCCGAAATGCCGCTACGTCCACATCCACGTCTGCGAGCAATGCCTCCATTGCCACATCCAGTGCTGCTAGGCCCCCAGTTGCAGCGCGAAACGCGGTGCCGACGTAACCAGCGTCCTCAACGGCGCTCCCGCAATGCCAGCGGCCGAAATCCACGAATCGTACGTCACCCCGCTCGGTCACGAGCACGTTGTCCAGGTGGAGGTCGCCGTGACATACACACGGACGGCCCGCGAGCGCCGCCACCCGTGCGTCCAGAGCTCGACGGAGAACTGGGCGGTGCGCCACGAACAGCGCTCGATTGAGCACCACCTCGGACGAGGGTGGGGTCGTGTCGTTGGGCCCGCTGACTGCGAGCACCTTGGCGATGCGCATCAATTCGGAGGCAACATTCCCGGCATCGAGCGCGCTGTCTGTGCCAGCCGTAAACAGTTCGCGCAGCGATTTCACCAACTGATCGCCCAGGTCACGCAGCCGTCGAGGACTCGCCGTGATGTCGGAGTCCAGCAGAGCGCGCCGCAACCTCTGGCCCCGAATGTACTCTAGAACGAGTGCAGATCCATGCTCGGACTCGTGGAAGTCGACCAGTGAAGCAACGCAGGACAGCGATCCGAATCGGACATAGAATTCGTGTCCCGCATGAGCTCTTCGCGAATACGCGGGGCAGCACCACGATGTACCCACTTTACGACAACGCATTCCCTGTCCAGCTTCGCCAGATAGACGGCCGTGGCCCCCGCGTGTTTGGAGTGCAGAATCGTCGATGCGCGGTACCCGAGCCTCTCCACTGACGCCTTGGCATCCGCGAGGGATGTCATGGCAAGACGTTCCGAGCCATCAGGGCATCGATGATGCGACGAGGATCGTGGCCAGCGGGAAGGTGAACGAGCAAGCAGTCCGCCTTGGAAAAGGCAGACTGGTAGATCCCATCCACCCGGTCGGCGACGTCTGCGGGAGAAGGGAAGCCTTCCTCCGAAGTCTGATTGGCACCAATCAGGTGGAGGCTCTCCACCCATGCTTTCAGCTCGCGCTGCGCTACGTGTGCCGCCCTCTTCGCCATCTCGTCAGCGCCTACTGGCTCGACCTTCACCTCGTCCGCAGCGGACCTGACCAGGTAGAGCACCCTGGCAAGCGGGGCACTGGACCCGACGCGACCACCCAGCACGTCGCGGGGCGAAACCTTGATGCGCGGGTTGGGCCTCGCCCTCGTCGGGCGCAACGCCTTACACCTCTCCGAGGAAGCTTCCACGAACCGCGCCAACAACGGCTGACGCGTATCGCTGGCGTAGATCGTCACGTCCTTGGGGCAGTAGTAGCCGTCGCCCTGCGCGGATATGATGCTGAAGTCTTCCGCGAGGTAGGTTCGCTCCCTGCTTTCGAGCAGGGTGAACAACAGGCTCGTCTTCCCCGAGCCACCCGTGCCGGCGAGAGCAACCGCGCCTTGGGTAGTGGCGTACATCCCAGCATGAAAGAACGCGGCATCCCGTCGGAGTAGAGCAAAGTGCAAGGCTCCCCAAAAGCCCGCATAGTTCATCACCGGGTTGAGCTGCTGGCGCCCTCGCAGCGTCGAAACCAAGTTGCCGACGCGTTGACGCACGCCCGGGCGCGGAGGCCTCACACCAAACCGCACTTGGGCAACCGACTCACCGCCAAACAGCCCCCGCACGTACTTCGGGACCGGGTCCTTGCGATAGAACTCGTCAGGGCGAAAGTGGAAGTTCTGCTTTGCAGAGAACACCGTTGGCTCGTAGCCATCGGCGAACGCATCATCATCGACGCGCACCTCAAGGTCCGCCGGGATCGACGAGGGCTCCGCTTCCAGCTCTCGCGCGCACCGCAACATCAACTCGCTTGACCCCGAAATCGCAACCGTCAAGGGACCGATACGACTCACGCCTCGCTCGAGCATCCGGGCATTCATATTTCACAGGCCGCGCGAGCGCAACCCCACGGGCCGTCACATCCCCCACCGGGCCGACGGCGGCAGCTAGCCCGGATCATTCACCAACCCACGTTGCCCTCGCACAACCGTTCGACTCCGCGCCGCTTTCGCTTCAGTCGAAAATACAGCGAGTAGTCCCTCCTTCACCGAAACCCCTGCGAAGCCGATCCCTTGCACGAGCATCGCGCGTTGTGGTGAGTGATCCGGGCTAGGCCTGCACGTAGGCGGTGGCGACGTCGCCTGCATCGTATAGGGCCCGACTGACGACCTGGACCAACGTACCTTCCGGAGCGTTGGGCTTGCGTTCCGGCGAGCATACCAGAACTGCGACGCCCGTCAGGACAGTCTGATCCCCTTCCGAATGCCCGAGGACCACCGGAATCAGGCGCTGGCCCTCGGCCCCACGCCAGTCACCGGTCACGGAGTCCTCGGTAGACTCGCTCGCGGTCATCGTCATGTCCAACCCGCGCGAACGTTCAAACTCGAGCAGCTCGTGGACGCGCGCGTCCAGGTCCGGAGGCAAGGTCGGGGCGCCCACGTCGACCGTCAAGGTCGGGCCCTCCTCTCCAATCAGATACATGAAGCCGCCGGCGCACTTGCACTGCTTCACCAAGGTCCGTAGCGTTGCCTTGGCGCGCTGCTGGCCACCCTGACAAGAACCGAACAGGGTCGCAATCATCGACTTCACGTCCGAGACCGTCGCGCGCGTGAAATGCGCGGCCTCCGCCAACTCGCGCGACACTTCCAGCTGTCGCTCGCGAGCCAGCTGCATCAGGCGCTCGTACTTGGCCGTCAACACGGGGTTCCTGCCGGCGCGATACTGCTCCGCGCAGAGTGCGGAGTACTTCTGAAAGGCTGCGTCGTCGCCCGCAAGCAGGGCCACCCGGGCGCGGTCCTCATAGGCCTGCCCGAGCAGCACGCCGGTCGCCCCCTGCTCGACCAGAAGGGCAACCGAAGCCTCCGCCAAGGTGACGGCCTGCTCGTGGTCGCCCGCAGCGGCCAGCGCCAGGGCCAGCGGCTGCTGCAAGTAGCAGGCGACCGATTTCATGCCCAGCTCACGCGCGCGCTCGAGCGCCGCCTTACCGGCCACAATCGCGTCGTCGTGCTTCCCAAGCCGCACCAGGCATGCGATCCGCGTATGGGTCAGACTATGCCAAACGACGCTGCGCCCTGCGACGACCCCCTCCAGATGCCGCTCGGCCTCTGCAAGCCCTCGCTGGGGATCACCGCTAAGCAGGTGATAGACGGCCCAGGCCAGGCCCACCATCGGCCTCCAAGTGGGCATCTCGTCCGCCAACGCCTCGAGCGCCGGGATGGTTTGCTTGACCCGCACGAGGTCCTCTGTGGACATGTACGCGATCAGGTGCGCGAGGGTGTGGGTGCCCTCGAAGATCTGTGGCGGACAGTTTTGAATCCGCAGCAGCTCGAGCTCGCGACCCAAGCGCTCGGCAGCGTCGTAGTCCCCCTGGCGCAGGGCGTTGCTCATGCGCAGACGCACCGCGTTGACGGCGAAGCTCGGGTTGTCCTCGAGGAGATCGGCCCATCGCACGCCGGTCGCGATCCCCATACTCACCTCGTAGTTCCCCACGGCGTGCTGCATCGCTCGCCACATGTAGAAGAGGTGCGAAAGATCATGGCCTTCACGCTCGGCCTGGTCCATGCGCGCCAGGATCTCGATATACATTTCCCGCGACCGGTCGTGGTTGCCACCCACAGCGTGCAGCGCGGCCTTGCGGTTCATCTCAACCAGCCGCAGGTCTTCGGCCAGGGGAACCAGGGGGCCCAGCGATGGCGCCCGTTCCAGCAGTTCGTAGTCGTAGGCACGCACGGCCACACCGATGGCAGAAACCACCGCCCCAGCAAGCCGCTGAATCGCCTCCACGGGCGGAAGAACCCGTTCTTGCTCCGGCGCTGCGTCGAAGCGCTCCTGGGCTTCTTGGAGCGATCGGGTTAACCGAACCGCCGGGTCCAGTTCGGGATCCAGACCTTCGTAGATATCCAGGCCCGCGTCGTAGCGAAGTTGTTCTAGAACCGCCTCGAGCGACTCGATGGGCGACTTGCCCGCGAGCACTCCGTCGACCATGCAGCAAAGGTGAAGCGCCTGCACCGCGGGCTTGGGCTTGCCGGATCGAATCCCGTACTCCAGCAGGCGGCGCTCGGTGTCGGGCCAGTCGGCGGGCAAGCTTCGCAGGCGCTCGAAGGAAGCCAGCGAGTCGCGCCGTTGGTCGGCGACGAGTTTCGAATAGACCAGCAGCCACTCGCAGGCGCGGGCCTCGTCGCCAGCCCGTAGGGCGTGGGACGCAACCCGAAATGCGTCCTGCTGACCCTGTTCGAAGACGAGCGAAAGGCGCCGATGGAGCTCAGCGACACGCTCCTTTCCCGTGTGCTCGGCGACCAGCTTGCGGGCGCTCACGTCGGCGAGGGTGTAGTGGTCCTCGGAGCGCGCGATCCAGCCCCCTGCTTCCAGCTCGCCCAGGTCCGCGAGTAGCTGCGCGTCGCCCTCGTGCAGGCCCAGAGCCGCGCAACGTGAGAAGGACATGGCATCGACCGATGCAAGGGCGATGCTCTCGAGCAGCGATCGGAGCCGCTCAGGCAACCCGCGTAGACGCTCAGCGAACGCTTCTGCCATGGAGCTCGGCAGCTCGCCGGCTTCCAGCTCAGAAGGAAGCATCCAGGCGCCCCGCTCATAGCGGACCAGACCCCGATCCAGCAGATGCTGCGCCATCGCCATAAGGTCGCGCGGGTTGCCTTGCGTCACGGCGAATAGCCGATTCGCCACCAGTGCGATATTGGGAACGTCGCCGAACACGGACCGCAGGACCGCCTCGGAGTCCTCGAGAGACAGGTTTCGCAACGCCAGCGTGCCACCCGCCTCCGAAAGGAGCGCTACAGCCGAGGGAAACTCCGCGTTCGCCTGCTTGGTTGCGGTCGCGAGCACCTGCAGCGCCTCCCGCTTGCCCGCATGGGCCGCCGCGGCCAGCAAGGCCGCCGACGGTTCGTCCATGCGGTCCAGATCGTCAGCCGCCAGGACAAGGGGTCGCGAGCGGCTCAGGGCCACCAGCCAGGCACGCAGCGCTTCCAGCAACGCCTTGCGACGATCCTGTGCGGTATCGAAGGTCGGGGTGGCCGGAAGAGGCTCGTCTTTGGCCTCGTAGCGCGCGCGCAACGAGGGAAGGATCTCGCTGACGACCGGTGCGTAGGGCCGCAGCGCGCTAAGCCCATCGGCCCCGTACTCCACTAGCAACTGTTCTGCGAGCACCCGCGCGGCACCGAACTCCCCGGACCCGGCGTCGCCGGCGTCGGCGCGAGCGAGCCGGGCGCCGGTCAGCTTGGCCTCCAGCACGCATGCGTCCAAGAAGCGGGAGCGCCCCACGCCTGAGCGCCCCGTGATCAGCAACGCCCCACCCCGTCGCTGGCGCACACGCAGGATTACCTTACGGGCTTTGAGCTGGGCTTCCGCACGACCCGCGAGGTTAGGCGAGCTCAAATACGCCTGGCGCACGACGAGGTGCTCGTCCATCGGCAGGCCAGCGATCGCAGCCAGACGATCCATGACCTCCGCCGCACTGGCGGGCCGCGCGAGCGGCTGGAGGTTCATCAGCGACAGCACCAGGCGGTCGAGTTCCTCGGGAATGTCCTCCACATAGCGCGAGGGCGGTGGCGGCGGGCTCCGCCAAACATCTCGCAGCTCACTGAAGCGGCGCGCCGGATAGGCATGCCCCCCGGTCAAGGCGTAGTACGCCGTGGCACCGAGCGAGTAGAGGTCGGCGCGCCCGTCGAGACTCTGGCTCCCCACCACCTCCGGTGCCGCAAACGGCGGCGTCCCCACTGCCTGCTTGCTGACGCCGAAGGGCGAAAGGGCGCCGAAATCGATCAGCTTGGCCTGACCATCGCGCGTGCAGCGGATGTTGCGCACGGTCACGTCGCGATGAACCTGCCGGCGAGAGTGCACCAGCGAAAGCGCCGAGCACACGTCCAGCAAGATGCTGCATGTCTCTCGCCACGGCACGGGCGCGCGCTCGCGCAGGTCACCCCCGTCCAGAAGCTCCATCGTGTAGTACGGGTGCTCGCCATCGTGCCCGAAGTCGTGAACCGCCACGACCCGAGGGTGGGCAAGCCGCGCGAGCGTCACATACTCTCGCTGGAACATGTGCGCCACTTGCTCGCGCTGCGCGTGGGACCTCCGCGCCAACAGACACTTCAGAGCAACCTGCTCGTCGCGCGCCTCGTCGTGTACGCGGTAGACGGCGGCCATGCCGCCGCGTCCGAGCTCGCCCAGGACCCGATACCGGTCCGCGATGCGCTCAGGCGAGTCCTTGTCCAGCTCCGCTGCTTCGCCCATTGGATGAGTACTCCATGTTACCGAAAAAGGGCGGCGCCGCGTTAGTGCTTTGCGACCGTCCGTGGTCGGAAACAGTGCAGCACTGGGGCGAGTAAGGTCCGCGGCATACGCCCAACACCTTCATCGCCACCGCAACCCGTAGGTCTCCCTGACTGTAGGCCTTCGCGGACACCGCTGATGCTTGTCGCAAGACCCCCTACCGACCAGACCTAGCCCGCATCCATCACCAAGGCACGTGATGATCGTGCAGGTGATCGGCTTCGCAGGGCTTGCGGTGAAGGAAGGAGTACTCGCCGTATTTTCGACTGAAGCGAAAGCGCGGCGGAGTCGAGCAGTTGTGCGAGCGCGCATGAAGGCACGTGAGGCTCGTGCAGGTGATCGGCTTCGCAGGGCTTGCGGTGAAGGAGGGCATACTCGCTGTATTTCTGACTGAGGCGAAAGCCCTGCGGAGTCGAGCAGTTGTGCGAGCGCGCGTGATTTGGTGATGGATGCGGGCTAGCCCGGCGAAAGCGCTGTGGAGTCGAAGGACAAGCGAGGTGGTGTCGAAGTCATGAATGATCAGGGCTAGGCCGCCGACTGCTGCGTTGCAACCGGCAACCTTGCCGCAGCCTGCAGCTGCTCATAGAGGCCCGCGGTGGCTTCCACCTCACGCGCGACCGCCCACGCGCCAAACTCGCGGTGGAGCGCTTCGCGCAAGTCGCTTGCCGGCTGGTGGTGCCGTAGGCCTGCGTCCACAAAGTCATCGATGCGCTGACGGCACTCGGGATCGAGCCCGCCGGTGAGCCCCAGGAAAGTCGCGATGCGGTTCACCTCCGGCGTCAAGGCCGTGAGCATCCGAGCATAGTCGACCACCAGCACGGGGACGCCAAACACGGCACAGGCCTCGAGCGCACGACCATAGTAGGCGCGCCACAACCGCACTCCATCCAGGATGGGCAGGGCGTCCCGCGCGCGCAGGGAACGCGCTACCGCCAGCGGTTCACGCACGCTCAGCACCATGCAAGCGTCCCTGGCGGCCTGTCGCCAGATCGACAGGGTCAGGCAGATCCGCGGGTCCTTGAAACCCCATCGGCCACGAGCGCCAAGGCGCGAAGCGATCGCCTGTGCCTCTTCCGCGTGGAGCTTCTGGGCTTCCACCTCCGATACGGACAGATCTGTCACCCATTCCCAGGGCGCCACAAAGCCCTGAACGAGCTCGAGTGCCTTGGTGTCGAGAGCTACCCCCGGCCCATCTTCCCAGTGGCCCTTCTCGTTGCTCTCGTGGGCCTGACTGTTCACACCCGTCAGTTGACTGCCCAGTTGGATCCCCAACTGGTGCAACACGCCGGCAACCGTCGAGGTGCCGCTGCGGTGCATGCCGGTAACCAGCACGGGACCGACCTGAACGCGAGGCGAATGCGCAAGCATGCCAGCACAATCCACGTCGGGCACGGGGATCTGCTCGATCATCTTGGATCGGCGCGGACGCATGAGGGCAGGTCCCGCCGGCTCGAGCAGACCGGTCGCCCCGGGGGCCAGATTCCATCCAGTACGCCACAAGCGTCCCTGTGGATTGCCCGCTTCGTCCTTCGCAAACGCCAGGCGTGCACGCCCCGCGTGGGGAAGCACTGCCCGGATGGCGGCGTGATCAGATGCGGATAGGTGCTCGTGGGGCTCCAACCAGAAGGACCAAGCGTGGTCCGCCAACTGGGCGGCGGTGACGGCTGCTGGGACCGCGTCTGGCTCGGCGGGCTGGCCGTTGTCTGCCGCCGATTCCGCCGGCCAACAGGCGGGGTAGAGCATGCGACAGACGACCTTCGGGCCAGCCGAGACAGCCAGTTGCATGAGCTCCGGATCATCCACTGCAAGGCATATCTGTTCCACGTGGGGCAGGTGAGCGTCGAGGAACGTGCGCAGGGCCGCCGCGCTCGTGCGCGCCGAGCGGGCAACGCACACCACGGACAGGCCGGGACGAAAGTAAAAGCCGGGGCTGCTCATGCCCGAGCCTCAAGCAACAACGGTGCCAGCGATGGCGCTCAGCATGCACTCCCTCACAACGCGATCCGTACCCGCAGACCCAGCGTCAGGGAGTTGTCGGAAGGCGGCAGGGAACGTCATGACTCTGACGCCCGCAGGCGCATGCTTCGAAGCAGCCCCGGGGTCGGTCACGTCGTCATTCCGCCCGGCAGCACTTTCGAAGCGGCATCCGAGGACCAGAGTGTCTCCGTCTCAAGCGCCCGGCAAAAGTGGACGCCTGTAGGCAAAACGACGTGGCACGCTTCTTGAGTCACGCGAGGGAGAACCCGCGCCCGTCCCAGGCCGTCTGCCCGTGTTCCTCGTCTCCGACCAGCACAACACCAACGCGTCCAAGCGCCTTCGCATCCTCGACCCCGTGATGCGCCTCGGCCGAGAGAGGGGACTGGACGTGCTGACACTGGAAGAACTGTGGGCGCCGCAACGGACCTTCGAGCGCCACACCTTCGAGCGCGCGCGTGTGCTGTACCTCCACTTCCTGGACTTCAATCTCGACAGCCACGCCATGATGCAGGAGGCCATCGCGGCTGCCCAGACGTGCGGCGTACGGGTCGTGGCCGACACCGACGATGCCTACTTCATGCCAGCTGACCACGGCCCGTTCGATGCCGCCCTGGAACCGCACCTGAAATGCATGCGCGCGCTGGCCGAGCAGGCCGATCTGATCACGGTCACGTGCGAGCCGCTAGCGAACGAAATGGCCGCCCTGGGCCGGCCGGTGCGCGTCGTGCCGAACTGGGTCAGCGAGGACGAGTTCAAACCGCGCCCGCGACACCACGGTCAGCTCGGCCGGCGCGGTCGACTTCGGGTGGGCTTTGCGGGCGGGCCCACGCACCTGCTGGACTTGACCGCTGTCCTACCCGCGATCGGACAGCTGCAACGCACCCACGACTTCGACTTCGTGCTGTTCGGCCTGTTCGACCGGGATATGCGGGCCACGGTCGAGCGGGCACGAACGCTGACTGCGAAGCAGGCTGCCGACCCTCGCCTGTCCGCGTTTTCGGCCTTCGCCCGGGCCCTGACCGGTGTTCACTATACCCATCATCCCAGCGTACCCCAGGCTGAGTTCGCGCGTGCACTGTCAGCGCTCGACCTGGACATCGCCCTGTGCCCACTGCTCGATACGGCCTTCAATCGCTGCCGCTCCGGAGTCAAGTTCTATCAATACGCCGCGGTCGGCACCGCCACCCTAGCCAGCGACGTGGCACCCTACCGGGGCGAGTGCGAACCGCTGTGTGGCGACACGCAGGCCGCATGGGAATCAGCCTTGGGCCGCTTGCTCGACAACGGACCGCTACGCGAAGCAACTCTCGAAGCACAGCAACGATATTGGCGGACCCATCGCACCTGGTCGACGGTGGGGCCACGTTTCGCCGAGGCGCTGCTGGCACCAGTTGCAGAACAAAGCGATGGAGGCGCAGCCGCGTGACCCAAACGGTACGACTATGCGCAGTCACGCGCCTGGAAAAACGCGCGTTCCTCGAGCAGGCATGGCTCGCGCGCTCGCTTCGCAGCATTCCCAAGGCCAAGCGGCCGCGCATCCATCTGCACGCGGCCAACAGCGGCAGCGGCGCGCTCGGCCTACCCGAAGTGTACAATCAGGTCCTGGCCGAATGTGACGACGACGACATCCTCGCGATGGTCCACGACGACGTCTACATCCACGAATGGTTGCTGGTGGATCGCCTACGAGAGGCACTGCAGCACTACGACGTGGTGGGCGTGGCGGGCAGCGCCGCCCCCGACTATCGCCACCCTTCGTGGTTGCTCCGGTTCGACGAGGCCCTGAACCCCACCGGCCCCCAGCCGGACGTCTGCCCTTCCGGCGCGGTCGGCCACCAGGACCCCCAGACACCCGTAGTCAGCTTCTACGGAGAGACCCCGAAGCCGTGCCTGCTGCTCGACGGTCTGTTCATGGCGGTTGCCGTAGGTCGCGTGCGCGCCGCGGGGCTCCAATTCGATGAACGCTTTCGCTTCCACTGCTACGACATCGACTTCTGTCGAAGCGCAACCCAAGCGAACCTTCGGATTGGCACCTGGCCCCTGAACCTAACCCATCAGAGTGCCGGAAACTTTGCATCCGAAACTTTTCAGACCGCGGCACGCACGTATCTAGAGAAGTGGCGCTAGCTCGCTAGCTGTCGGGCCCCAGGGGCCGGCGGTAGCGAAGCTCGCGTAGAACGAAATCGCCCCAGCGATCGTCAAGCTTCAATGTGCCATCGCTCACAAACTGCGAGGCTTCGTAGAACGAACGTGCCCGCCGGTTCCCCTCGAGTACCCATAGCACCACTTGAACAAAGCCGCTTCGCGGCAGCGGTCGGTGACCCGATAGGCTGAGGTGGGAA
>JAPPOR010000446.1 GCA_028817905.1 Myxococcales bacterium
CTAGCCCGCATCCACTCAACGCGCGAGTGAATCGCGCCGGAGTTGGGCTTCGCGGGGCTCTTGGTGAGCTCGGACCGTGGATACAGCCGCCCGGCCCCGCACGACTGGCGTTCACCTGTGACCGTGCACCCACTGCGTCCCTGATTGGAGAGGCATGGGCTCAGTTGGCCCTTCCCGCGCCCACCACGTTGGGGTAGGGTGCGCCAACCGCTACGCGCGAGAACTACATGCCCATACATACCCCAAAACGCGGATTCTCCTTCGAGTTTTTTCCGCCCAAGACCGAAGCCGGCCGCCGGCGCTTCGGCAAGGTCGTCCAGCGGTTGGCCCAGCTGGCTCCCAGCTTCGTGTCCGTCACCTTCGGGGCGGGGGGCAGCACCCGCGAGGGCAGCTACCAAACCGCGTCCGAGATTGTCCGCACGACCGACCTAGATGTAACGCCGCACTTGTCGTGCATCGGTTCCACGGTCGAGCAAATCGCAGCTCAGCTCGACACCTATCGAGCGATCGGTGTCGATCGAGTCGTCGCCCTGCGGGGCGATGTCCCGGAGGACGAGCCCGACCTTCCTAGAGCCTTTGCCTACGCCAACGAACTCGTGGAGTTCATCAAGGCGTCTGGTGGCTTCCATATTTCCGTCGCCTGTTATCCCGAGTACCACCCGGAGGCCAGCGATCCATCGGCGGACGTTGACAACTTCGTGCGCAAGGTCCGTGCCGGTGCCGACGAGGCCATCACGCAGTATTTCTACACCAACGACGCCTACTACCGCTTCCTCGATCAGGTTCACGCTCAGGGGATCGACCTGCCCGTGGTGCCGGGGTTGATGCCGATGACCGACTACCAGCAGGCGCAGCGCTTTTCCCGGTTTTGCGGCGCGGACATTCCCCGCTGGATGCGCCTGCGCATGGAGGCGCTCGCCGAGGATAGTGACGGCCAGAAGGAGCTCGGCATCGAGCTCGCGACACGACAGGCCGAGGACCTCCTGCGGCAGGGGGCGCCAGGGATTCACTTCTATACGCTCAATCGGGCGGAGCCGACCCTGCGGATCTGGGACAACCTGGGCCTACCGCGGGTCGCGGCACCGGCGCCGGCCCGCCCGCGCCAAAGGGATCTGCGTCCGAGCTAGCTAGCGACCTTGTCCAGACGCAGCCGATCAAGGCAACGCCACCAAACTTGACGCAAACGCCCACGAAACTCTGACGCAAGGTCGCTAGCGGAGGTGGGCCAGCAGTGCGTCGTGGATGCGGCCGTTCGACACGGCCAGGTACCCTATCCGATAGTCGGGTGGTCCACCCGCAAGGTCGGTGATCGTGGCGCCGGCTCCCAGCGCGATGGCAGCACCGCCGGCCACGTCCCAGGCATGTAGTCCGCGCTCCCAATAGGCGTCGAACGTTCCGTCGGCGGTGTGGCACAGGTCGAGGGATGCTGCGCCATCGCGGCGAATCCCTCGCGCGACCGGAAGTAGCTCCGCGAACGCGCGTAGGTTGTGACTGGCATCCTTTGGTTCCTGGTTGGGGGCGAAGCCGGTTGCCAGCAGCGACTGTCCGAGGTTGGCCCGGTCGCTGACCCGGATCGCTTTGCCGTTGCGGAACGCACCGGCGCGCGTGCCGTGCCAGCGGGTCTGAAGGGCCGGCGCGACCACGGCACCTGCCTCCGGGAGACCGGCCACCATCAGCCCGATGCTGACTGCGAAGCAGGGGTGGCCGTGGGCGAAGTTCGTGGTGCCGTCGATCGGATCGATGACCCACGTTGGCGCATCGGTGAGGTCGCCCCCACCTTCTTCGCCTACGACTGGCAGGCTGCTGCGCTCGGCCAAGCGCGCTCTCACGAGTTGTTCGGCCGCTTCATCGAACTCGGTGACCAGGTCGGCCTCATGGCCCTTCGTACGCGTTGCGGGTCGCGAACGGAACCCGCGCATGATCAGGATGGCGGCTTCTTCGGCAGCGTCCAGTGCGACGCGGGTCAGGGCCTCAGTATCGATCGTGCTTCGCATGGGTCAACTCTGTGCCAGCGCGGGGGTGGCGGGTGTGGTTGGCGGAGCCTGGCTTCTCCGTGCCGGTCAGCCTATCTGTACCCAGGCCGCTGTCAGTAGGCATCTGCGCGGACTGCGAGAATTCGCGGACCGCGCTTGACGTGGGTCCGG
>JAPPOR010000043.1 GCA_028817905.1 Myxococcales bacterium
CTAGCCCGGTGCTGGACATCACATCCGATTCGACTCAAGACTGGACCCCATGGGCAACCTCAACGATCAGATCAAACCACCGCCAACTCGGAGCTTTCTACGCGACGATGCAGGCCTATCCACGATGGAGTACTCGGTGCTGTTTGTCGTCCTGCTGATCGGTGGGCTGGCGCTCTGGACGGCCGTCGGCCAAGACGTCGTGCACAACACCGCACAGGGCTACAACACGCTCGGCTCCACCCTGAGCGAGTACGTCGGCCCCGAGCACCAGGACTTCGAAAGCTCGCCGGGCGAGTTCACGCCACCGAGCAGCCAGACAAACCCGAGCCCACCCCCTACCTCCGGGGCACAGCCGCGCCGCAAACGCAAGATCACGCAGTGAGAACTAGCTAGCTAGCCGCCGATTTCCGCCAGGAAGGTCTCGGCCTCGCTGAGGCCGGGGTCAAGGGACTTGGCCTTTCGTGCCCAGTGCTGGGCGCGCCGGACGTCGCCGCGAACCACGGCGATCTGCGCCTGCTTGAGAAACGCCATGGCGCGCGTGATCGGCTGCGGGTCCTCCATCATCGTGATCGAGCGCAGCGCTTTCATGGCGCTATCGTAATCCTCCACGGCCAGCGCGCTTTCGGCGAGCTCGGCGGCGATGGCCGCGCTCTTGCGGTCCGTGTCCAGCGCCTGGTTCAGCCACTCGAGCTGGGCGGCGGTATCGCCCTCGCTTAGCTTCAGCCGTGCCATCCGCTGCTGCAACTTTGCCAACTCCGGCGAGCGCTTGCGCTTGTGACCCGCGATCGCCTCTTCCAGCATGGCGCCAGCGGCGGAGATATCCCCTAGCTTGGTGTGGATGTCGATCATCAACAGGATACTCTCGCGGTCCTCGGGGTTCAGCTCCCGAGCCTGCTGCAGCGGCACCAGGGCAGCTTCCGGGCGCTCAGCCCCGATATACAGCGCGGCCGCCCGCTGGTAGGTCGACACACGGTCGGACACCTCATCGCGGTCGGCCGCGTCACGTATCAGAATCTCAGCGAGCTCCGCGTGCGCCCCGGCAGCCTCGTAGAGATCCCTCAGGCGCCCCCGGACCAGCGCATTATCAGGCATATCCGCATAGACGCGCTCTAAGCCCGCGCGTGCATCCTGGGGACGACCGGCGCGCGCGCAGGCGTCGGCCAGACCGAGGGCGGCTTCAGCCCGCGACTCGGCCTCCTCCACGATCGTCAGGCGCTCGCAGGTGGCGGCTACATCATCCCAGCGCTCCGCGCCCTCGTCGCGCTGTCGCAACAACCGCAAAGCACCGATGTCGTCGGTGTGCCCCGACGCCCAACCGGCCAACATGTCGCGCGCGCGCTCCGAGTCTCCCATAGCGTCCAGCACTTCGACCATCTGCATGAACCGCCGGCGCTGCTGCTCCGTGTCCCCGGAGCCCGCCGCGCGTTCGGTGGCCATTTCCAGCACAGCCAAGAGCGCGGGCGCCACATCGGCCGGTGCGATTGCGTAGGCTTCCTCATAGTCCTTCAAGGCGTCGTCCAACTGTTCGACGCTGCGATAGAGGTCGGCTCGCACACGTAACAGGTCAACGCGACCCGTATCCTGCCCCGCGTGCTGCTCCAGCAGACGCGTTACGTCGTCGATCGCGGTCTGATGTTGGCCAGCTGCCGCCAGGTTGCGCGCTAGTTCGCCGAGCAGGGAGAGATCGTCCGGCACGATCGCGAGCGCGGCGCGCAACGCCCCGCTCGCACCGTCCACATCCTGCAGTTGCTCGCGGTACAAGCTGGCCGCGTTCTTGTAGCGTACGACCGCCTCCGGGCCCTCTCCCATGCGTTCCGCGTCCGCCATCATCAACTGAGCCAGGGGCTCGAACAGGCCGTTCTCGGCGTAGAATGCCTCCAACCACACCCCGAGTTCCTGATCGTCGGGGCACGCTTGTCGGCCCAGTTCCAGAGCGCTCTGCAGCATCTCGGCGTCCCCGAGGCTGCGCCAGATCGAAACCGCCTCCCGCGCGAGCGCGGCGGCATCCTGTGCTGGATCGACGCGCAGCACGGTCTGGATGACCTCGCCACGTTCGCGCGGCTCCGCCTCGCCCTCCATGCGCGCCAACAGGGCCCTAAGAACACCCGAATGCTCTGGAGCCCACTCCAAGGCCGCGCGGTAGATATCGATTGCCACATCGCTCTGTTCGGGCCCGTATAGTTGACCCAGTCTGAGACCCAGCTCAGATACGGCGTCGGCGTCCTCCCGGTCGCGCGCCTGATCGAATTGTTCACCCAGCAACGCGGCAAGCTCCTGATTCATTCCGTTGCGCTCATACAACGCCGTCAGCAAGTCAGTAGCCTCGATATTGCCCGGCTGCTCATCGATCAGCGCCCGCAGCACGGGTGCCGCGTCGGACTCAGCCCGCTCCGATACCAAAAAGCGAGCGTGGTTGAGCATGAGGAACGCGCGGTCTTCCTCGGGCAGCAATTCCTGAAGGACCCGGGCCACGAAGCCCTCGTAGCGCTCCCGGTCCCCGATCCGGGCGTAGACCTCGAGCAGGGGTTCCCACAACGCTCGGTCACCCGGCGCCGCGTCCAACAGGCCCTCATAGGCGCGCGCCGCCACGTCGAGGTCGCCGCCCTCGCGGGAAGCCAGTTGGGCCAGCTCGACCCGCAAATCACGCTCTTCGTCGCCCGTGGCATAGCCCAGCGCCTCGTCCATGTAGCGAATGGCCGCAGCCACATCGCCGGCCTGCATGCGACACTCCGCAAGGCCGGAAAAGATCCAAGCCCGTCCTTCCATTTCACCCGACGCGCGCGCGAGCTCCGCGGCGCGCTGCAAGAGCTGCTCTGCCACGGCCAGGTCGGACATGCGCAGCGCGAGGTCGATGCCAGCCCGAACGCTCGAAGGGTCGACGTCCGAACCGAGGCTCACACGGCAGTGCCAGTCGAGAAGCATCTTGTCGTCCGCTTTCGCGCGGGCGATGCGCTCGAGCAGTGACAGGGCGCGGGGTTGCGCTGCATCCGCGACCAACGCGCGCTGCACAAGCTGATAGGCGCGATCGTAGTCGGGCGAGTCATCGAGCGCTTGCTCAAGCGCCGCAAGGCCACTATCGAGCGTGCCTTCACCCGACAGGTCGAGTTCGGCAACCATGAACAAGGCGCGATTCCTGTCCTCCTGACTCGCCTGCGCATCATCCAGCTGACTGATGCGGGCAAGCACCCTTCTCTGCTCGGCCGCTTCCCCGCGCGCGCCGGCTACCCTGGCCATCGCAAGCCAGGCGCCGACCACGTGCTGACCGGTCGCCTCGGCCTTGGCATACAGGCCAGCCGCGCGATCCAAGTCGCCGAGCTCCTGCTCGATCGTCTCCCCCATGCGTAGGAGCAGTTTAGCAGCCAGCCCGGGACCTGCCCCGCCATCTAGCAGGGCGTCGTGGGCCAGGCTGTCGCAGCTGTCCAAGTAGCGCTGCAGCGCATCGAGGCGAACCGCCTGTTCGCGCGCCGCGCCATGCCAGGCATCGTTGTCCGGATCGAGCTCCACAGCCCGAAGCCGAGCACGAAACGCTTCGTCCGGGCGCTCGAGATGTCGCTCGAGCGCCTCCGCCCGAGCCGCGACGACTTCGGCCTCGGCCGCTGGCTCACTGACGAGTTCCGCGCGCGCATCGAGAGCAAACAGGACGTTGTCCACATCGCCCGCAGCGAGGGCGGCACGCTGAAGTCGTTGGGCTTCCTGATCGCTTTGCTTTCCAACCTCGCGCGCGGATTGTAGCAGCTCGTTGGCCTGCTCGGTCTGCCCCCGCTCCACAGCGATTTGGTACAGCGCAAAGAAGACCTCGCTGATCCCGATGTCCTCGATCTCAACCGGCTGCTTGCGCCGCACGAGCATCAACAGCCCACGATAGGCGCGTTCTGCGCGGTCGAGGTCCTTGGCCTTGCGCGACAGTTCCGCAGACATGTGCAGCGCGGCCGCGTGAGCGAGGTCCATCTTGGTCGCGGTCTCGAGCTCGGACAACGCAGCCGCCTCATCACCGCCCTCTGCTAGCACCCTGGCCAGCTGAAAGTGCAGCTCCGCCCGCTCCGGAGATCGCTTGCGGCCGAACCCCTGGATCAGGTCCTGCAGCAAGGCCGCCGCCTCGTCGTAGCGTCCCGCGGCATGCAAACTCTTGGCCCGCATCAAGCTCAAGCGTGGGTCGTCGGGCGCGATCTCACGCGCCAGATCCAGGGCCGGCAGCGCGCGCTCGGGAGACCGCAACTGGTTGTGAAAAAGCTCTGCGACCTCGGTCAAATACGCTAGCTTGCGCTGTGCATCCCCAGCACGCTCGGCGCCGGCGGACAGCAGGCGGGTCAGCGGCTCATAGCGCCCCTCCTCGCGGTAGAGGCGCGCAAGCAGATCGCGCGCATCATGGGCATCGGGATCTTGGGCCGACGCCTGCTCGAGACAGCCTCTGGCCCGGTCCGCGTGGCCAGCTTCGAGATGCGCGCGAGCGAGCTCGAGTGCCGTCGCGGTTCGCTCTTCGGGTGGCGCGGTGCCGAGCCGCAGCTCGAGCCATTCGGCAGCCTTACCGTGCTCGCCGCGACCTGCGTGCAGCCGGGCCAGCGCAGCAGAGGCAGGCCCGTTCGGGGCGAGCGCGTGCAGGGATTCGTAGGCAACGATCGCCGAGTTGGGATCGGCAAGTTCGGTCTCGAACAGGGCAGCAGCCTCAGTCCACAACTCGATCGCACGCTCGCCATCGCCGGCGCGCGCGACACGCTTGGCCTGCGCCTCGATCATCGCTGCAAGCTCCGCGTGCTGACCCTTGTCGCGCATCAAGCGCGACAGAGCCTGCGTTGACTCCCGATGCCCTGGCTGTTGCTCGAGGTTCGCCTCCAACGACTGCAGACGCCCACCGCGAGCCTCCATTTCGCCGAGCACGGCCGCGATCTCGAGCCGCAGTTCCAGGCGCCGCGCATCCGCAGGCTCGAGGTCGAGCTCGTGGTGCCGCAACATGAGCAATTCCGGCAGGCGATCACCGGCCTGGTACAGGGCTGCGAGCTCGCGCGTGGCAACCCCATCGCGCGGATCCATGTGCAGCACATCGCGATAGAGCTCGATCGCGCGCTGGCGGTCCCCGACTTCATCCTTCGCCAGGGAAGCGGCCTTGTGGCGCAGCTCCTGCACGGCTTCGGCGTCGAACGGCAGGGTGATGGCCTCCGTCAATAGTTCGAGGGCCGCTGCCGGGCTGCCCGCCTCGCGGCGCAGGCGCAGGAGGTGTTCGAGCGACCAGACGACAGTGCTCTGTGCATCGCGCTCTCCGGTCGCCTCTCGGTGTTGTTTGAATAGCGCCGTCGCCGCTGCATACAGGCGCTCTACGATCGTCATCGCCTGCTCAGCCAACTCGGTGTGTTCGACCGTCACGCTGGCAGCCTCGGCAAGCGCATCGAGATTGCTCGCCTCAAGCCCGGCAATCCGAAGGAGGGTCTCGACCAATGCCGCCCCTGGTGAGCGACGTTGCAGGGCAGCCAGGGCCTGCAACGTCTGCAAGTGCTCGGGCTCCGCAGCCGCGGCGCTCACCAGCGCGAGCTCGGCGGCGGCCGGATCGTCCACGTGCTCTGCCTGCCAGTGCGCGACCCGCGCGAACAGCTCACGGCGGAGTGCGGGGCTTAAGGCTTGCTCACCCTGCTGCAACGCAGAAAACGTCGCCTCCGCAACCGCCGGCCAAGCGTCGGCGCGCACCGCGTGGGCCTCGACTTCGTCACAAATGTCGGTAGCGAAACAGTCCTGTGCTGCCATGCACTTAAGCATGTTGCCCGCCGCCTCGTTGTAGCGCGCCAGGTCACATGCCTGGCGCACCGCCGCAACCCCGAACTCCGAGCGCTTGGGACTGACGGCGACAGCACCGGTATAGGCAACCAGGGCAGCCTCGCTCTGCTCGAGGCGTTGTTCGAGCACCTGCCCCTCCTGATAGCGCAGTTCCGCTCCCCGGGGGCTGTCGGATGGCAAGCTGGAGATCGTCTCACGATAGGCCTCGACGACCGCTTCCCAGCGCCCAAGCGCTTCGGCCAGCCGGCGAATCTCGCGCTCCGTACCGCGGTCATCCGGCAGCAGCGCAAAGGCGCGCCGATAGCACTTGAGCGCGGCGTCCAGGTCTTCGCCTCGGTTTTCGTGCATCTCGGCGGCCTCGACCAGCAGTTCAGCCCGCCCGGCCTCGCTGTCTTCTGCCAGAAGGCGCACCTCGAGCAGTCCCAGCAGCGGTTGCCACTCATCCGTCTGGGCGTAGGCCTCGGCCAAGCTCTCCGCCGCTGCCGCCCGGCATTCCGCGTTCTCCAGCAGTGCATGCTGGCCGGCCCGCGCTAGCTCGTGGTGCGGGTCGACCTGCAGCGCAGAGCGATATCGCAAAACGGCTTCTTCCGGCCGGCCGAGCTGCAACCGGAAGGCGTCACCCAACTGGGCCTGCAGCTCCGTGAAACGCGCGATCTCCCGCTCAGCTGCCTGTTGCAGAACCTGCGCGAGCTCCGGCCAACGCTCCGCACGGCTTAGCAGATCGGTCAGGGCATTGACCGTCTCCTGATCCTCACCAAAGCCAGCCTGAATCTCGCGCCATGTCGCGATCGCGCCGTCCAGGTCCTCGAGGCGCTCGGACTGCAAGCGCGCGAGCCACACCAGGTCCTCTCGACGCCGGTCGGCAGCGCCCTTGGCCTGGGCACGCTGACGCAAGAGCGGGGCGAGATCGCCCCAGGCCTCCGCCACCTTGGTCTTCTCGACCAAGGCATCCAAGGCTTCGACGTCCTCGGGATCATCGGCCAGGCGCGCCCTCCAGGCGTCGCCGGCGCGCTGCCCATCACCCAGTTTCTCAGACAGCCGCGCGACCTCCCCCAGCTGCCTACGCCGACGGTCGGGGTCGGGCTCCAGATGGGTCATGCGTGCAAAGACCTCGAGGGTCTCCGCTTCGCGGTCCGTCTGTCCCAGAAGCTCCATCAACCGCCGTCCGGAGGCAACGGATAGCTCCTCGGCGTCGGGCGCGTCGAATACCCGACGATAGCAATCGATGGCGCGCGCGCCGTCACCGAGCTCCTGCTCAAGCGCGCGACCCGCTTCCATAAGGAGATCGAGGCGCGATCGGTCTCGCAGGGCCTCGGCCGCATCGACCAACGCCTGCTGATAGAGCTCGAAGTTGCGCGTGCGGGTCGAGAGCACGAAGAGCGCCTCCCGCTCCTGCGGCATCGGCTCCAACACCAACAGACCCGCTTGATGGGTCATCGCGCGCACGTCGTCCGAAAGGTCGACCAGGCGACTCACCAGCTCCCGCAGGGTCGTGCGGCGCGCGTCATCGACTGCGAACTCGAGCGATGTCTCCAGCACACGCACGACGTCTTTTGGTGCGTTTGCCTTGAGATAGTGTTCCTTCAGGAGCGAGAGCGCCTCGGAGCGTATTTCAGCAGGCGCCTCGGCCTGGGCGAGCACCTGCTCGACCATGTCACGAGCCGGTTTGTATTCCGGTGCCTGGGCAAGGACTTCCTTGGCGGTCACAAGGGCGTTGGCCGCATCCGACAGGCGCTCGAGATAGCAAGCCGCCATCCGCAAGCGCGTGTCGCGGGCCTGCGCCTTGGTCTGGACACCAACGCGTCCCTCGTAGAGGGTGACCAGATCTTGCCAGCGCTCCTGGCGCTCCAACAAACGCTCGAGCGACGCGGCCAGGGTGGTGTTCGAGGGATCGAGGGCGATCAGCTGGGTCATGAAGCCAATCGCGCGGTCGGGCTGCCCCGCGAAGTCCTTAGCAGCCTGTGCCGCCTCGTCCAACAACTGCATGCGACGGGTGGTATCGTTCGCTGCGGCGATGGCTTTGTCGTAGGCGCTGAGTAACGCATCCCACTTCTCTGCGACGGTATAGGCGACGGTCAAGCGCTCGAATGCCCAATGCGCGTTCGGATCGATCTCCAGCACACGCTCGAGTGTTTCGGGCAACCCTTGGCTCTCCTCGCCGTACCAAGACTCGTAGAAGCGCACCGCGCGCTGGCCAATGTCCGTGACCAGCTCGGCGCTCATCTCCGGTGTCAGTACGCTGCGGAACAGCTCGCTCACGTCGGTAGGTCGCTGCGCTTCATCCACAAGCGCTTCGACCCGGTCCCAATTTGCCGCTTCATCAGGCGCGTCCTTCACCGCCTCGATCGCGATTAACAACTCCTGATGTTCCGCCATGCACTCCTCGGGTGGGTTGGGTGACTTCGTGGATTCGGGGCCCGCGCCGATCTGACAACCTAAGATTATACGGAGCAGATTTCCCTGGATCCATCCGTATTTACGGGCTGGTGTACGCTGGCGGTGCACACCCGGATCGAATATGGACCCGAACTGGGGATGAGCCCCCATGCTCGTACACTGTTCGCTTGGCCAGTGGATCGGACGACGCACAGGCCCTAACACAACAGCCCGNNNNACAGCCCGAACCGCCGCCGTGCGGCTCGCTCAAAGGAGCAGCGATGGATCTCTCTTTTTCGCCAGAACACCAGAAATTCCGAGAGGAAGCGCGCGCATGGATCCAGTCCGCCATGCCCGAAGAGATGGCCAAGAAGGCGTCGGTCGCAGGCTACTTCGAGAACGACGAGCGCCTGCAGTGGCATCGCATCATGTACGAAAAGGGCTGGGCGGCGCCGAACTGGCCGCAGGAATATGGGGGAGCCGGCCTGGACCCAACCGAACGCTTCATCCTATCTGAGGAGCTGGCACTGTCGGGCGCGCCACCCCTGAGCCCGTTTGGGCTGCGCATGGTGGGGCCGCTGATCGTCCAATTTGGTACGGATGCACAGCGGGCGCGTTTTTTGCCCAAAATCCTCAATGGCGAGGAAACCTGGTGCCAGGGCTACTCCGAACCCGGCGCCGGAAGCGACCTCGCCTCGCTACAGCTGACGGCCGAGGACGATGGTCAGGGCCATTTCGTCCTGAACGGGCAAAAGACCTGGACAACCTATGCCCAATACGCCCAGTGGATCTTCGTCTTGGCCCGGACCGACAGGAGCGCCAAGAAGCGCCAGGCCGGCATCAGCTTCCTGCTCTGCGACCTTTCGGCGCCCGGCGTACGGGTGGAACCGTTCCTCACGCTCGGCGGTACGCCCGCCTTCTGCGATACGTACTTCGACAACGTCAAGGTCCCCAAGGAGAACCTGGTCGGAGAACTCAACGGCGGATGGTCCATGGCCAAGGCCCTGCTCGGCCACGAGCGAGTCGGGATCGGCGACGTTGGCGGCGCGACCCGCACACTGCGAAACGCACTCCGGATCGCCAAAAATACGCGCGTAGGCGACCGAACGTTGCTGGAAGACCCCACCGTCCGCATCAAGATCGCACGCCTCGAGGCCAAGATCGAAGCCCTGCGCATGGTCATCTACAGGACCCTCGCGGGCGCGCAACTGGGGCAAGCACCGGGACCCGAGTCATCGATTCTCAAGATTCGCGGCTCTGAGCTATCGCAGGAAACGGGCGAGCTGGCGATGGAGCTGATGGGACACAATGCCCTAGCATGGTTCAATGAGGAAGGCGTGGTCCCGGAGTACGAGCAGTGGGTCGCCAGCAACTTCTGCTACGAACGCGCCACCACGATCTACGGTGGCACCAACGAGATTCAACGCAACATCATCGCCAAGAACCTGCTGCGGTTGCCATCGGCCTGAGGTGCACCCATGGACTTCACTCTCTCAGATGAACAGAAGATGCTCGTCAACAACGTGGAGAACTTCGTCAAGAAGGACTCCCCGATTTCGCGGTTTCGCGCCATGCGAGATTCCGAGACTGGCTTTTCCGAGGAGGTCTGGCAACACATGGCGGAGCTCGGCTGGCTCGGCCTACCGATTCCGGAAGCTGCACAGGGCCTTGGGCTGCCATTCATCGACACGGCCCTGGTGCTGGAGCAGCTGGGCAAGACACTCGTACCCGAACCATTCGTCCCTTCGGTCGTGCTCGGTGGAATGGCGATCGCCAAAACCGGCTCGTCGGAGCAGCAAGCGCGTTTCCTGGGCCCGATGATGGAAGGTTCCAGCAAGCTCGCCCTGGCCTACGCCGAGGCCGCCAGCCGCTATCTGCCAAATTACGTCGAAACGACCGCGCAGCGCGGCCCCGACGGCTACCTTCTGGAAGGCCGCAAGCTGTGGGTGCTCAGCGGAGACAGCGCCGACACGCTGGTAGTCTCGGCACGCACCGGGGGCAAGCCGGGAGACGCCGAGGGCGTGTCCCTGTTTGTGGTAGATGCCAACCAGAAGGACGTCACCCGCACGTCGCTCAAGACGATCGATGGGCGTCGGGCTGCGCACGTCGAGCTGGCCGGCGCGCAAGGCGAGTTGCTCGGCAACGAGGGCGCCGCCCTGCCAGTGCTCGAAGAGGTGCTCGACCTGGGGGCTGCGGCAGCCTGTGCCGAGGGTGCAGGCCTCTTGCAGGCGGTGTTCACGATGACGCGCGACTACCTGGAAGAACGCCAGCAGTTCGGAAGCCGCATCGGTGCGTTCCAGGCTCTCCAACACCGCTGCGTGGACATGTTCGTGGAGCTCGAGTTGTGCAAGTCCGCCATGCTGCTGGCCGCACTGCGGGCTGAGTCGGAAGACATCTCGGAACGCAAACGCTCGATCTCGGTTGCCAAAAGCCAGCTCGCAATGGGAGGCCACTTCGTAACACGCCAAGCGATCCAGCTGCACGGCGGCATCGGTGTAACCGACGAGCACGACGTCGGCCTGTACTTCAAGCGGCTCAACGCCCTTTCGGTCGAGTTCGGCGACGAGGCCTATCATCTCGGCAGACTCGCGGAGGCCTACTAGCGACCTTGAGTCAGCGGTTCGTGGGCGTTTGCGTCAAGTTGATCGCGTTGCCTTGACCCGATGCGCCTGGACAAGGTCGCTAGGTCGCGCTGGCGCGCTCCGGGGATGCGCTGCAAGCGACA
>JAPPOR010001034.1 GCA_028817905.1 Myxococcales bacterium
CTGTGTCAGGCCCCTCGCGCCACGCGTGTCCCAAGCAACGCGGTCTGCAACGGCCCACCTTTGACGCACGCTCTGCAAGGCCAGGCGTCGAGAGAAGAAATTTACCATGTCACTAAGTACAAACAGTTACTTTTTGTACCAGTGTGCATCCATCTGTGCTCGCTTGCCCTGACGGGGACGCGATCTTCTCGGCGACTTGTGGTCGCGGTCATCGGCGCGCATAGTGACCGAATGGTGGGGCAGCGGCACTGGCCCTCGGCGGTACTCGTAGCGAGTTGTTCACTTGCGACACCGGTCGGCTGCGACAAGGGCGCAGCCAATGGGGGGCAACCCGTCGAAAGCCGCGAAGGCGCGGTGATGCGCCCGCCGGACCGCGCCTCGCCTCCGCGCTCTGCGCAGCAACAACAGCCGAGCGCCATCATGGACGCCGGTAGAGATTCCAGCAGGGACTCCGACCCAAGGCCACCCGCGCGCGCCACTGACCTGGGGGGCGGCGGGGTGCCCGGCCCCCCAGCGTCGGCAAGGGACCGAGAAGGCGACGCAGGTCCGGCCGTTCTACGAGCCGCCGATGCACCGGGAAGCCCCCCCGCCGACCCCGACGACAATCGAGGCGCCCCGCAGGCGGCCGCAGGCCCTCCAGTTTTCGTAGTCGAGCTACCCACCGATGGTTGGGTGCC
The DNA here is from genome assembly GCA_028817905.1 of Myxococcales bacterium. GTDB lineage: Bacteria > Myxococcota_A > Polyangia > Polyangiales > JAFGIB01 > JAPPOR01. The sequence goes on from JAPPOR010001034.1 coordinate 678, forward strand.
GCTCTCCGGGTGCGCGGCCGGGTTTGAACGCGACCAAGCAAGGCGAAGGCCAGCGACCGCTGCAAGCTCCGCACCGAACCGGTGCGAAGGCTTCGACGGACACTGGCGTTGCCAATGCGAGGGCACGTCGCGCGTCAACTTCGCCGCAGGGTGTACTGGTGCCCTGCGGCTCGCCTGTGGGGTACAGGCGGAACCGTTTTCAGGCAACGCCGAACCGCCTCCATCCGTCTGCGGCACATCATTTCACGAGGGTCGAGCTGGGAACTGTGAGCCAAGCCGCAACGGTGGGTTCCAGTGCCTTTGCGACGGTGAGGAAGCGATGGCGCGCAGCGAGTCGAGCTGCGAGCACGCCCTTTGGGCCGCGTGCGCTCAGCCGTGCGACGGCGACCATGGTGGTTGCGAGCCCATCGCGGATGGCGATCCAGGCCATTTCCGATGCAGCTGTACATCCAACGGACTGCGCCACCCAGCCTCGAGCTCCACGTGTGAAGGCGCCTTGAGGGTAGCCTGCGACCCCAATCACGAAGGGCCGCAAGGATGCAACGGCTATGGAGGGCGCTGCGAACGTGTGGACCGGGAGACCCTGCGCTGCACCTGTGCCGATGGCACCGAGCACACCGAGGCGTACCCAGCGGGAGAGCGACACAGGCCCTGTCGCGCAACCCTCGAACGCGTTTGCGGGCCAGGGGCGCGCCAGGGGGACACCCTGTGCACGCAGACGGGCAACGGCTATTCGGCCCGTTGCGAGCGTGCGCCGGACGGGACAGGCCCCTTTGCCTGTGACTGCGTGTTTCGTGGAATGTGGGGCGACCGGGCGCGCCACGATGGAGGTCTGCAGGCCGCGTCTTGTGACACGGCGTTGCGGCTCGCCTGCCCCGAGCTCGAGCCGGTGACCCCAGCCGACCGCCAGCGCGCGTGTGCACATCTGGCGGGGTGCGACCGAGTCGGGTGGTACACCGGGCTCACCAGGCAAGCCTGCCTGGAAAGCATCGACGACGGTTGCACCGCCTGCATGGCCGCTGAGCTGTCTCGAATCTGGTTCGAGCCCGGCGACTGCCGTGGGGACGGAAACCTCAACTGCTACGAGCAGTGCGATCACGTGGTCCCAACGGACACCGCTATAGACAACTGCAAACAACGCGCTGGTGACCCCTGGGGGCTTTCCGATCGGGACGATTGCCTATGTGAACGCTGCCAGCCGACGTTTTCCGCATGCGCACGTGACTACGACTGTCGGGACCTCCTTACTTGCTTTCAGATGCAGGACTGCTCGGGCACGGACTGCCAGACCGATCCGTTCTGCGGTCCGATGCTGAAGGCCAAGCGCGCCTCCCGTTCGCCATCCCTGGCCCATGCGATGCACAGTTGCCCTGCACTCTCAGAGTGCTGGTCACAGTCACCCGAGCCCTAGGTCGTTTGTTGTGCTTGAGGAAGCCACCAAGGCGAGCGATGGCGAAGTGGGCG
>JAPPOR010000802.1 GCA_028817905.1 Myxococcales bacterium
AGGGTCCCGGTCAGGAACTCCTCGAGACCCGAGGGCATCGGGACACCGGCGTCGGTCTCCGGCATCGGAAGGGGCACCTCGAACAGCTCGCGGCCGCGCAGCTCCACGGCCCTGCCGTCTGGCATCAGGTAGGCCTGCAGGTTCTCGTCGTACTTGGGCACCGGAATCCCCAGCGGCTCCTTCAGCTTGCCGCGGACGCGACCCTCCAGCACGTTGACCACCAGCGGCTCTTCAAGCTCGAAGATATAGCCGCCGACGGTGATGTCGAGCGGATAGGTCTGGTCCTCGTGTTCAAGCACCTTGTGGAACGACAGCGGCTGCTGGCCGACCCGCCGGTGGGGGCGATGGGCCAGCACGAACGACATCAGACGCACGGCGATGTGGTTGTGCAGGCGATGGCAACCGTGTGAGTGCCGGCGCATGATGCTCATGTAGTCGACCGAGCCGTGTGTGCGAATGCCCTCGTCACCGCCGATCGCCATGGTGCCGTCGCGCTTGCGCATGAATTTGCTGTGGTAGGCCGCGACCAAACCGTATGCGGACGCGTAGCTCGGGCCGGTCTCGTGGTAGTTGACCTCCAACAGGGGCTCTCCGGGCTTGCGCTTCCTGCGGCGCTTGAGCAACTCTCTGTGCGGGGTGCTGTCCGGAGGCAGCCATACCGGGGAAGCCACGATCCGCTGCCACACCCGCGGGCCCACGGGTGAGTTCTTGTACTTCCACATCACGTGCCCCTCGATGAGCTCGCTCCGCCAACCACCGATCGTGGTCCCGAAGCGCGCCAGTGGTATCCAGCGGTCGAGGTACTTGGTCAGCACCGTAACCCGCGGGCGCCGCTGCACGGGCTGCCGCTTCTGTTGCCCCTCGGTGCCGAAAGGGAAGTCGTACCAGACATCGCCCCGATCGTAGCGCAGGGTGAGCTCCATCGTACCATCGTAGTACTCGGGCAGCTCCGGCCCCTTGATGGCGACGAAACGGTGTTCGCCCTGCTTGAGCTCGCCGAGACTCTCGAGGAAGGCAAGGGTCTGTTCGGGCGAGTGCAGGCCAAATGCGTCCACAATGCCCGCTTCGACCTGCTCCACGAGATTCGGAATCGGGTGCTCCTTGCCATCCGCCCCGATGAACGTGCGCGCAGACCCGTCCGGCTTCGTCCCGAGACTGCCGTCCTCAAGGATCCCGGACGAATGGATCGCCCGCTCGGCCAGCACGCGCATCACGCCTCGTGCCTCGGCCTCCATCGGATCGATCCGCAGCACCTTCATGGAGTCGCGCCCAATGTAGCCCCAGCTGTAGATCCGATGGCGTCGCTCGAATTCGGCCAACGCCTCATGGGTCACCCAGTCCAGGGCGCCCTTCATGTAGCGACCGCGGCCCTTGTAGAACCCCTCACACTTGAGCCGATCCTGGACTGCTCGAACCGCTCGAGCCGCTGGCCCGCGTCGTCTGAAACGAATCAGAATGTCGCGCTCCCGGCGCTTCCGAATGCGCTTGAGGTCGAGCTCCTCCGGAGTCTGCACGCCCTGGCGCCGCATTAGCACCTTGACCTGGTTCTGCAGGTACGAGAACTCGCGCGCCCGACGACGGGCCTCCGTGTTCGATTGGTAGGACACGACCCCGCTGAACTCCTGCAGAGGCGTCAGATCCAGGTCGTGCCGGCACGGGAGCGCCTGGATCTTGCGGAAGCGCTCGCGCAGCACGGACAGGGTGGGCATGATGCCGTACAGCTCGAGGTACTTGTCCCGCTCAGCCCGCTCACCGTGGTGGTTCTTGGGCCATTCGCCGCGCGCTAGCTGCAGGTAGGTCTTGCGGTAGTGGTTCGTCAGCAGGTTGCCCTCGCCGTCCTCTGCCTCCGTGAACAGATAGGGCGTCCAGGCCTCGCCCAAATCAAGCACTAGATATCCGTGCAGTGCCGCGGCCGCAGCGTCGACCTTGCGGGTCGTCTTGCCACCTTCCCAAAAGGGCACCGGATCCACCATCTCCGGAGGAGGGGGCTGATGGGCCTTTTTTACCTTGAGAGGTGGCTTGGTTGACCCTTTGTCGACCTCTTTCGAGACGTCAGGGGCCTGGTCGGCATCGCCTTGGGAGTCCGAGTCCGGGCGGCACCCGCCCACGGCTACCACCAACAACGCGCAGCAGATGGAACGCACGAACATAGGATATAGAAGATTCGCTAGAACCGGGACCAAAGCAAGTTCTGTCGCCTGGACAGATGACCAACGGAGGCCCACCGCGAGACTGAACGTGCTACATGGATGCCCCCATGTCTGAGGACGCGGTAGCTGGAAACAGCGCGCGGGCTCGGGTCGGTCGGGTGCTCGCACCCATCGTGCTCGCGACGCTTTGGCTGGTTCCGCTCCCCCTGGACGGAAAGCAGCACCGGCTGGCCGCCATCGCCGCCGCCGTCGTTGTTATGTGGGTAACCGAGGTGGTTCCCGTCCCGGTGACGGCCCTGCTGATCGCGCCGGCCATGGTGGCCGCGGGGATCACAGACGCCAAATCGGCCTTTGCCCCCTACGCCGACCCGCTGCTATTTCTATTTTACGGTAGTTTCTTCATCGCACTGTCGATGCAGCGCCACGGCCTGGATCGGAGGCTCGCGCAGGCGGTCGTCCGGTCGCCCATGGTGGCAGGTGTGCCCTGGCGCACCCGGCTTTCCCTCATGTTGGTCGGGGCCTGCCTGTCGATGTGGATCTCCAACACCGCGTCCACCGCCATGCTGGTCCCGATTCTGCTGGGAACCATGGGCAAGTCAGCCCTCAGCCGCCTGAGCGAGAGCAAGCGAAGCTCGACCACGGTGGGTGGGCTGCTGGCGATCGCATACGCCTGCTCGGTCGGCGGCATGGGCACCCTGGTGGGCACGCCGCCGAACATGATCACGATCCGGCTGCTACGAGGGGCCGACGTGCGCCTCGGATTTGTCGATTGGATCCAGATCGGTGTTCCGTCTGCGGCAGCGCTGGTCGCCATCATCTACCTGGTGTTCGCACGGCTGTACCCTCCACCGCCCGGCAACGCGCAACCCAAGCCCGAGCCAGCGGACGACGGTCCACTCAGTCGCGGGGAACGGGTCACGGCCCTGTCGTTTCTGCTGGCGGTGCTCGGCTGGCTCACGCCGGGGGTCCTCAAGGCCGTCGGAAGCGATCTCGCCGGGCCGGTGAGCCGGGCGCTGCCCGCGGGTGGTGTGGCGATCCTGGCAGCCTCGCTGCTGTTCTTGATGAAGGATGCGGATGGCCGACGAGCCGTTCTGCCATGGCAGGAAGCACGTACAATCGACTGGGGGCTCATCATGCTCTTCGGAGGGGGGATTTCCCTGGGCACCCAGATGTTCCAGACGGGCCTGGCCAATGAGCTGGGTCGCGGCTTCATCGCGCTCACGGGTGTGCGCGATCTGTGGACGCTGACGGCCCTTGCCATGGCCTTCACGATCTTCTTCACGGAAATGTGTTCGAACACGGCCACCTCCAACATGGTCGTGCCTCTGGTGATCGGCGTGTGTGCGGAACTGGGGGTTTCCCCGATCGCTCCCTCCATTGGGGTCGCGCTGGCGGCCAGCTGTGCCTTCATGCTCCCGATCGCCACCGGCCCCAACGCGATCGTCTACGGCACCGGGAAGGTGCCGATGACGCGCATGCTGCGCGCGGGCTTCATCCTGAACCTGGTGTGTGGGGCCGCCCTGTTCGGCGTGCTCAGAATCATGTGCCCCCTGCTCGGCTGGACCTAGATGATTCGCTTGTTCGTGTACGGCACGCTGCTGTCCGGTGAAGACAATCACTACCTGATCCAACGGGCGGACTTCCTCTGCCCCACTCATACCGCGCCCGCTTTTTCGCTGGTCGACCTTGGAGACTACCCCGCGATGGTGGCCGGTGGCGGCACGTCGATCGCGGGTGAGCTCTACCATGTGGACCTGCAAACCCTTGCGAGGTTGGACCTGTTCGAAGAGGTACCCGAACTGTACCGCCGGGTGCAGATCAACATCGCCGGATCCGACACCGCAGCCTATGTGTTGCCCCAGACACATGCCGGCAGCGCCCCGATCATCCCCTCCGGCAGCTGGCGCAAGCGAGCCTAACTGGTTAGTTCTGCAGAATGCCCGAGCTACCGGACGTGACTGTCTACATCGAGTGCCTGGAGCGCCGGCTGGTCGGCCAAGCGCTCCAGGAGGTGCGGATCAAGGGCCCGTTCCTGCTCCGCACCGCCTCCCCTCCCCTGGCGTCGTTGCACGGAAAGCGGATCCAGGGATTCCGCCGGATCGGCAAGCGCATCGTGTTCGCCTTCGAGGACGACCTGTTTGCGGTCCTGCACCTGATGATCGCCGGGCGCCTGCGCTACAAGCCATCCGGAGCCGGCATTCCAGGCAAGATCGGAGTCGCCGCCTTCGACTTTCCCGACGCGACCCTGTTGCTCACGGAAGCGAGCAGCCAGAAACGAGCCTCGCTACACCTCGTGCACGGGGAAGGCGCGCTCGCGGCGCTCGACCCCGGGGGCCTGGAGGTCATGACGTGTGCGGCCGATGCCTTCGCGGCAGCCGTCTCACGAGAGAATCGGACCCTCAAGCGGGCCCTGACCGACCCGCGCATTCTCTCCGGCATCGGAAACGCCTACTCCGACGAGATCCTGCATCGCGCACGACTGTCGCCGGTCAAGCGCACGCGAGGGCTGTCGCAACCGGAACTCACCCGATTGTTCGACGCCACGCGCGCGGTGCTCACGGAGTGGACGGACAGGCTGCGAGCCGAAGCGGGCGAAGGCTTCCCCGAGAAGGTGACAGCGTTCCGAGATGGCATGGCGGTCCACGGCCGCTATCGCAAACCATGTCCAGACTGCGGCCATGACGTGCAGCGAATCGTGTACGCGAAAAACGAGACGAACTACTGCGCCACGTGCCAGACGAGCGGCAAGTTGCTCGCGGACCGGGCCCTATCGCGACTGCTCAAGGACGACTGGCCCCGCACCGCCACTGAGCTGGAGGAGCGCCTCACTTCCAGGCGACCCGAAACAAGGGACCCTCCGGAATGAGCCGAAAGTGCCGCCCAAGCGGGGACACATTCGCATAGGCGTAGACGGGGCGCTGTTCAGCCAACAGCCGCAACACCAGACGATGGGGCAGATAGGTCACGACTTTGACGTCGGGCCGCTCACCGCGGGCGGCCTGGAAATAGTGCGCGAACACGGCGTGATAGCGCCACTCCTGCGGCATCGAGTAGGTCAGAATCACGGCCCCGCGGGGCAGCGAGGCGACGAGCATGCGGCCATAGTCCCCGGCCGAACGGTCGGTGCTGAGGTCCATCCGCGGGTACCGCATCACCAGGGTTGCCAGCAACCACACCAACGGGCCCATCCAGGCCAGCCTCGAAAGCATCGCCGTCGCGGGCCGGCGAGCGCAGCGCTCCACAAGCGCCTGGACCCCAAAGCCGGCAACCCAGGCCCCCAGAAAGACCGTCGGAAGCAGAAACACTTCAAGATCGTGCACGCGGTAGCGGGCAAAGAAGCCAATATTGCCCAGTGCGCCGAGACCGATGGCCGCGGCCAAGATGCGGCGCTCCCGGACCAAATACCAGGCGCCCACCAGGAGCAACGTCGCCCCCAGCGGGCCCCACTGGACGACCAGTTTTTCGACCACCGTGCCCAGCGACCGCCACAGGGGCTCACTCGTCCACCAGGTTCGGTAGTTGCCGCCCGTAACCAGCCAGAAGAAGCGCTCGACCGTGTTGGGCGTGAGCATGTTGATGGCGGGCTCGTGGGCAGAGCGCAGAGGCAGCAGCCCGAAGACGGCCGACCCCGCAAGTGCAGTCACAGTGGAAAGGGCAAGCAAACGCGGGACGGTGCGCGGCTGCGGAGCACCGCCAGCGACCGTCGAACCCCCCCCCGCGGCGCCGGTACGCCGCCCCGTGATGGCTACCAAGTAGACGAAACCGAGTCCGCAAGTGGCGATCGACAGGTGGATACCGAGCCCCATCCCGGCCACCAGCGCGGCCTGTAGGACTCGCCAGGGACGTGCGCGAAGCAGCCCATCGACCAGGAGCCACCACACCCCTGCGAGCACAGCCAGGGCCGGCGTGTACACCTCTGCCACACGCGCATTGCCCCAAACCGCGCCCGCCAGCGCCAGCACCCCAGACGCCACCATCGAAGCGCATCGGGGCTGACCCGAACAACGGCAGAGCGCATAAAGCCCTGCCACCGCGCCCCCTCCAGAAACCGCGCTCAACCAGTTGGCGGCCAGCGCCGGTTCCATTGGCAGCCACGTCAACAGGTGGCCCAAAAGGACATAGACGGGATAGCCGGGCGGATGCGGAATCCCCCAAACAGCCGCTGCCGCCGCGTACTCTGCACTGTCATACCAGTACACGTCGCGGCACATGGTGGCCGTGTACAGCGCGGCTGCCGCAACGAACACCAGGGCAGCGTCCCACCAGAGCGCCGCCCGAATCTTTGAGCCTTTCACGGGCGGAGCCTACTACGTCGGCGGGTGGTTTCCCGAGAGCCCCGCAGGGGCTATGGTTGGAGGAGGCCCGAGGAGCTCCGAACGCCATGCATCGCCCGCCAGCCGTCTACGAGCGCTCCGACCGTCACCGACGCGGTCGCAAGGCGCCGCTCTTGGCCGCCGGCTTTGGTGCCCGCTTTGGTGCCCGCTTGGGTGCCCGTTTGGGTGCCCGTTTGGGTGCCCGTTTGGGTGCCCGTTTTGGTGCCAGGGTTGACCGGTGGGGTCGGGCCTGGGGTGCTTGGGGCGCCGCGGTGGCCATCGCAAGCCTCTGCGGCTGCAGCATCACCGGCGACCAGACGGCACTCGCCGCTCCCAACGCGCCGGACGCGGACCCGGCCAAACCAGCGCAACCCGATGGCAACCCACTCCCCAGCGACGGCGCCCGGGCGTTCGATGCAGACCCTCAGGCTCCGAAGCCCGCGAAAGCGCGCCGAAAGCTCGACTGTCCCCGCTTCGGCCGGGGACGGCGCCGGGTGGTCGTCAACGATCCACGCTTGCCAGAAATCTCTGGCCTGGCATCGGCGCGTCAATCACCCGGGTGGTTGTACTGCCACAACGACTCCGGGGACGGCGCACGCATCCTGGCCATGGACAGTGCGGGCGTGCAACTCGAGATGGAACTGCTGGGACGACAGGTCTTCGATGCGGAAGACATCGCGGTGGCCCGCGACCCGCATGGAATCTCATGGTTGTACCTGGGCGATCTCGGGGACAATCTGCGCCAGCGGCACGAGGGCGTCTTCGTGCTGCGGATTCCCGAACCCAAGGTGAAGGGATCGCAACAAACGAAGCTGCAGGTCGCAGACGCCCAGCGGCTGCAGGTCCGCTACCCTGCCGGCGCGTTCGACTGCGAGGCCATGCTGGTCGATCCGGTCACGGCGGACGTGGTGATGATCACGAAGGGCCGCGACGGGCACAACCACGTGTTCCGTGTTCCCGATAGCAGCTTCGCCTCGGGACGTGCCGTGGCAGAACCCGGAGGCGAACTCCACCTGGGCCTGGTCACCGCTGCCGATATCACGCCCGACGGCCGCCTGATCATCGTCCGGACGTACACCGATGCGTGGTTGTGGCAGCGACAGCCGGGCATGGATGTCGTCGAGGCCCTCCAGACCCCGGCCTGCGAGCTGCCGCTGTCCATCGAACGGCAGGGCGAGTCGATCGCATGGGCGCACGACGGCAGCGGCTATTACACGATCAGCGAGGGCCTGGGTGAGACCCTGTATTTCTACCCTCGCCTGCCCTAGCCAGCCTTGCGCGGCTGGAGCAGGGCCGCAGCGGTTGTGTAGCCGTGCACGAAGGTCCGACGACCGACCTGGCCGATTTCACCACTGCTGAAGAAGCCGAAGACGGGCACATCGCCCAGGTGGCGGCGAATCATGTCGGCGTCGTGATCCGGCACGCCATACAGAGCTTCGCCGCGGCCCACGCAGCAGAACAACATGGCCGCCTGCGTGCCCCCTTGAGCACGGGGATTGAGTGCCACCAGCTGGCGCCGCAAGTCGACGGCAGAGGTTTCCGCGTCGCACAAATGGAACTGGACGACCTGGTAGTCGCGCACGGGGCGTCCGATCGCCATGGCCCCGCTCTTCGGATCCATTCCCAGCACATCCCCGAGTAGGAAGTCACCTTGACCGTAGGTGCCGGTCTTGGAGTGCATCTCGACACCGAGAAACAGCGAGTGGTGACACAACTCCTGGTCGCGCGGGCTCAGGTGTCGATACACGTTCTGCAGGGCGTCCACGGGCTTGCCGACGTTCAGCTCGTACACCACGTTGTCTCGGATGCGGGTCACGATCATCGCATCCCCGATCGGTCGACAACCTTGCGCAACGATCGGGTCCACATGGGCTTCGCCGGCGATCGCGACCCCCACCAGGCCGTCGCGGTAGACGTTGCCGTCCAACACCATCACAGAATCCCCGGGGGCGTCCGCACCGCTGATCAAACCGCCAACCTTCGAGCCGTCGGGAAACGCGTCGTCGAGCAACGAGAGAAGCACGTCCACGTCGCAGGTAAAGGGATCCGGTAGGAGCACGAAGTGAGGGTCCCGCTCAAACGGCCCAAGCTGGCTGACCCAATCCGGGTCCGGGTCGATGTCCCCCTCGAGCCGAACCGGATGCAAGGTCGCACCCGGCAGAAGCCCCACGGAAAGCGACAGTGCCTCGCGCCGCTCGGCCTCGTGACCGCCCCCGATCACACCGATCGCAGAGCACCCGATCAACATGGAGTGTGGAAACTGCTGCTGCAACACCTCGACCATGTCCTCGAACAGCGGGACATGATGGGGCGTGCAGAATAGAGTCACCAGGTCGGGCGCCCATGCACGGTCCTGCTCGAGTCGCTCGATGGCTTCGTAGAGGGCATCCAAGGCGTCCACCCGCTGAGAAAGGGTGGAGCGAAATGCCATGTTCGAACCGGGTCTTGTCATCACGTCTGGGCCACCTTGCGGCTGTCTCCGACTGCCCCAGCCTCACCAGATCGTAGTCCCTGCGATCGCACACGTCGAGCCGACCTGATCCCACAGGTAGCACCGGCGGTGGAAGCCTGCGGCAGCCTGCGCAACCCACCGCAAGATGCTATCGTCCCGTCCGATGGAAGCTCACAAGACCGCCCTGATCGATCTCATGCTGGACAGTGGCGTGCTGACGTTCGGCGATTTCGTCGCGAAAAGCGGTCGGCACACACCCTACTTCATCAACGCCGGCAACTACCGAACCGGGCGCCAGATCAGCCAGCTCGCTCGGCTTTATGCCCACTCCATCGTCGCGCAGAAAGTCGAGTTCGACTTCTTGTTCGGCCCCGCGTACAAGGGCATCCCCCTGGTGGTGGCGACAGCGATGGCGCTGTCGGACGACCACGGCCTGGATGTGCCGTTCTGCTACAATCGCAAGGAAGCAAAGGATCACGGTGAAGGAGGCACCCTTGTCGGACACCAGCCTCGCGACGGACAGCGGGTGCTGGTGCTGGAGGACGTGACGACCGCAGGCACCTCGATCCACGAAAACGTCCCCCGCTTGCGCGCCACCGCGGACGTTCAGCTCGCAGGCCTACTCGTCTCCGTCGACCGGCAGGAACGCGGAAGCGGCGAACTCAACGCCCTTTCGGAGCTGCGCCAGTTCTACGGCATGGACTGCTATGCCATCGTGACCATCGATGAGATCATCGCGACGCTCAAAACCCGCGAAGTCGATGGAAAGCGCCTGCTGGATGCAGATCTCGAGGCACGCCTGCTGACGTACCGCAGCACCTACGGCGGCCATTCGTAGGCCCCCTGGCGGTTCTGACCGGGCCCTCCCCGAAACTTGAGCACCGGTGCAACAGCGGACCGGGCCATGTTCTGCGGCTCGACGAAGGGCCACGGAGGCCCATGGCCCCCATTGCCCACGTCCTGCCCGCGCCATGAATTATGCCGGAGGCGCTCCCAACACTCGCAACTTGCGAAAGCGCCGATCGAAGTCCGGCAACTTGGCGCGATTGGCAGGAGAGCCGTCCCACGTCTCTTCGGGCGGCAGGAAGCGCCCTTCAAGCTTGCGATAGATCGCCTTGCGATGTTCGCGCAGGTACTCAATGTACTGACGCGGTGTGTGAAAGGTCTGCCCTTCTGACGCCGCGTTGACCTCACAGCTGCCTTCGTCGAACGCCCGGCACACGTGGGGGCGGTCCTCATATATGCGGCACCGGTTGTCCGGCAACAGGTGCTGGCACCGGGTTCCGAACTGGAGCAACCATTCGTCGTCCTCGTCTCGATAGACGCTGACGCGCTCATGGTAGAGGTACCAGAGGATCTCTGTGGCAGCTTTGAGACCGGTCGGCCCCTCCACTTCGACCGCCACATACGTGCAGCATATGCCACAACTCAAGCACGGAACCTGCACCCGACCATGCTCGTTGAGCGCGGTTCGCGGAGCGCCGTGCCCGTTGGTCGATCGGCGAACGGTCCCGTTGGTCGCACCGGCCCTGGATGCCTTCTTCTTGAAACTTGCGCCTTTCGAGCGTCCTCTGCGATGTCCGTTGGCGGTAGAAGCCCCGTTTGCGAGACTTCGATTCTGGGCGGGGGGTTTCTTGGCTGGCATGCAGGCGCGGTATAGCACATTTCCGCCGGACAACCTCGGGCGCGAAGGAGTCAACGCCAGCCCGAATCCTTCATCGACTCCGCGAACGGATCACGCCCAACAGCAGCCTCGCTAGACCTTTGGTAAGCAACCGAGTAGTCGCTGCATTTGCGAAGAAGCCGAAAGCGCTGTGAAGTCGAAGACCAAGCGGCACGCGGCGATCGTCCAGGGGGCTCCGACCTAGGTCGAACTCGAAGAGCGCACGATGCGCATCGCCGCTTCATGCAGCGCGGGG
>JAPPOR010000485.1 GCA_028817905.1 Myxococcales bacterium
CGGGCTAGCCGGCTTTGCGCGTGATATCGCGGACCGCGGACTCGAGGGCGTGTGCCCGTGGGGGCTTCTGGATGACGTGGACCTTGGTCTGTTGGACGAAGTCACGGGTGCGTGTGGTGAAAGCGCCTCCGCTGATGAACACGACCCGGTGACACAGGTTCGGGTAGTCTCGTTGAAGCGCATGATAGAGGTCCGCCCCGTCCAGGTCGGGCATCACAAGGTCACACACGATGGCATCGAAGTCGCCGGCCTTCTCGAGTAGCTGGAGAGCTTCTACGACGTTCTCTGCTTCGACCACTTCGTAGCCGTCCCGCCGCAGCATGCGCGAGAACGCTTTTCGAACACTGCCTTCATCGTCGATCAGCAGCACGCGCCCGTCCCCCAGCGGCACTCGAGGTTTGGGCGGTTGCGGGCGGGGTGTGTTAGCCACCTGATGGACGGGTAGGCGTACTTCGATCGTCGTGCCTTGCCCGATTTGGCTAGCCACGTCGATGCTGCCTCCGTGCCGCTGTATGGTTTCAGCGCACAGCGAGAGGCCGAGACCGGTGCCTGCGTCGCGGCTCTTCGTTGTGAAGAAGGGCTCGAAGATCCGGCTGAGCTGCTCTTCTGGGATGCCGCTACCGGTATCCCGAACCCGCATTACGATACCGTTACCCGAAACGCCCGTCGTTATTTCGATCTCATTGTTGTCCGCCTGCCCCTCGGGAATGGCCTGTGCAGCATTGACGAGCAGGTTGACCACGACCTGACAGAGGCGCGCCTGGTCGCCGAGCATCGGGGGTAGGTCGCTCAGGCTGGTGAGAAGCCGGGCGTGATGACGAACTTCGTTGCGGGTGATGTTGCAGGCCGTCATGACCGTTTCGTTGAGGTCGACCTGGGTTAGCTGGTCGGTCTCGCTGCGTGCAAAACTGCGCAGGTCTCGGACGATCGTGCGGATGCGCTCGGCACCCTCGTAGTTGTCCGTGAGGATTTCGTCCAACTCCGACAGCCGCCTCTTGTGGTCGGCGGCTTCCAGCATCGTAGCGATGTTCGAGTCGGTTTTGGCCTGGACCTCCAATGCATCGCACAGCTCCGCAAACGCCTCGAAGTGCTCCCGTTCCAGGGTGAGATTGGCCATGATGAAGGCGAGCGGGTTGTTGATTTCGTGTGCGATGCCCGCCGCGAGTTGGCCAAGTGAAGCTAGCCGGTCGGTGTGTTCAAGGCGCTGCCGCAGCGTCTCGCTCTGCTTTCGTGTCATGGCGTATCGCAGGGCACGGATCAGGAGGTCCCCGTCGATCTGTTCCTTGGACACAAAGTCCTGTGCGCCCAGCTCCAGTGCCTCGCTGCCGATATCCATCGACGCACCGGTGACCACAACGACCGGCATGTGCGGGAAGGCGGCATGCAGGCGCCGAAGCCCGTCCAGACCCTGTACGTCGGGCAGCTCCAGATCGAGCACAACGATATCGCAGGCGGCTCGTCGTAGATGAGAGAGTCCTGCCTGCAGCGACGTGACCTGCTCCACCTGGCACGACCGCGACAGGAGACGGCGCATTAGCAGGGCGTCCACCTGACTGTCCTCGACCAGCAAGACGCGAACGATCTCGCCTCGGCAGGGATCAGGGGGGGCGGAGTCCAGCTGGGATAGCCCGGGCTTGTTTGGCAGCGCCTTCACCTCCCACACTAATCGGCCGATCGTCCCAGTTGCTGTACGTCTGCGGGCCAATCGGCGCCAAACGCGACGGTTGCAATGCGCTCCCGGACGCGCATGATGGGCCAATATGATGGAGCCCTCGGCCGCTGAAGCCCTTGCGCTTCTGGACCAAGTACGCAGTTTTTATGGGCTTTCTGCTTCGGGTGTCCGCGCAGAACGTGAGCCCGAGCGAACCCAGCTGCGCCAGGCCTACCCATTGCTCTGCATGATGGTGGCCCGTCTACAGGCCAACCCCGGTGAGACCGAGCGTGCGGATATCAAGCACGGGTGGCAGAAGGCCCTGAGGAGGCGCTCCTGGGACGTCCTGCCGCCTTTGGGGGCCGCGAGTGGGTCGCTAGCGCCTCCTGCTGTCGCCGCCGAGTCGTCGCCCCCACGGTCTGGGCCCGCCACTGAGAGCCTCTCGTCCTCGGGCGGCCCGGCGGGCAGTGTGCAAGACGCGGCCTTGGGGCCCCAGATCGCGGCGTTTTTGGCGATGTTTGGGGTGGCGGTCGACCCGACCACCCTTCCCCTACAGATGTTTCCAACCCTTCCAGGAGAGCTCGTCCGGCTTGTGCCGATGGCCGAAGCGTTGCGTTCCGGTCCCCTGTTGGCGCCGGCCGAATATGCCGAGCGGTGGCGCTTGATCGCTGACGCCTGGAACGCGGTCGTCGGTCAAAGTGCCCTCCGGATCCCGGGTTGAAGCATGCCAGCCCGGATCGGCTACGGAGCGCGTGCTCGTGCAAGTGATCGGCTTCGCAGGGGTTTCGGTGTCGGAGCGAGTGCTCGCTACACCTTCGACTGAAGCGAAAGCGTGGCGGAGTCGAACGGGAGTGCGAGGGCGCGGCGGTTGGTCAATGATCCGGGCTCGAGCCGATCCTGCTCACGACCTGCTTCCACTCCTGGCCCCATCCTGCCCGGCGGTCCCACGGGTTGCGTCCGGCTGAGGGGCGCTGTACATGGGACCCACCATGGCTGCAAACCCCGCCTTCAACCAGTTCGCTGGCACAAGCGAGTACATCGCATCGCCGGCCCTCATCGATGCTGTGAACTTGGCCATCGCCCTCGAACGCCCACTACTGATCAAAGGGGAGCCTGGTACCGGCAAGACGCTCCTGGCGCGCAACGTGGCCCGCGCTCTCGGCAACGAGATGGAGTCCTGGCACATCAAGTCCACCTCGAAGGCCCAGGAGGGCTTGTACGTCTATGACACCGTTCAGCGGCTCAATGACGCCCGCTTTGGAGATGGGGACGTTGCGGACGTTCGCCACTACATCAAATACGGTCCGCTCGGACGCGTGTTTCAAGCCGACGAACGCCGGGTGCTCCTAATCGATGAGGTTGACAAGGCTGATCTCGAGTTCCCCAACGATATCTTGCGCGAGCTCGACGAGATGCGGTTCACCGTTTACGAGACCGGTGAGGAGGTGGCTGCCAGGCATCGACCGGTCGTCATCATTACGTCCAATAACGAAAAGGAACTGCCAGATCCGTTTCTTCGGAGATGTGTCTTCCACTTCATCAAGTTCCCGGCGGTTGCTCAGATGAAGCGGATCGTGGCGGTACATCACCCCCATCTTGAGTCTGCTTTACTTGATCAGGTGCTGATCAAGTTCTACTGGCTTCGTGAGCAAAGCGAGCTTCGCAAGAAGCCCTCGACCTCAGAACTCGTCGACTGGATAGCCGCGTTGTTGCGCGCCGGCGTGACGCGCGAGCAGGTGGAGGCGCACATCCCGTTCATCGGTTCCCTGCTCAAGAATGAGCAGGACACGGAGATGCTTGAACAATTTTCCGAGCGTGGTGGCAACCCCCCGAGCAAGTGGGCGGACCTGGGCCCCCGCTATAACCAGTAGGGCGTCGAGGGGTGTTTGTGCCCGCCCGGCGGACGTCTGAACACCGAGTCCATTCCTAAGGAAGCGCTATGTTCCTCAACCTGTTCTTCGGTTTGCGCGAGCAGGGCGTGCCGGTTGGCATGCAGGAGTGGATGACGCTCATGACGGCCCTCTCACGAGGGTTGCACGGCTCCGAGCTCGACCGCTTCTACAATATCGCCAAGGCATGCCTCGTTAAGAGCGAGGCGTATTTTGATGCTTTCGACCGTGTATTTGCGCACATCTTCAAGGGGGTCGAGCTTGACCTAGACATCGAGGAGGAGCTGCTCAACTGGTTGGCGGACCCGAAGCAGTTTCCGGAGCTCAGTGATGAGCAGAAGGCGATGCTTGAGCGGCTCGACGCGGACGAGCTGATGCGCCGTTTTCTAGAGACGATGTCGGAGCAGGATGAGCGCCACGACGGGGGAGGTCGCTGGGTCGGTACCGGTGGCCGGTCGCCGTATGGTCACGGTGGCTATCATCCAACGGGAATCCGCGTTGGTGGGCCAGGGCGCCGACGCATGGCGATGAAGGTCTGGGAGGAGCGCGAGTTCCGCGACTACAGCACCGACAGCACCCTGGATGTCCGTCAGATCAAGTCCGCGCTGAGGCGTCTGCGGCAGCTGACGCGCCAGGGGCCGTCGACCGAGTTCGACTTGGACGCCACGATCGATGAAACCTGTCGCAACGCTGGCGAGATCGACCTGGTGTTCCGGCCAGAGCGTCGCAACAACGTGCGCCTGCTTCTGCTTATGGACGTTGGTGGCACGATGGATCCTTACTATGAACCGGTCAGTCGGCTGCTGACGGCCCTGCACGAGGACCGAGGTCTGAGGGATTTCAAGGCCTACTACTTCCACAACTGCATCTACGAGCTTGTTGGCACCACGGCCAACCTCTACCGGGCCGAGGCGCTTCCGACGGGAGACCTCTTCCGGCGCTACGACGAGCGGTGGAAGGTTGCGATCGTAGGAGATGCTGCGATGCACCCCGCAGAACTGCTCTCCGAACGGGGCAACATCAACCCCCGACGCGAGACGTCCACACGGGGTGTGGATTGGCTGCGCCGCATCGATGAGCATTTCGAGCGCGTGGTCTGGATCAACCCAGATCCCGAGGCTGAGTGGGACAACAGTCAAACCTGCCAGGTGATCAGAACGATCTTCCCGATGTTCCGACTTAGCGTGACGGGCATTGCCAACGCCGTGGGAGCGCTCGTCGCGGCCAAGCGCTGAACCGCTCATACCCTATTCATGTCGCCGGTCGCGTGAACGTGACGCCGGTCGACCGGTCGGCCGAGTTGTTGCACCATGGGTGCGTGCGGGCTCTCTTCGTGATTGTGGCTGTGGTTGGAGCCGGCCTTGGCTGTGGGGCAGCGAGCGCTCCTGACGTCGGCCCTAGGACCGTCGCGACCGCGCGGCGGGGGCTTCCACGAGATGGGCTTGGAGATGGGCTTGCGCGGCTCGTGGAGCAGCTTCCTGTAGGTGCTGACCGGTGCGTAGGGGGGCGGCCCGGCATGGTCGCGCGCGCCCGTGCGGCACTCTACGGGACGGTCAGCGCTGCGCCCGCGTTTCTCTGGGACCCGGACCTTCAGCTTATGGCGTTTGTGCGTGCGACGCGTGCTCGGCGCGGCCACCTGGCCCGCGTGACCGTCGGCCACAGCCGTCTGCGAGGGGAGCGCTTGCGGGCCGCCCTGGAAGAGCGTTCAGGACTGTCATTGCGCTTTCAGGGCGACGTCGAGGCGGCAAGGGGCGACTTGGAATGCGGGCCGGATGCGTGTTCGGCCCGCGTCCGGTTCCCAGCACCCGATGTATTTGTTGTGGAGCAAGGGCGCTGGCTCGCGTTGCCGGGGGCTGACGGGGTGGAGACGGTGTGTGCAGCCCTCGCGAAGGAGCGAGGAGACGCCCTCGAGTTGGTGGCCAGGCGCGGGGACGCGCGTACCGACGGGGCGCTGGTTCCGCTACTTCGCAGTCGCGGGTTTGTGATTGCCTACGGTCGCGCCATCCGCGCGGTGAGGCGCGACCGGCTTCCTACCCCCGAAGCGGCCGAAGCCGTGGTCTCTGCCCGCCTCACACAACCGCTCCTATCGTTGCCCGGCGGGATGCCCGCTGAGGTCGTGGGCGATCTACGGCGTCGGGCGGACGGGACCACCGCGATCACGGAGCTGAAAGTAAGCTTCGATGACCTCCAGTTGCTCGCGGACGACGCGCGCCGGAACCGGGCTGCTCAGGAACGTGCTCGGGCGCTGACCGCGATGAGGCCCGGAAGCGACGTCAATGTGCACGACCTGGATGCGTTGATCCAACAGGTGCAGTACCGCGTCCAGGCGCTTGAACGCACCTCCGGGGAAGAACGACAGGCGGTCGCTACTTCGCTGCGCGGTTTGCTGGAACGGGCCGTGCCCCTGCATCCAAGGCGGCGCGACCTTGCCCGCCTGCTGGCGCGGGTGTTGTTGGAAGAGCTGTCGGCGGGCGGAGCGGCTGTGTCGTTCGCGCGAGCGCAGCAGGGCCTGCCAGGGGCCGATCCCGCTTTCTGGGCGCTTGCGCTGCGCCACGGCTTGGCGCTCTCCGATCGCGCGAAGCTGTCCAGCGAGCTTGTGCGCGCCGGTTTGGTTTCAGTCGGCCAGGCGTCCGAGGTTGCGGGCGAGATCGCGGCCCTGGTGCGAGCGGGTACCCCATTTGACCTGGCGGAGGACGCGGCCCTTGTGGCACTGCAGATGGAAGCGTCGAGCCACCCGCTGCGACCACCTACAGACGCTGTGCGGGTGTCGGAGTTGCCGGTGCCCGAACTACTCGAGTCGCTGTGCATGCTGGCCGAACTATCCGGGATTGCTGAGCAGGCATGGGTGGGCGTCCACTCGCCGGTGCCGGCTGGCGTGGTCACCGGCGCGGACCTGCAAGTAGTGGCGCTTCCCGGTCGGGATGTGCGTGCAGTTGCCCGTCTGGACCTCGCGACGTGTGGAGCCGCCGCGCGCTTGGGTCGCGCGCTCGCACGGCTACCCGCCGGAGAGTGGCGTCTGCACTTCATGCTCGCTGATCCTACAGCTCAGTCTCGGATCGCAGTTCTCCTGGGCCATGCAAGCGCCGGTCGCTTCCGGCTAGTACGCGCCGACCGGCAGGCCGCTGCGCTTTCCTGGTCGCGTCTGGCCCAGGTGTTCGTCACGCCACTTGTCGGGCTTTCGCAAGGAGAGCTGGTCATACCGGTAGTGCACGGAATGACCGCGTCGAACATGCTCGGCCTGGCTGAGGGAGCGTTTGGGCTCGCCTGCCGAACCGAGCGTGCGCGAATACGCTGTCCCGTCGCCTCCGGCGCGCGGGAACGGGCCCGCCGGGCCCTGCAGGCCATCTTTTCCGATCTGTTGCAGTCTGACGCCCTGTTGTTCTGGCGGGGATAGCCCGGGCCAACCGCGCAAGCGCTTGCCCCATCCATCAGCTGGTTGCGCGCCCCGAACAGCTGGTTGACTCCATGGTGTGTCGCTTCAGCAAGACATCCAGCGGTTGTCGCCGCCTTCAGCGAAAGCCCAGTGAAGCCGGGTCCCTGCGGGGTCGGCCGGCGATCGCCGGCCGAAGCCGGCCGGCCTCTGCGGGGCGGCAGCGGTTTCGTCCGCTCGCGGACACGGTCAGAGCCTGCTACACAGCCGGTCGATGTCTACTTCCTCTACCCTTGCAGCTGGGCTTCGCGACACATTGCTGGAGATAACGCGTATCGACAGCCCGATTGGCGAGGAGCGCGCGCTGTGTGACCATGTTCAGGCGCGGCTCACCAAGACCCTGGGTGACGGCGCCATCGAGCGATATGCGGACAGCTTGGTGGTTGGCGCGGCCGAGCGTCCTGGGCGTCCGCGGGTTGCGCTTGTCGGTCACCTGGACACCGTTCGCACGAGCCATGACGGCCCGGTGCGAATAGAGGGTGAACGTCTCTATGGTCCGGGAGCGGCCGATATGAAGTCGGGGCTCGCCGTGATGATCGAGTTGGTCGAGCGCCTCGACCTGGCTCGGCTTCCGTGCGATTTGCTGCTGGTATTCTATGAGCGGGAAGAGGGGCCGTTCGAGGAAAACTTGCTCGGGCCGCTATTGCAGCGTTTTGACGCGCTGCGCAACCTCGACTTGGCCATCTGCCTTGAACCGAGCGACAACACGTTGCAGCTTGGCTGTATGGGCTCGCTGCACGCCACTGTGACCTTTGAGGGTCGCACTGCGCATAGCGCCCGGCCATGGCAGGGTGACAATGCGATCACCAAAGCTTGGCCCTATCTCAAGGAGCTTTCTGAACACGCGCCCCAGGAGGTAGTGTTGGACGGTCACCGCTTTGTCGAAGTGATGTCAGCGACCATCGCCAAGAGCCTTGGACGTGGTCGCAACGTGATACCCGATCGCTTTGAGGTGAACGTGAACTACCGGTTCGCGCCCACTCGCACCCCCGAGGAGGCACTGGGTGTGCTGCGAGAGCGGGTGAACGGGCGGGCCACCGTCGAGCCGACGGACATGTCGCCCGCAGGGCGCCCCCATGCGAGAGACCCTCTGGTACAACGGCTTGCGGCGTCCGGGGTGCGGGAGGTGTTGACCAAGCAGGCCTGGACGGACGTGGCGCGGTTTGACTCGGTGGGCGTGCCAGCCGTCAACTTTGGCCCGGGTACGCAGGCTCAGGCGCACCAGCGCAACGAGTTCACCGACCTTCCATTGCTCGCAGAGGGCTACGCAATCCTCGAGCGGTTCTTGCTGGGACTCGCCGCGGTGGAGCTGCCTGACGCGGGGGACGGTGGATGACCGCGGCGCTGTCACCCCCTCAGTCTTTGCTCGAACGCCTCCCGCACGAATGGGAGGAGCTGTTCGCTGGATGGGGACAGCCACGCTACCGGGCGCGGCAGGTGTTCGCGTGGATCCACCAGCGCGGCATCCTCGAGCCACAGGCGATGACGGACCTGCCAGGGCCCCTGCGTCTGCGACTCGCCCAGGAAGGCCTCGCACCTCCGCTGACCGTGGTGGCCGATCAAGTGTCCAGTGACGGGACCCGGAAGCTGCTGGTGGAGATGGTGGATAGCCAGCGGGTCGAGACGGTGCTCATCCCGCGAGGCAGCGTTGCCGAGCGCGACGTGTACGCGCCGCCGCAAGACGATGACGGTGACTCCGACGATGAGCCGGACCCGGCAGCGACCGAGGCCTACTCGCAGTGCATCAGCTCGCAGGTGGGTTGCGCGATGGGCTGTGCCTTCTGCGCCTCCGGGATTGCGGGTCTCAAGCGACAGATGACGGCCGGCGAGATCTACGCCCAGGTGCTTTTGGGGCGGGCGAGGCTTGAAGGGCAGCGCCGCCAGAGCGGGATCGTTTTCATGGGCATGGGCGAGCCGCTCCACAACTATCCGGCCGTCGCGCGGGTCCTGGAGCTGCTGCGAACGGCGGAGGGCTTCGGTATGTCCCTCAGGCGCGTGACCGTCTCGACCAGTGGTCTCATTCCCGAGCTGCGACAGCTGGCCGAGGACTTTGGCGGTCGCGTGCGGCTGGCCGTATCGGTGCATGCGTCGGACTCGGCCTCCCGATCCCGCATCATGCCGATCAACCGTCGCTATCCACTGCCCGATCTACTTGCCGCCCTGCGTGAGTACCCCGTGCCGGGCCTCGGCCGCATCACTATCGAGTACACGTTGCTGGGGGGGGACAACGATAGCGATGGGGATGCTTTACGCCTATCGGAGCAGCTCGCTGGCCTGCCGGTCAAGGTGAACCTCATTCCAGTCAACCCCGTCCCAGAGGCAGCCTTTCCAGCGCCGAGTGAAGCCCGCGTTGCCTCGTTCCAACGTATTCTTCGTGCCCGCGGCCTCGATACCTTCGTGCGTCGCCGCAAGGGTGACGACATTGCCGCCGCCTGTGGGCAACTGGCGCTCCATGGCGAAAAGCGCAAGGTCCGGGTGTTGTGACCTGCGCCTATGCCCGTCCCGAACAGCGCATTCCGACGTGGGCCGCCGGCCTGGTTTGTAGCAACCGGGCCGGGCGGCCGCATCGTGCTGCCAGGAGCTACTTGATCACTTGTTTGACCTCCACCTCCAGGAAGTGGGCGGGTTCGCTGTCCCCCATCACATCCTCGTTAGGCAGCAAGATGGCGTACATGGCGCGGGCGATCAGACCCGGCCCGATCGCGTAGACCAGACCCGTGTCGACCTCCGTGGCGGCATACCCATTGTCGACCTCACCCGGTGCCACCTCCGGTCGGACGAAGGCCTGAGCGTCGAGCGTGAGCTTGACGCTCGGGGCCGGCGCGTAGTTGATGATCAATGCACCACCGGCCAGGTTGCTGCGCGCGCCCATCACGTCGGACAGGCCCATGAACTTGTGGGCGGTTGGATAGAGCTGGGCCCAGGCATTGTTGGTCCCGTCGTCATCGGTCGGATCATCTCCACTTGCGTACCAACCATGCGCCGCCAGACGAAGCGCATCCACCGGCTTGACGCCCAACTCGCCGTCGACCTGGAATGCGAACACATCGGTGGGGTCGGCGGACGCGTTCGGCTTCCGAGCGCCAAACTGCACGCCTGCCTCAGCCCGGTAGTCCACCACCCCGGCGGCTCCTTTGAGCCGCGAGCCGAGCGTCATTTCTGCTGCCGGATCCACGGTCGTGCTGGTCATCATCTCCTGCTCAACCGTTCCGCCAAGCCAGAAGCGCGATAGCAGATACGCGTCCAGGTCCAGGTCGCCCAGGGCCGGGCCGAGGCCGAGGTAGGTCCCGGCAAAGTAGTGGTCCGCCGCGCCGATCGCTCGATTGGTCAGCCCGTCTGCTCCCTCATCGATCAGGGTGATGAATAGATCCCCCCACGGGCCTTCCTTGTCGGGCGCGATGTGCAGGCGCGCACCATCGAATGCGCGGCCAGTCTGGTGCCACGGGACGCTGCCGATGATCAAGTGTTCACCATATGCCATCTCGAAGCGACCGACCTGCAAGCTGTACGCGGGTGCCACGAGTGTCAGGGCGCCCTGGTGCATTCCCATATTTGGGTCCGCGAGGCTGCCGCTGGTGTCGATCAAGCCCGACCCCTGTGGTTCGAAATACACGTAGGACGACCACCCATCGCCGAGATCGATGGCAGCGGTCTTTAGGCCCAGGCGCGCTCGGTAGGCGACCCCATCCGTGTCATACAGGCGTTGGAACGGGGTGGTCTTGCCGAGCCGCGCGTACCCGTCGCGCAGCTCGTAGCGGGTGAAAAACATGCCTGTTATCGACCGCGGTGGTGGGGCGGGGGGCTCGGGCTCTGCCTCCGGCCCGGGCGCGCTGGGTGCAGGCT
>JAPPOR010000748.1:0-9365 GCA_028817905.1 Myxococcales bacterium
AGGCGGCGAGCGAGATCGTCATAGCGTCGCTCGGACCGCCCCTACAGCAGACCGAAGGCAATGGGCTTCGCGTCTTCTTCTTCCTGCCCCATGCATCGTTCATCGCCACATCGGGAAGCGCCCACTTCGATGCGGGGATGGCTGCCAACTACGAGCTAACGCGCCGCTTCACGGCGGAGTTCAGCATTCGTCCCTTCATCGAGCGGCACCAGCGGCGAACGCTCGCGCGGCTGAAGAAGTGGACGCGCGACGCTGACCCACATGTGCGGCGCCTGTGTAGCGAGGGCACGCGTCCGCGCCTGCCGTGGGCGTCGCGGCTGCCAGCGCTTCAAGCGGACCCTTCGCTCGCTTTGCCCATTCTCGAGGCTCTCAAGGATGACCCCGAGCTCTATGTGCGTCGTTCCGTGGCCAACCACTTGGGCGACATCTGCAAGGACCACCCCGAGTGGACCTTCGCCCTGTGCGAACGCTGGATCGACGAAGTTGTGGACGCGCCCGCCGAACGTCGAAAGCAGCGGCACTGGCTTGTGCGCCATGCCGTCCGCCTCCCCGCCAAGAAAAAGGTTGCCCGTGCGCTGCGCTTGCGGGAACAGGCATCACCTTGAAATCGCCGCTGTCGCGACAAGCCCGGACGCGCCCGCATTCAGGGTTTTGCAACGTCGCGCAGGTCAAGCAGCTGGGCGCAGTACAAGCCGACACAATCGGGCTTCGTGGAGTGGGCGATCACGCTCTGCATCGCCCGTACATACTCCAGGTGGAGGGTTCGCAGCCGCTCCAGGTCGTCACGGTGGATGGCGAACAGACTGTAGCCGAAATCGCCCTCAGAGCGACCGCTCTGCAGGCGCTCGATCGCCAGCTGGCCCCAGTAGGCCTTCAGGTCGCGGGAGCGGTCGGGGTCGGCGCGCGTGTCTACGACCTGGACCTTCTGTGGACGATAGCGCCCCGCTTCGCGCCGAACCTGCCCGCTTCGCACAAGCCATTCGAGGCCGTCGCGCGCGGTCCCCACATCGAGCCCCACTGCGGTTCCCAGCTCGGCGTCGGAGAGAGAGCCGGCCGGAGCGCCTAGCTCTAGCGCGCGCAACACGGCGTGTGACCAGGGCGCCTGGTAAGCCGCTTCACGAGCCGCCTGAAGCTGCTCCCAACGCGGCGCCACGCTGGGCACCCGGGCCGGGTCAATGATCAAGGCGAGCAGATCGAGAAGCCTCCGACTGGTGGCCTCGACGAGACAGAGGAATTCCGGCAGGCGCGGACGCGTCTGTCCCCGGAGCCAGCGCGCGATCTGAAAGCGGTTGTAGCCGGTCTGGGCCGCCAGGGTAGTGATGGGTGTCTTTCCCTGTAGCTCGCGCAGAAAGCGCGCCACCTGCGGCGGCGTGAACCCGCGGCCTGCGCCAGGCCGTCCCAAAAAGTGGGCGAACAAATGACGGTCGATGCGTCCCATGCGGGCCAAGCCACTGAGCAGCGTCGGCACGGGCGGCCATACCTCGCCAGTCTCCCAGCGATGCACAACGTTGCTGCGGTAGCCCAAACGCTTGCTGAAGGCCGCGCGCGTAAGGCGGCCGCGCAACGCGCGAATCAGCTCCCGTCCGATGGTTTCCGCCTCTCCATGCTGCATCCGCCCTCCGGTTCTGCGCCAACCTGGGTGGCGTCCCTTCGCGCCATCGGCTGGATTGCGTGATTTGCACCTCCAAGCCTACTTCAAACCATGGAGCGTGCACAACGCGCCTTGCGAGCCGATGCAGCCCGTGGAAGGACATGGACATGCGCATCCCGCAAGGCCCCATCCCTGTCAGGCACGCTTGTCTCCCGCTGATGACGAGCCTGTTGCTCGCTTGCACCGCAGCCGAGCCAGGCCAAGCGCGCACCGGCATGGCGGCCCCAATGCCGACCACGATCCCGCCGGCGCCTCCGACGCCCGAAACGCCGGGTGCAGGCGCGGACTCGGTGTTCGGTCCCGAGCTGCTGTGCCCCAGGTGCGTTCCGGGCGCAGCGGGAGGCGAGACGACCGACTTCGGGCGTCCAGCCGACGTCCCCAGTCAATCCTACCCGTGCCCACGCGAACAGGCCGCCGTAACGCCTGACCTCTTGGCTGAGTTGGATCACCAAGCCCTACGCGACCGGGTTGCTCGCTTGGACCTGCAAGGGAAATGGTATCGGGTGTCCAATGTGCACCAGGATAGGCTCATCTACACCGCACCACTTGCCGAACAGAACAAGGTGACGGTCGAGGTGGAGTTCGGAGCGTCCCGGGCTGTGAGGTTCCAAAAGAGCGAGCACTGCGACGAGAGCATCGAGCTGCAGACGCAGGCAACCGTACGGGTCGACGTAGCGGATGGCGCCCTTCGGGCCACGGCCGAGGGCTTCCTCTACGCCGACGATCGCGGCAGCTTTGCATCCATCGATGCGAAGGTCGACCTTGCGCTGGTGGAGGGAAGTTTGTCGCTCGGCATCAACCGTGCACGGCCGGCGACGGGCTACCTCCACATCCAAATCTACCTGGACGACCCCGTGGCGGTCAGTGGCATGCTCGAGCCGCGGTTCGTGTACCTGGACGATGGCGGTTCGTTGGGGCCGGAGTCGGGCGACGACGAGTTTGTCCCGACTCCTGCGCATCACCGCCTCGACTTCGAAACCGGCCCCAGTGATCCCACCCGGCCTCGGCGAGGCGACCTCTGCGGCGAGGCCAGCGATCCAGCGCTCGTGCCCGGCCAGCGATCGCCGCTAGCACTAATGGAGGAGGCCTGGGAAGAGAGGATCGGCGGCGACCTACGAACCCTGCCTGCCACGTGGCATGACGGCACCCAGACCATGGTCACGATCTCGCTACCCGATGCGGCGGGTTCAAGCCTGTGTGCGCGTACCGACGCGGCAGGCTTCGTCTCCCTCTTCGGATGGCCGGCCGCGCAGTTGGTCACTTCGGACGGCCGCATGGATCTCTCGCTCGACCGGGTCGAGCTGGCGATTGACGCGGAGACCGGCGAGCCCGCGATGCTGGGCCTCGACGGGCTTGTCGACGTGGAAACGGGCGCGGATCTGCTCGAGGCGGGCGTGAGCTTGGACGTCGACCCGGCGCGCCTCGTGGATGCCCAGGTGGCGATCACCTACTTCCTCAAAGAACCGCTTGCGGGCGCCGTGACAGGCGAGATCTGGCTGCTGGACAGCACCAACGGGAAATCCCTCGCCGATCTGTGCTGGCAGGCCAACGGCGAGGACATCTTCGGCTCGTGCCCCAGCCCGGATCATCCATGACTGCGGCGGTACCTACTGCTGCTCCAAGGCAAGCACCCCGGCCGTTGCGTTCGAGTCGCCATGGACCAGATGATGCGTGTAGCGCCCGGCCGACAAGGCAGCGCGGTGACCCAGCGTGACGAGATGCTCACGTGCGCGAGAGATCGTGACGTTGAGCAGATTCGGTCGGTTGTTGAGGAACCCAAGCGAACGTGCCTCCGTCACCACGCTGCTGAAGATCACGATGCTGCGTTCGCCGCCCTGAAAGCGGTGCACCGTGCCCAGGGTCAGACCCATTTCGCCACTGGAGCCGCCAAACAGGCTCATCTGGTCTTCGGACTTGAGGCCGCGAGCGATTGGGATGCCGCGCCGGGCGGCACCCCGCTGCAATAGCTCGAGTTGGCCACGGTAGGGAGTGATGATCGCCACCTCCTCGGATCCGATCCCCGCCCGCATGAGGGTCTCGAGCAACCCCATGCAAGTCTCCAACTCGCCATGATTGACCCAGCTACCACCCAGACGTTCCTGCTGCCCTTCCACTTCCATGAACAGCACGGGAGCGCGCAGGCAAGGCACCTGAGACGCGCGGCTGGCTGGTGGGGTATGGATGGTGAGCCCGTAGCCACATAGCTCGTCGCATATCGCGATGATGGGCGGCTGGCACCGGAAGTGATCCGCCAACCGTAGCGGCCCGCCAACTGCCCGGTCTGCCAAGGATTGGACCGAGTTCCGACTCTCCGAAAACACCCGATAGGGCTCGAACAGGTCGCCAGACAGGCGCACATTCGCCTGGGCCTGCACGCGGCCCTCGTCCCGTTGCCCCAGACCGACGACCGGCTCGAGCTGGCAAACGTCTCCGATGACCAGTGCGCTCCTACAGCGCATGAGCGCCGAGATGGCGTGGGCAGGGTGGCACTGACCTGCCTCGTCGATCACCACCCGCCGCAGGCCCTTTGACTCAGCGGGCACCGCGTTCGCCATCGACAGCAACGTGCAACCCCACACGCCGCACAGGCGTCGCAACCAACGGCCCGCCTCGTTCTCGGCGCGGAACAAACTGCGCATCGAGCGCTCGGACGCGACCACCTTCGCTGCCACCTCGAGCGCATCGTAGAGCTCGACAGCGTGGACCATCGCCCAGGCTCGTCTCACGGCGAGCGCCTCGACGAAGAGCTGTGCACGCAGCGGCTCGAGCTCAGCGCCACTCGCCTTGAGTGCGCCGCCTGTGTTCTCCGGATCGTCGGTCTCCAGCTTCTTGAGATCAACCATGAGTCGATCACGCTGGTCTACCAAGTCTCGGACCTTCCGGGCATCGGACATCGCGTCGATGAGGTCTTCGACCCCATCGACACATCGCTCGATGGCATCTTCCCATCCCTCCATGACCCGCTCCACCGATCGCTGCTTGGGCACGAAAGGAAGTGGCCACGGTGCGGCGGGGGCCGTGCGGCCACACAGCGTCTGAACCTTTTCAGCGATTTCCCGCTGGAACTTGGCATGCTCCCGTTCAAGACGACGCAAGGCTTTGGGTGATGCGCGGGCACCCGCCAGTTTGGACAGCTTCTCGAGTGCTGCAAGGGCGCGCTTGGCCAGCTTGAGATCCGCCCTCGAGAACACCGGTGGTGCAGAACCTGAACCGACGCCGCAGGACACGAGGGCTCTGTTCGTCGCGGCCAGCTCCCGTTGAACCCGTGCCCGTCGAGTCCGCTGCTCCAGCTCGGCCGCACGGGCCGCGTCTCCCTCGAGCAGGCGCTCGCGCAGGTCCTTGCAGGTCGCGAGCGCTGCTTTCAGCGCTTCCTCCGCTTCGACGTCTTGCACCTTGCGGCGCCCGCGATGGCGTCCAACCCAGGCCATGGCGTCCCGTATTTGCCGGGCCGTGACCTTCTCACAGACTTCGCGACTGCCGGTGCGCAGGGCCAGCGGCAGCCCCTCACCGTCGAGGGTAGGATCCAGGTTTAGCGGCTCGATCACGTTGTCGACCGCACGGTTGTTGGTGCTCGCAACGGACATCAACGCGTCGCCCATGGTGCCGTGGTCCACCAAATCATCGACCTGTTCGAGAATGTGTTCGGCTGCCAGGTGCAGGATCAGCGTCGTCTTGCCCGTGCCGGGTGGGCCTTGGACGGCACACAGGGGCGAGCCAAGGAAGCGCTCGGCAGCATGCCGCTGGCTGGGTGTCAGCACACTCCCCGGATACGCCGCACGTTGGACCGCAAGCCCTGCGGCCGGCGCCTCGCCACTGAGATAGGCGTCGAGGGCGGGGCGCTCGGGCACGTCGTCTTCGTCGTGACCAGCTCCCTCCTCGATCAGGATCTGGAGCTCCCGCTGCAAATGCCACGTGGCGCGCGCCTGTTGTGCATCCAGCAGGATGGCCACCCGATAGGCCTTCGCCCCCGTGGGCCGTTGCGATAGGCGCACATTCATGCGCTGCACCAGCAAGTCAAGGGCCCTTTCCTCCCTTGCTTCCGCCGGCGCGGCCAATGACTGCGCGATGGGCCTTTGGGAACCTGCCTCAAAGGCGCTACCCTCCGGCGGCTCGAGGAGCTCACACAGAGCGACCAGCATGGCCAAGGGCGTAACCTGCCCGTCGTCCTCTTCAGACTCGGACAGCGCCCGGAAGAACGCATCGATTTCCTGAGGCTCCACCCCGAGCTGGTCATGCAGCAAACGCGTGTCGACGAAGAAGGGAAGGCGCCCCTCGGATGAATGCCGGACACGCACTACGCGTAGCTCCGTAGGTGCCGGTGGCCACTGGCCGGCGCGCCGCGCCTTGGCTGCAGGAGCGACGAACACCTCTCCATTGGATTGCAGGAAGTCCAGCTGCACGTCGCACCGAAGCAAACCCGCCAGTTCTTCTCGCGGCAGGTGTACGACCGGAAACGCGAGCATATGTTTAACCCGATCTTCCACGTCCTCGCTTCGCTTGTCGGCGCGCATGCTGTCGCGCTTCTTGTCGCGTCTGCGGGCGGCCCCGGCCCCCCCGCGGTACTGGCGGTTCAACCAGGTCTCAAAGAACTCGCCAGCGGCGGCGTCGACGGGCAATCGCAACTCCCCCGCGTGGGATGCCACCCGCCACATGCCCTCATCGCACGGCACCCGCAGGTACTCCGCCCCCTCTACAGGCTGGGCCATCTCAATGTGGACGGGGCCCCGCCGCGGGGGTACCCGACGGGCCCTGGGGCGCGAGCCAAGCGCCTCTTCCATCCGCACGCAGGCGAGCCAATAGCGGAGCACCTGATTCGTGGCCGGTTCGCCCATGGTCCGCTCATATCAAGTCGGTCCCCAAGATCAACGCGGCGGGGACGGTTCTTGGCAGCTCAAGGGGCGGGGCCAGTGGAAGTACCTGTACCGGGCCGCCGACAATGACGGCCGCACCGTCGACTTCCTCCTGACGGCAAGGCGCGATCGCGACGCGGCCGGACACTTCAGCGTTACTTCCGCGCACAGCGGCGCAGATGCTCCTGGGCGGTCCTAGCAAAGGGCGTACGAGGATAGCGCTCCACGTACTGTCGCAGGCTTGAAGCAGCAGCGCGGCAACCGGACTTCTCATGGAGTGCCTTTGCGAGAGATGCGAGCGCTTCGCGATCGTGGTTTGACTTGGGGAAGTCGGCGCGGAAGCGCTTGAAGCACGCCGCGGCGCCGGGGTCATGCCGATCGAGCAAGATCCGACACAACTGGTATCGCGCAGGTTGCTGCAGGGGTGAGGGCGACCCAGCTGCCAGCGCTTGCAGGTACTGCGCCGCCCGCTCACTGTGCCCCGCTCGCAGCTCCAGCCGAGCCAGATCGTAGCGGGCCGTCTGCGCATCGGAACGCCCGCCGTAGTCTGAGACGATGCGCTTCAGGTAGCGGCGCGCGCATCGCCTGTTGCCGTCGCGCATGCAGGTCTCCGCACGCCGGTACAGGACTGCAAGGGCCTGGGGACCCGTGGTGGCAGTTGCCGTCGAAGCGGGAAGCTGTTTGGCGGGCTTTTCAGACAGTGGCCGCGGACGTGCTGCGGGCTCCAGGGAAACGTCGACAGCATCTGGGGGCAACAGCGCCCAGACGGGTGTCTCGCCAAGCAGGCTTGCACCCACTTTCGCTCGTACGCCCACTTGCGGGCCAGCCACGCTCAGGAGCTGCCGCTCGCGCGGCGGGGGCTGCAGACTGGCCGCATGATCGGAGATGAAGCGCTGGCGATCGCCAGCCTGGGAGAGCATCCTGGGCTGCGAGTGGACAACGAACCCGGTTTCCAGAACCTGCCCCGCGGCGACGCGCTCAGGAGCAGATGACCCGTCGGCGGACACGATGTCGACCTGCCCTTCTTCGACCCAGACGGCCGTACGATCCTCGCGAACCTCGACGGCAAAGATCGTGCCCACAACCACGACGGTCGCGTGTGGGGTCTTGACTCGCATACGCCTGCCCGCGCCGCCCCGGTAACTGACCGCGAGCACACCGTCGTCGAGTATGAGGTCGTGCTGCCCGGGCCCGGCAAGTTCCGCGCGCAGGTAGGCGGGACCG
Source organism: Myxococcales bacterium (assembly GCA_028817905.1). Classification (GTDB taxonomy): domain Bacteria; phylum Myxococcota_A; class Polyangia; order Polyangiales; family JAFGIB01; genus JAPPOR01. Next base: position 7,726 of record JAPPOR010000748.1, read on the forward strand.
GCCAACGAGAAGCGCACATGTGGCCCAAGCCCAGCCCGCACAAGGGCATGCTCCGGGAGGCGCAACACCTGCTGGGGCTTTCCGAGCCGACCCACCAGGGATCGCGCACCGACGCCCGAAAGGCAGTAGGGCACAGGCTCTGGCGCTGCTGACGCATCGATCGCGGCCACTACGGCGCCCCGGCCGCCACTGTCTTGGTTGGTGCCGCGGCGCGCCAGCCAGTAGCCGCCGGCAACCGCGACCGCAAGCGACGCGACCGCTGCAGCGCCCATCCAAAGCGCTGGGCGCCGCCACCGCGACGTCCGCCACCGAGGCGCGCTTTGCTTTGACCGCGCAGCATGGGCTTCTAGCGCCCGGAGCAGCTTGCCCTCGATGCGCGCACTACCGAGCTCGTCCAACTTCGGCTCCAGCTCACGGAGCGCGGCACCAAACTCGTCGGGATTGCGTGGGAAAGCCTTCACTGGGCACCTCCGGCCTGGGTGACCGCCTGTCGACCGATCAGACGCTGAATGTGCTTGCGGGCTGCGGCCACACGCTGCCCGGCGGTCCGTGGCCCCGTCTGTGTGAGGCGCGCGACCTCGGTCAAAGGCAAGCCCTCAACTGCGTGCAGCACGAACGCGATGCGATGCTTGGGTTTGAGGCAGTCCAGAATCCCGAACAGGCGCTCGAGCGTTTCCCGTTGCTGGGCTCGCCATTCGGGCTCGACGCAATCCACGAGCAGTGGCTCCAAGTCCACATCGCGCGCCAGCTGCGTGGGCGTACGCTTGCGCCGTCGAAGGGCTTCGTAGGCCACACGAATCACGATGCCGTGCAAGAATGCACCGACGGGCGCGTCTCCGCGGAAGCGCGGAAGCGCCTCGTGAAACTTCCAGAACACCAGCTGCGTGAGGTCCTCTCGGTCGGCGCTGAGTCCCACAAGTCGCGACAGGCGTGCGTAGACGCGCTGCGCGTGTCTGCGGTAGAGCTCGCGGAACGCGGTTTGGTCTCCGCCGCGGGCCGCCTGGGCCAGGGCCTCGTCCGTGGGCGCCGCCAACTGCAATCGGCTGACGCCCTGGCCATCCCCGGCATCGGGTGGGATCGGCTCACCCATCAGATCAGCCTCCAGGCGACCCCGACCCCAAGCGTCATGCCCACCCGCGGGGTCGCGAGCACGCGGCGGCCATGGGCGGTCAACTCGAAGCGTCGAAGATAGTAGTCGACGCCGGCGAACAGGAGCACCTGCGCGGCGCGGGACACGGGCACGGTGGCACGGACACTTGGGCCCACGGCTACCAGCCACTCCGAGAAGTCGCGCTCCCCACCCAGGACCCAGAACGGCGCGAGCATCGGGCCCAGGAGCACCTGCAGCAGGCCCAACCGCACACCCGCATGGGCGCGCAAGCGAAGGGCTACCATGGTGCGGCGCAGGCCTTCCCTGGTCGCGCCCGGTACCACAACCCCTTCGAAAGCGCCGCCAAACAGCAGCGAGCGCGAGTCTCCCAGCAGGCCCGCGCCGAATCCGGCACCCCATAGCTCGAGACGGCCAAGACCACGACCCACGCTTCCCATGGCCTCCACCGCAAGCCGCACCTCTCGGCCTGCGGACGCCACGGCTGGCGCATCGTCCGCGTTGGTCCCCTGCACCGGCGGCGCTGTCGAAG
>JAPPOR010000748.1:9439-10774 GCA_028817905.1 Myxococcales bacterium
GGCGCCGTGGCCGAGGCCACCGAGGGCGACGTAGCCGAGGGCGACGCGGTGGGCTCATCGCCGGGGTTCCTTTCGCTGAGCAGGGCGACCAGGGCGAGAGCGACCAGGCGGGCCGCGGCCATTCCCTCCGCCCCGCCAAGGTCGAGCGACAGCCGATGTAGGCCGACCGACACGACCAGGGGCCCCGTCTCAGCGCCCTCAACCCTCACGATCTGCGCCGACCATCCCTCCGGCGGCGGTCGCAAACTCAGCGCCTGCGTCAGCTGCTCGGCCGAGAACGGCAGGGTGCCCGCAAGCTGGAGGGGCGGCGGTTCCCCGGCGCACACCGCGCTCGGCACGAGCAGCAATTGGCCGACCAGGAGCGGGCGCAGCAGCGACTGGGCGATGGGACGCAGCATTCCAGGAGGGGAGTGTGTCAGGCCCAGGGAAACGGAAAAAAAATCTTTCCGAATTCTCACCCTTCACCGACCCCTGACTGAGGGTGAGCCGCAGCTTGCAGTCGCCCCTCACCGTGTGAAACCCTTTCATGGAGCCAAAAACATGCCAAAGTCGCTCATTGCATCGATGCTCGTGTGCCTGGTTGTGCCGGTGGCGGGGGCGTGCGTGACCGAAGTCGAGTCGCTCACGGACACCCCAACAGTGTCCAAGCAGCTCCTGCCTGGCATGGGCGGGGTGTGGCTGACCAATCGGATCGGGGGACCGGGCAACGGCCCCGCGTCTACAACCTACGACGTCTACCTCGACGGAGAGCCTGCACTCAACGCCAACGGCCAGCCCCTGCGGATCAACTCGTCTTCCTCGCTCGTGACGTCTTATATGAAGGCAGGTACCTTCGCGGTCGGGCTGGCTGTCGATGGACAGGTCGTGGTTGAAACGCAAGTCGTGATCGCTCCGAATCAGTACAACTACCTGGTCGCCCACGGGCCGGTAGACAACCCTGAGCTCCTGGTGGTGTCAGACGACGTGAGCGAGCAGCCGGCCGATGGCCGTCGCGTTCGGGTCATCAGCCTTCGTCCAGACCACGAGGACGTGACGTTTGCCTTCCTGGACGAGGACGACCAACCCCTGGCAGACACTGCGGTCACGCTTTCGTATGGCGAGGTCTGGTCCGGGATCGTTTCCAATTCTCTACAGCGTTTCGGCGTCCAGATGGCGAGCGGCTTCTACGGCATCCACGAGTTCGACTGCAACCCGATGGTCACGTTCTTCATCGGCTCCGACCATCCCGGGCAGGCCGACGCGCAGCACGGCCTTGTGCCCGACGATCCGACCAACATGTGCCCCGAGGGCACGTGCGCCTGCCCATGCCAGGAGGATGTTCCAGGAGCACCAGCA
>JAPPOR010000650.1 GCA_028817905.1 Myxococcales bacterium
GCAGCGTCGGCCCTGTGGCTGAGATGCGGAAGAACGCGGAAACTCGAACGCTTACCGTACAACTGCCGTTGGCCAGAAGGAGCAGAATGGCGACATCGAGGCCTCCCATGGCGCGCTCAAGCGGCGGATCCGGCAGGAGCTGATGCTGCGCGGCAGCACCGACTTCGCGACCGAGGAGGCCTATGAATCGTGGCTCCAGGACCTCGTACGACGCCGCAACCTGGGTCGCTCCGAGCGTATGGCGCAGGACCTTGCCGCGATGCGCAAGCTGGATGCCCAGCGTCTTGCGGACTTCACGGAACTGACGGTACCGGTGACCGTGGAGCACGGTACGGGTCAAGCGCTGCACCTACTCGGTGCCATCGCGTCTGATCGGCGAGCGTGTCCGGGTGCGGCTACCAGGCACCCCGACCCCCGCGGCGATCTGCAGTACATGCGCCTTCTGCACCTGGCGGCGGCGACCACGGAGGCAGAGGTCCAAGCAGCGATTGCTCAGCTGCTCGACGCGGGCAAGTGCCGTGCCGGTCGGCGAGGCCAACCCGAGACGTAGGCCTCCAGGACTACGAACTCCCAAGCCCCCCGAAAAAGGCGAAATCTCTTGCCTGTGACTATCGACCGATAGGCAGAGCTGCTCTATCCCCTTGCACACATGTGGTACGCAATCCCATCCTCCGCAGCGGCCGTAGCGGCGAGCACGCTGTTTTCGCTCGGCTCCGGCGTCTACCTGGTCAGTCCCGATCCCTACGTCAGTACCGCGGAGTACCAGCGCTACGAGGCCACCGAGCAGACGCCTGAGTTCGATGCGAACGACCCGCGCCTGGACTCCTTCGTGGAGGCCACGGCGATCTTCCTCGCCGACGCGGTCATGAGGGGTCGCGGTGCCTAGGGTACCGGCACCGGCACCGGGCGTAGCGCTCTACGTGCGCCGCAGTACCGATGAGCACCAAGCCGCGTCCTTGGAGGTGCAAACCGCCGAGGCCACTCGGTACACCAACGCGAAGGGGTGGAAGATCAGCGCGACCTATGTCGACGACGCGGTCAGCCGCGGCGAGTTCAAGAAGCGGCCGGGCCTCCTCAGCCTGCTCAACGCGGCGAAGCGCGAGTTCTCGCACGGGGTTTGCCGAGACGAGACGCGGCTCGGTGGAGATATGATTCGCACCGGCCTGGTTATCCAGGACCTGGCGGACGCGGGCGTGCAGCTCGTCTACTACTTCACCGACGAGTTTGTTAGCGTCGAGGGCGCGACCAACAAATTCCTGATCGCCGCACGCAACTTCGCGAGCGAGCTGGAGCGCGAAAAGATAAGCCAACGTACGCACGAGCACCTCTTGCACAAGGCGAAGCAAGGGCGGCCCGCCGGCGGCGTAGCCTTTGGATATGGAATCGAGACCACCCCGGACGGTAAGCGGTACTTGGTCAATGAAGAGGAAGCGAAGATCGTCACGGAGATATTCGTGCGATATGCCGCAGGCGAAGGTCAACGCGCGATCGCCCGCTGGCTGAATGACCGAGCCGTCCCCTCCCCTCGCGCAGGCAAGCGCGGTACGGGCTCCTGGAGCCCCTCCGCTATCCGGTCCATGCTCACCATCCCGCGCTACGTCGGCCGAGGCCGCTACAACCAAACGGCCAAGGGCTACCGGGCAGGCACCAGCATCCGCGAGGCGCGAGGCAAGACCCGTCCATCAGCACGTGAGCTACGAGACGCCCGCCATCATCGAACCCGCTCTCTGGTCCCGGGTGCAAGAACGCTTCGCGAGCAATCGACGCTTTGGCCCCAAGGCGCGCGGCGTGCGCGGTCGGCAGCCACGCTATCTCCTGAGCGGTTTGACCCGCTGCTCCGAGTGCGGCGGCCCGATCTCGGTGCACGACAACAAGAGGGGCCAGAAGCGGGTGAAGGCCTACGTGTGCCTGTACCGGCGGGACCGGGGCACCACGGTCTGCAACAACAACATGCGGCGCCCGGTCGAATCGGTGGACGCGGCCGTTATCGACTTCATCCAGGAGAAGGTACTCACGGAGGCGCTGGTGGAGCGCATCTGCAGGCGCATGCGCGAGGTGCTGGAGGCGCGGATCGAAGCCGCACCGGGCAAGGTCCGCGGGCTCGAGCAGGAAGCCAAGAAGGTCCAGCGCGAGCTGGATAACCTCACGGAATTGGCCGCACAGGGAGACGCACCGACCACCATCCTCAAGGCGATCCACGAGCGCGAGAGACGATTGATCGCCATCCGCGGCGAGCTGGACGTGCTCGGCGCCATGGACGAGACGGCAAGCCTCGAGATCCGGCGGCTGGAGCAGGAGGGCCGGGCCAAGATCGCCGCGCTACACGAGGAGATCAAAGCGGACCCGCCCGGAGCCAGACGCCTGGTGGAGGCCCTGCTGCAAGACAAGCTCGCCATGACCCCAGTCAAGGGCGGCGTCCGTGTGCAGGGGGAGATGGTGCTTCCCAACCTGCTGTTTTCAGTAGAAGAACGAGACCCCGGAGCCCAAGCAAGGCTCCGAGGCTCCGTAGTGTGTGGCGTCCCCACGGAGAACACACACATTCGGGAACACAGAAATATTGAAGGAAATCAATGCTGCGAGCCGGCGATTTGCGCTGATCGCGTAGTCGTAGGCCCGCTCAAGGCGCCCGCCGTCGCGCACGTCCAGGTTCACGCTATACTGCAGACATGGGTCTGCCTTTCGAAGACGCGTTCGAGCGGAACCCGCGCATCTGCGGCGGACAACCGGTGTTTCGCGGCACGCGCGTGCTGCTACGCACCGTCCTCGCCAGCCTCGCGGAGGGTGACAGCGTGGAGGACGTCCTCCAAGCGTTCCCCACTCTATCACCGGAACACGTGCGCGCCGCCGTGGCCTTTGCCGCGTCGTCGGCGCAAGAGGATCTGCCCACGCCCGGCGCACCTCCGGTCTGATGCGCATCAAGCTTGACGAGAACCTGCCCGCGGACCTCGTGGCTGTTCTCGCTCAGCTCGGCCACGACGTCGACACCGTGCCGCAGGAAGGGCTGAAGGGGCACGCCGACAGAAGCGTGTGGGCGGCAGCGCAGTCCGCCGACAGGGTGCTTGTGACCCAAGACCTCGACTTCTCCGACGTTCGCGCCTTCCAACCTGGGACACACTCCGGGCTGGTGTTGGTCAGGTTGCGCGAGCCAAGCCGGGCGCGCCTGAGCACACGACTCCCGCACGTGTTCGAGACCGAAGCGGTCGAAGCTTGGGCCGGTTGCCTGGTCGTCGTCGGCGACCGCAAGGTCCGCGTTCGTCGGCCACCGGAGTAGGCGTGACCCCTGCGGCCAAACCCTCGCCCCATCATCCAACTCAGCAGCGGGCCTGGGGGGGTTGCCGCTAGCCGCCCCCTACCTGCCGGCTGCAACCGTGGTCGGCTAGGACGTCCTCAGTCTCTCGCAACAAAGGGCGAGGGGGCGAGGCCCTGGGCGATGAGCACTTCGAGGTACAGCTGTGCCGACGGGTTCACGCAGTCGAACAGAGGCGAGAGCAGGCGGTCCAGATGCTCTACGCCGTCCCACACATCGTCCGGGATGCTCCCGCCCCGCCACTCACGCTGCAACTGGTCGAATGCGCACGACAGGGCATCCCGAACGCGCTGAATCAGCAACAGGTTCGGCTCAGCGTCGCGCGCCCAGATATCCGGGTCGAAGTCGACGGTGTACGAGAATACGCGCGCGGCCTTCGCGACCAAGAGCGACCAGAGTGCGATCGTCTCATCGGCCGCCTCGGCGAGTGGCTCGGAGGTAGCGTCTGCAGGCGCGTGCACCTGCGCGAGCGCGCGCGCCACACGCTCCCCGACGCGTTGCACGCGGACTCCATCGAGCACGACCGGCGGCTGCGCCAGCGGCCGCTCGATCTCGATGCCTGCCTCGCGGCCCATCTGCTCTGCCATCCGGACCGCGCTCTCGAGGGTCCGTACTACCCCTTCAAGAATCGCTTCGGGACTGTCGGGATCGTCGCCGCGTGCCACACGCTCCGCGCGACGCCGCGTACAAGCGACGTGGACGCCACAGGTCGAAGCAATCGGGCATCGCTCGCAACGTCGATCACACCAGTTGTGGGGCGGGCTCCACGCAGCACCGGTCGACATGCTGGAGCTGGGCACAGCTTTGTTGGATCTTCTGTTCATGCGCCCTACATCGGACCCGCGGGCCGTTGGTTTCGCGCAAACGGACACCACGATAGCCAGGCATGCGCCATCGGGGTCGCGGAGCCCGAAACGGTGCGCGCACCCGCGTGTGGGATCGCAGTTGTCGACACGGCGAGCGAGGCACCCAAGCGCGGCTCGTCAACACTTACCGGCAACATCCCGTAAGGGGGGGTTACGCACCGCGATGCGCCGTCAAAGCTTGGCCCCCGCGCCCGCGGCAGCCCCCCGCTAGCCATTGAAGTAGTGAAGGAATCGCGAACCCGGCCGACGAATCGGCCGGGTTCCCCAGAGCAGCGTCCCCACGGGGAACACGCTCGTTGGGAAGCCTCGAAATCGTTGATGAAATCGCACACCAGAGATCATTCATCGCGCTCCTGGCATGACCTAGCGAGGCGCTAACGGCTGGACTCCGGCCCATTCTCCGGCTCCTGCCGGTCGTGGAAAGCTGAACGATCCTAGTGAATTAACAAATTTCTCAAAACAGAACCTCATGAGTCTATTTTTCATGATAAATCTCCAAAAGACTCTATTTTTCACGAATCGCAACTGCTTTTCGTGGCCTTCCGGGGTCGCATCGGTGGAGTCAAGAATTCGCGAAAGCGACCCATGGAAGACTGGATTTCACAGCCCGCGACGGTTTTTCACGGCCGACCCCTGCCAGAGCGCGCGACGCCTGCCGGCTACGCGGCGCTCATCCACCGCTACGATCTGAAGCTGCCCCTGCCGCTCCGGCTAGCGGCCATCGCGGAGCGCCACGCGCCCGGCTCCACTGACACCTGGCGCCTCTTGAGCCCGCGGCATGCGCCGGCTAACGCGGTTCCGAACCACTTGGTCTTTGCCCTCAAGTATGAAGGCGTCGACCTCGCGGTCCTTTCGTTCCTCTTCGACGCGGTCGCACCGAACGACATTGCCGCAATCGTTCGTGCCACGCCGACGGGGACCTATGCGCGGCGCATCTGGTTCCTCTACGAATGGCTTACCGGTACTGAGCTGGCTCTACCCGACGCCCGGCGGATTCGCATCGCGTCAGCCGTCGACCCCAAGCTACAGATAGCGCTCCGACAGGGCACGCTATCCACGCGCCACCGAATCTACGACAACCTGCCAGGCACCCGTGCGTTCTGCCCGATGATCCGCCGAACGGCTACGATCGGCGCCTATCAGGAACGCGACCTCGCTACCGAAGCACGCGCGGTAGCCGGCCGAACGCATCCCGACGTCATGGCCCGTGCGGCCGCGTTCCTGCTCCTAAGCGATTCCAAGGCCTCGTTCTCGATCGAAGGCGAACGGCCGAGTCAGGACCGGGCCGCGCGCTGGGGACGCATCATCGGCGAAGCAGGCGCCGCGGAGTTGAGCGTGGCGGAGTTCGAACGGCTGCAAAAGGTTGTGATCGGCGACGCGCGCTTCGTGAAGCTCGGCCTGCGCACCGAGGGCGGCTTTGTCGGCAAGCACGACCGACGTACTGGCGAGCCCTTGCCCGAGCACATCAGCGCGCGCGCCGAGGATCTGCGCAGCCTGCTCGAGGGGGTCGTCGCGTACATCGACGGCGCGATCCTAGGCGGGGTCGACCCTGTCGCCACTGCCGCCGCCGCGGCGTTCGGCTTCGTGTACACCCATCCGTTCGAGGACGGAAATGGACGCGTTCACCGCTGGCTCTTCCACCATGTCCTCGCCGCTAGCGGCTTCTCGCAGCCAGGCCTTGTCTTTCCTGTTAGCGCCGCGATCCTGCGTTCGATCGATGCCTACCGCACCGTACTGCGGAGCTACTCCGGGCCGCTGCTACCCTTCATAGACTGGCGCGCGACGCCTCAAAACAACGTCGAGGTTCTCAACGACACGGCACGCTACTACCGCTACTTTGACGCCACAGCCCACGCCGAGTATCTCTATGCGTGCGTGGCAGAAACCGTCGACCGCGACCTACCGCAGGAGGTCGCCTACCTCGATGCCTTCGACCGCTTCGCGGAGCGCGTGCAGCGCGTCGTGGATATGCCGGACCGAATGATCGCCCTGCTCGCTCGCTTCCTTGAACAAAGCGGTGGAAGCCTGTCGGCGCGCGCGCGCGCCAAGGAGTTCCAAGCGTTCAACGAAGCCGAAGCGACGGCGGTGGAAGCGGCATTTGCGGAGACGATTGGCGCGATCGAGCGGTCATGATTCGCAACCTTGTATGGCTGGCTCGGCGCAGGACCGCAGGACCGCAGGACCGCAGGACGGAAGCGTCGGTGGCAGCCGAAGCCACAACGCAAACAAAGGAGACCCGGCCGACGAATCGGCCGGGTTCCCCAAAGTGGGACCTGTACCTCCTCCAAACCTCGTCCCCGCCGCGGAATCCCTGGGGTTTTCCAGATGGGCAGCAGGAGCTACCCTCGGCGCATGCTCGACCTCTTCTGGGCCTTTCTGAGGGCCGCGCGAGCCGGTCTCCGAGCTCAGCACGCGCTCGCGCTTGAGAATTTGGCGCTGCGCCAGCAACTCGCGGTGCTCAAGCGCGGCACGAGGCGTCCGAAGTTGACCCATGTCGACCGTGCATTCTGGTCGGTCCTGTCGTGCCTGTGGTCCCGATGGCGGGACGCGCTGATCGTCGTGAAACCCGAGACGGTCGTTCGGTGGCACCGAGCCGGGTTCCGGCTCTACTGGACCTGGAAGAGCCGGCGAAGGGCTGGGCGCCCGAAGATCGGAGCCGAGGTCCGCCAGCTCGTTCGCGAGATGGCCCGCGACAATCCTACGTGGGGTGCACCGCGCATCCACGGCGAGTTGCTGAAGCTCGGATTTGAGGCCGGTCAGGCCACGGTCTCGAGATACATGCCGCGGCGATCCAAGCCGCCGTCCCAGAGCTGGCACACGTTCCTGCTCAACCACGCGAAAGATCTCGTCTCGATCGACTTCCTCGTGGTGCCGACGGCGACGGTCCCGATCTTGTACGTCTTCGTGGTGCTCGCGCACGAGCGCCGCCGCATTGTGCACGTCAACGTCACTGCCGACCCGTCGGCTCGATGGACCGGCCAGCAGATGATCGAAGCGTTTCCGTACGATTCGGCGCCCAGGTACGTCATTCGTGACCGCGACCAGGGGTACGGCGCCGACTTCGTTCACCGGGTGCGAGCGATGCACATCGAGCAGGTCCTCATCGCCCCGCGCTCGCCCTGGCAGAGCCCCTACGTTGAGCGCGTGATCGGCACGCTCCGGCGCGAGTGCCTTGACCATGTCATTGTCCTTGGTGAGCGTCACCTGCTACGCATCGTCCGTGACTACCTCGACTACTATCACGAGTCACGGACCCACCTGTCGCTCGACAAGGACGCGCCCGTGCTGCGTCAGCGGCAGTCCCGCGAGGACGGCAGCGTGGTCGCCTTGCCGATGGTCGGCGGTCTGCACCACCGCTACGTCCGCCGCGCGGCATGAGTTCGTCGATCGCCTGGTCCACATCTCACCGGGTCCCGAATCCGGGTCCAAGCGTTGCTAGCGCCACCCCGACGTGCGACCCGATCGACCGAGGGTCTTGGGGCTTGCGCGCCAGTCGCCAGCTAGACGCGTCAGGTCGCTGCTCCCAACGTGCCGGATCGAGTTTTGAGAAGGGACAGGCCGCTCCGGGTATGCGCGTGATCGGCGTCTACCTGGGCAAGCTCCCCTGCGGGATGGGCGCCTACGCGCCGCAACCCGGGGACCGCGTCGTGGCGTATCTCGCCCGGGATGAGCCCCCGTGCCAGCGTTGTTGCGACATGTGCGAGCAACAGCGCCCCCCGCTCAGCGCCGAAAGCACGCCGTGCTGGGCGGAGTGCCAGCGCACCGCCCACGAAACATGCCGACAGAGGCGCGCGGACCTCGAGATTCTTGGCAACTTCTCGGTCGCCCCCGTCGAGTCCGGTCGGGCCATCCTGGCGCGCTTTCGTCAAGAGACCTTCTCCCAGGCCGTCGACAGTCTTGAGACGAGCTTCGTAGGCGGTCCGGCCTGCGAGCAAACACTGCCGGATCACTACGCCTGGCAGGAGGACCTCAGCGCTCGATTCCGCCAGATGGATGCCGGCCCTGGCCCGGACTACCATCCGGCGGTCGGCGTGTTCGAGCTGCCGGGGATCGACTGGAGCCTCGTCTGCGGTCGCGAGTAGGTCTGGGGACCCCGCCTCTAGACTCGAGGCTGGCGGCGCGGTTCGATGGTCGGCTGGAAGACCGCCGCCCATCAGCAGCCTGAAGAGCCAACGGCACGGCGGGGCAAGCCCCCGCGCACGTGGCGTGGCCTGCCTTATCCCCATGCTATGCTAGCATTATGGACCCAAGAGCCATCGGAGGGAGCGACCCCGGTTCGGACGCAGAGCGATTCGCGCGGATGAGTCCCGCAGAGCGCCTCGACCTGTTCCTTCAGCTCTGCGATTTGATGGACTCTGTCCAGGCGGGTCGGCCCGACCGCGAGCGACTGCGGGCCCCGCATCCAAGAAGCGCGGAAGCCCTGGCGCTTTGGGCACGCTTGATGGCGGAGCGCAGTTGTGACCGATGACACGGTCTCCGGTGTCGTCGTCCGCCTGATCGAAGTGCTCGAGGCCAGCGGCGAGGTCTACGCCTTCGGGGGTGCGATCGCACTGGCGGCCTGGTCCGAGCCTCGCGCGACTGCGGACGTGGACGTGGTCCTGTGGGTGCGGGACGAACCCGAAGACATCGACCGCGTCATCGACCTCGTCGGGTCAGCGGGGGTAGCGATCGATCGCGGTACGGCCCATGCCCTGGTGCGCAGTCGTGGCATGTTCGACGGTATGGCGGGAGTGGTCCGCGTGGATGTGTTCGTGCCCAGTATCCCATTCTACGTCGAAGCCGAGGCGCGCCGCGTGGCGACCACGATCGCTGGCAAAGCGACGTGGGTCCATTCGGCCGAAGTGCTCTCCGTGTTCAAGCTGCTGTTCTTTCGACCCAAGGACCTGATCGACGTGGAGCGCATGCTGCAGGTCCAGGGCGCCTCCTTCGACCGCGGATTCGTCCACACCGCCCTGACCGAGATGCTCGGCGAGGACGATCGCATCACCAAGTGGGACGAGCTATGCCAGCGCAACCCGGTCTAACCCGGACGATCGATCAACGCCGCGAACCACCACGTGCTCCAGTTGCCAGGGCGAGCTGCGCCGTGCCGCGAAGTTGATGATGGATGCGGGCTAGCCCTCGAAGGCTGGATCGCCAGGTGCCCGGTACTTGTGGAGGGGGCTGCGCACGGCGTCACTTCCGTAGTAGCGGCCGTTGCCTTCGGGTTCGCCGAAGAGCAGAAACATCGCGGATCGGGCCCCCTCCGAAGGCGGCCTCATCCCCATGTCTGCAGGCGATGTGCCCTGGGCTTCTGCAAACGGGCGCGTCAGATCCGTTTCGATGAACCCGGGTGTGCAGGCGTTGATGCGCAGCCCGGGGTGGGTTCGGGCGAGGAGCATCGTGTAGCTGTTCGCGCAGGCCTTCGAGAAGCCGTAGGGGCTGCCATCGGCCAACCCGGCAGCGGCGAAGGCATCCTTGGCATCGCCCATCGCAACGCTTGTGTGGATGAGCGCCTCGAGTGCGGACCACTCAACCTCGGGATCGACGAAGAAGCGCTGTTGCTCGGGGCTGCAGGTGCTCACAAAGTTGGGACCGGCCGCCGACGTGATGTTGACGATCCTACCCGCGGCGGGGTCGAGCAGCGGCAGGAAGAATGCAGACACACTGGGTTTTGGCGCAGCTAGCTGTTGCAGTGGCGAAGGCCGGAAGTAGAGTCGGCCGCCAGAGCGCAGAGCAGGTGTAGAGGCTCCGCGAAGACCAAGGGAGAGCACCCCTATCATGATCGAGGCCACTAACCTTCACTTCAGCTACCCGGGGGCCGAGACAGCGGCGGTAAGCGATGCAACGTTTCAGGTGAAAGCCGGCTCGATTTTTGGCTTTCTCGGACCGACCGGCGCGGGCAAGAGCACTCTTCAAAAGCTGCTGATTCGACTGCTATCACCCCAGGCGGGTGAAATCCGATACGACGGAAGCGAAGTGCAGCAGCTGGGCAGGGATATTTTCGCCCGCATAGGCGTGTCGTTCGAGCAGCCGAACCTCTTCCCTAAGCTCTCGGGCATGGAGAACCTGGTCTGCTTCGCCCGGCTGTATCCGGGTAACGGAAGGGACCCGGGTCCCCGGGCGCGCCGCGGTGGTGGAGCGCGTGCTGGCGACGGACGACGTGCCGGGCTTTGCGCCAGGCGAGAGGCACACCGAGCTCCTCCTCGAGGGCAACGAGGCCGACTACGTGGCGCAGCTCGCGGAGATGGTGCTCGAGGCGCACGCCATCCTCCGCGCGCCCGAGGCTCCGAAGGTCACGGTCGCGGAGCTCGGCGACAGGCAGCCTCCCGTGCGGTTGATGGGCGCGTCGCTGTTGGCGTTCTCGGTGCTGCTGATGGCAGGCCTGGCCGTGGGCTTTTCCATGCTCGATGAGACGGAGAGCGGCACGCGCCGTGCCTACGCCGTAACGCCACTGCGCTTCGGCGAGTACGTGGTTGCCAAGCTCGTGGTCGGGTCGGTCCTCGGAGTCTCGCTGGGCCTGGGTGCCACGGTGGTCGTTATCGGCCTCGACGTGAGAGGTGGACCCCGAATTCTGGACCAGCTGCTAAGGTGATGGCCTGCTCCTGACA